>NZ_JBFBBR010000005.1:0-386959 GCF_040682795.1 Streptomyces sp. NPDC051105 | reverse complement strand
CCCGGCCGTCACCCAAGCCTCGTCGGCTGTGGCGGAAGCCTCCCCGGCCGTCACCCAAGCCTCGTCGGCTGTGGCGGAAGCCTCCCCGGCCGTCACCCAAGCCTCGTCGGCTGTGGCGGAAGCCTCCCCGGCCGTCACCGAAACCTCGTCGGCTGTGGCGGAAGCCTCGGCCGTCACCGAAGCCTCGTCGGCCGTCGCAGGAGGCGGCCGCCGTCGGAAGCGCACCCCGGCGTTCCCCACCCACTGTGACGTGTGGCACTATGCAGGCCATCCCCACCGGCACAGGCCTCGCAGGAGACACTCCTAGTGCAGCAATCCGTGGTCCCGGAGCTCGCTCACACCGACCCCCGCCCCATGCACTGGCTCGCCACCGCCACTGCTGTGACCGGCGTCATCGCGCTGTCATCCCTCTTCCAGCCGGGCGCGGCCAAGGCCGCCCAGCCCACGGCCGGCACCGAGACGAAGCCCACCCCCGCGGCCACCGCGCCGCCCAACGTCACCGGCGTGGACTTCCCCCTCGACTGCGGCCCCGTGAAGGAGGTGGTCGTCAAGAAGGCCACCGGCGACCTCGACGGCGACGGCAGACCGGAAACCGTGGCGGTGGTCCACTGCGACTCCGCCATGGGCACCCCGCCCGACGGCGTCTACGTCCTCACCCAGGCCGCCGACGCCACCCGCCCCCGCGTCGTCGCCACCCTCGTCGACCCCAAGGACCGGCTCACGGTCACCGACTTCACCGTTGCCGCCAAAACGGTCACAGCGACCCTGCTCGGCTATTCCTCGGACGATGTGCCCAGTTGCTGCCCGGACGTGAAGACCCGCGCCACCTGGCGCTGGGACGGCCACACGTTCGTCCGCTCCACCCCCGCGGCCGCCCACAGCGTCTGACCCACGCGGCTGACCCACAGGCCACGCGGAGTGGCCGGAAAGTCACTCCGCGTCCGGCCCGTACACCTCGACCCGGTCCGTGACCCGGCGCACATGAATGCACTCGCCCGGACACTCCCGCGCCGAGTCCACCACGTCCGTCAGCAGCGGCAACGGCACCGGCACCGTCGCCCCCTTCGCCTGCAGCAGCTCGTCGTCCACGCCCTTCACATAAGCCAGGCCGTCGATGTCCAGCTCGAACACCTCCGGGGCGTACTGGGCACAGATCCCGTCACCCGTACAAAGATCCTGGTCGATCCAGACCTCAAGCGCCTCCGCGCCGGCCAGGGCCTCCTGCTGCACGGTCATCTCTCCTGCCCTCGAAAGCGCCGGACGGCCGGACCCGGCGGTCACCCGGTCCCGCCCCGGCGGGTGTTGAACTCCTTCGACCCTACCCCCGCCCGAACCGCCCCCGGCCGTGCCCTCCGCCGGGCACCCACCCGCGCCCGGAGGCCCCTCCGGCCCGCGCGCACGGCGCACCCGGCCGCGCGGGACGACGGCGCTCGGCCACCGGATCGATCGACTTGAGCCAACCCGCGACCCGCGCCCGCGATCACCCGCGCCACCCGCCCCGTTGCTCTGTGTAAGGAAGCCCTCACCGGGGCACAACCCCTGAACCGGCATCGGAGCGGACAACTCCGGCCAGTCACGGAGGGTTTTGACCGCTCCCGGCCTGGAACACGCAGCTTCTGAATCGCGTTGAGTGGGTATCCACCGGGCACGAGGGAGAAGCGATGGGTGACCGACGACACACCTTGACAGTCTTTGTGATCTAGGGGTTTCAATCGACACCCACCCAGGTAGGGTCTGGAAGCGTCCAGCTCCCCTTGGAGGAGGTGAGGACCGTGGCAGCCCACGACGACGACATGAACCGCGGCATCCGCCCGGGACGAGGGTCCGACGACCCCGCCGGGCAGATTGCCTACCTTGAGCAGGAGATCGCCGTCCTGCGACGCAAGCTCGCCGACTCTCCGCGACACACGAGGATTCTCGAAGAGCGGATCGTCGAGCTGCAGACGAACCTGGCCGGCGTGTCCGCCCAGAACGAACGACTCGCGAACACACTCCGCGAGGCCCGCGACCAGATCGTGGCCCTCAAGGAGGAAGTCGACCGGCTCGCACAGCCGCCGGCCGGCTTCGGTGTCTTCCTGCAAGCCAACGAGGACGGCACCGCCGACATCTTCACCGGCGGCCGCAAACTGCGGGTGAACGTCAGCCCAAGCGTTGACCTGGACGACCTCAGGCGCGGCCAGGAAGTCATGCTCAACGAAGCGCTCAACGTGGTCGAGGCCATGAAGTACGAGCGCGTCGGCGACATCGTCACCCTCAAGGAGATCCTCGAGGACGGCGAACGCGCCCTGGTACTGGGGCACACCGACGAGGAACGGGTGGTGCGGCTCGCCGAGCCGCTGCTGGACGTGAACATCCGCCCCGGCGACGCCCTGCTGCTCGAACCCCGCTCCGGCTACGTCTACGAGATCGTTCCCAAGAGCGAGGTCGAGGAACTCGTCCTCGAAGAGGTCCCCGACATCGGCTACGAGCAGATCGGTGGTCTCGGCGGCCAGATCGAGGCCATCCGCGACGCCGTCGAGCTCCCCTACCTCTACCCGGACCTGTTCAAGGAGCACGAACTGCGCCCGCCCAAGGGCGTCCTGCTCTACGGGCCGCCCGGATGCGGCAAGACGCTCATCGCCAAAGCCGTCGCCAACTCGCTGGCCAAGAAGGTCGCCGAGGTCACCGGCCAGGCCGCCGGCAAGAGCTTCTTCCTCAACATCAAGGGCCCCGAGCTCCTGAACAAGTACGTCGGCGAGACCGAGCGGCAGATCCGCCTCGTCTTCCAGCGTGCCCGGGAGAAGGCCAGCGAGGGCACCCCCGTCATCGTCTTCTTCGACGAGATGGAGTCCCTCTTCCGCACCCGAGGCTCCGGCGTCAGCTCGGACGTGGAGAACACCATCGTCCCCCAGCTGCTCGCCGAGATCGACGGTGTCGAAGGCCTGCAGAACGTGGTCGTCATCGGCGCCTCCAACCGCGAGGACATGATCGACCCCGCCATCCTCCGCCCCGGCCGCCTCGATGTGAAGATCAAGATCGAGCGTCCGGACGCCGAGGCGGCGAAGGACATCTTCGGCAAGTACCTCACCGAACGCCTCCCGCTGCACTCCGACGACGTCGGCGAGCACGGCGGCAGCAAGGCCACCACCGTCGCCAGCATGATCCAGACGGCCGTGGAACACATGTACGCCGAATCCGAGGAGAACCGCTTCCTGGAAGTCACCTACGCCAACGGCGACAAGGAAGTCCTCTACTTCAAGGACTTCAACTCCGGCGCAATGATCGAAAACATCGTCGGACGCGCCAAGAAGATGGCGATCAAGGACTTCCTGGAGCACAGCCAGAAGGGCCTCCGCGTCTCCCACCTCCTCCAGGCCTGCGTGGACGAGTTCAAGGAGAACGAGGACCTGCCCAACACCACCAACCCCGACGACTGGGCCCGAATCTCTGGAAAGAAGGGCGAACGGATCGTCTACATCCGTACCCTCATCACCGGAAAGCAGGGCGCCGACACGGGGCGCTCCATCGACACGGTGGCGAACACCGGGCAGTACCTGTAAAACACAGGGCGGCTGCGGGTGCCCCCACCGGGTACCCGCAGCCGACTGTTTTTCCGGCCAAAACCGGAACCGAGGCGAGCAAGGCAATGACGCAAATGATCTCCCCACCAGCGCAAAGGCGTTCTAGGCTCTTTCCTACCGCCGAGTCGCGCAGTGCGGGGACGGGCACCGCACACGCACCGGAGCGCCAGCGGTACGCGAGCGGAGCCCACGACCGAGGGCTCCGCCGGGCAAGGAGGGCCGCATGACCGTACGGCGAGTAATGGGCATCGAGACGGAGTACGGGATCTCCGTCCCCGGCCACCCCAATGCCAATGCCATGCTCACCTCATCCCAGATCGTCAACGCCTACGCGGCGGCGATGCACCGGGCCCGCCGCGCCCGCTGGGACTTCGAGGAGGAGAACCCGCTGCGGGACGCCCGGGGATTCGACCTCGCCCGCGAGGCCGCCGACGCCAGCCAGCTCACCGACGAGGACATCGGCCTCGCCAACGTCATCCTCACCAACGGCGCCCGCCTCTACGTGGACCACGCCCACCCCGAGTACAGCTCCCCCGAGGTCACCAACCCCCGCGACGCCGTCCTCTGGGACAAGGCCGGCGAGCGCATCATGGCCGAGGCCGCCGAACGAGCCGCCCAGCTCCCCGGTGCCCAGCCCATCCACCTCTACAAGAACAACACCGACAACAAGGGCGCCTCCTACGGCACGCACGAGAACTACCTGATGAAGCGGGAAACCCCCTTCTCCGACATCGTGCGCCACCTCACCCCCTTCTTCGTCTCCCGCCAGGTCGTCACCGGCGCCGGCCGCGTCGGCATCGGCCAGGACGGCCACGAGCACGGCTTCCAGCTCAGCCAGCGCGCCGACTACTTCGAGGTCGAGGTCGGCCTGGAGACGACCCTCAAGCGCCCCATCATCAACACCCGCGACGAGCCGCACTCGGACGCCGAGAAGTACCGCCGTCTGCACGTGATCATCGGCGACGCGAACCTCTCGGAGATCTCGACCTACCTCAAGCTCGGCACCACGGCCCTGGTCCTCTCGATGATCGAGGACGGCTTCATCGCGGTCGACCTCGCCGTCGACCAGCCCGTACGGACCCTTCACCAGGTCTCCCACGACCCCAGCCTCAAGCGCCTCGTCACGCTCCGCAGCGGCCGCACACTCACCGCGGTCCAGCTCCAGATGGAGTACTACGAGCTCTCCCGCAAGTACGTCGAGGAGCGCTACGGCGCCGACGCCGACGAACAGACCCGGGACGTCCTGCAGCGCTGGGAGGACACCCTCAACCGCCTGGAGAACGACCCCATGAGTCTCGCCGGCGAACTCGACTGGGTGGCCAAGAAGGAACTCATGGAGGGCTACCGACGCCGCGACGACCTCGATTGGGACGCCGCCAAGCTGCACCTCCTCGACCTTCAGTACGCCGACGTACGGGCCGAGAAGGGCCTCTACAACCGCCTCGCGGCCCGCGGACGCATCAAGCGGCTGCTCGCCGAGGCCGACGTCGACAGGGCCCGTACGAGCCCGCCGGAGGACACCCGCGCGTACTTCCGCGGCCGCTGTCTGGAGCAGTACGCCGACGACGTCGCCGCCGCCAGCTGGGACTCGGTCATCTTCGACCTCCCGGGCAGGGACAGCCTCCAGCGCGTCCCAACCCTGGAACCGCTACGCGGAACGCGAAATCACGTCAAGGAGCTCCTGGACCGCTGCCGCACCGCAGAAGACCTGGTCAGGGTCCTCTCCGGCGGCTGAACGGGTACCCGGAGCACACCGGGCGGCCGGGGTCAAAATCCCGCCGCCCGGGAATCATCGAGGTGGCCCCCGTACGTTGGAGAAACTGCGGGGCCGATGTCGGACCCGGCTTGTAGGGTCTGATCATCACCGATCGGCAGGAAAGCCGACCTGTCGACCCATGTCGGGCGAACTGAGCGGGGTGAGTGTCATGGCAACCAAGGACACCGGCGGCGGACAGCAGAAGGCGACGCACTCCACCGAGGAGGTCGAGGAGCAGGCGGCGGAGTCGCAGGGCTCCGAGGACCTCAAGGAGCGGCACGAGAAGCTGAGCGACGACGTCGACTCGGTTCTTGACGAGATTGACGATGTACTCGAGGAGAACGCAGAGGACTTCGTGAGGTCATTCGTGCAAAAAGGTGGAGAGTAAAGGCGAATTGGCCACGTCGCCTTCGAATTAGAGGGGTCGGGGGGAGCGGGTGGCTGCGGAGCCGAACGCGAAGCACTGCAGGAAATGCGAGCGGGACCTGCCTCCTGCGGCGTTCGCGCGAGACAGGAACCGGTGCGATGGCCTCCAGGTGTACTGCCGGGAGTGCGTGGCGGAGTACAGTGCCGCGCACTACCGGCGTCGCCGAGAGGCTACTGGGAAGACCGTCCGAGAGAAGGTGGACGTCCCGGCCGGGCACAAGCGGTGCCCGCAGTGCGAAGTCGTGAAGCCGCACTCCGAGTGGGAGCGCAACAAGACTTCGTCGGACGGCTGGGCGAGTTACTGCCGTGCGTGCCGCGCGGAGCGAAACCGGGTCAGCTTTTTCAAGCGCAAGTACGGTCTCACCGAAGTCGAGCGTGACGCGCTGATCGCCTCGCAACATGGTGTCTGCTGTATCTGTCCATCCGCCCCCGCTGCGCATGTGGATCACTGCCATGAGACGGGTAGGGTCCGTGGCGTACTGTGCTTCAGCTGCAACGCCGCGCTGGGGCAGTTCAAGGATCAGCCCGACGTCATAAGACGGGCTGCAGCATACGTGGAAGGAAACGCGTGGAAGCCAACACTCGTAGCACCGGGCGTCTACCAGCTGCCTTCCTGACGCCTGGGTCCTCTTCGTTCATGGACTTTCTCGGTGAGCACCAGCCGGAGTTGCTGCCCGGCAAGCGGCAGTTGCCGCCCACGCAGGGGGTGATCGAGGCGCCGCACGGGACGACGATCGTCGCGGTGACCTTCCCCGGGGGCGTGGTGCTCGCCGGTGACCGTCGGGCCACGATGGGGAACGTGATCGCCCAGCGCGACATCGAGAAGGTGTTCCCGGCCGACGAGTACTCGGCGGTCGGCATCGCGGGTACCGCCGGCCTCGCCGTGGAGATGGTCAAGCTCTTCCAGCTGGAGCTGGAGCACTTCGAGAAGGTCGAGGGTGCGCAGCTGTCGCTGGAGGGCAAGGCGAACCGGCTGTCGACGATGATCCGTTCCAACCTCGGCATGGCGATGCAGGGCCTGGCGGTCGTGCCGTTGTTCGCCGGGTTCGACGTGGACCGGGGCAAGGGGCGGATCTTCTCGTACGACGTCACGGGCGGCCGTTCCGAGGAGCACAACTTCTCCGCGACGGGTTCCGGCTCGGTCTTCGCGCGCGGGGCCATGAAGAAGCTGTTCCGTGAGGACCTGAGTGAGGAGCAGGCGACCACACTGGTGGTGCAGGCTCTGTACGACGCGGCCGACGACGATTCGGCGACCGGTGGTCCCGATGTCGCGCGCCGGATCTACCCGATCATCACCGTGATCACCGAGGACGGGTTCCGCCGGCTCACCGACGACGAGTCCTCCGAGCTCGCCCGTGCGGTGCTGGCGCGCCGTCTGGAGGAGCCGGACGGCCCGCGCGCGGCGCTGCTCTGAGGCGTCCGGCGCTTGTGGTGAAGGTGATCCCAGTGACTTCGACGGAACCCTAAGGAAGGGGACGGATACCGGTGTCGACGCCGTTTTATGTCTCACCTCAGCAGGCCATGGCGGACCGTGCGGAGTACGCCCGGAAGGGCATCGCGCGCGGTCGGAGTCTGGTGGTGCTCCAGTACGCCGACGGCATCGTGTTCGTCGGTGAGAACCCGTCCCGTGCGCTGCACAAGTTCAGCGAGATCTATGACCGGATCGGTTTCGCGGCCGCCGGTAAGTACAACGAGTACGAGAATCTGCGGATCGGCGGTGTGCGCTACGCCGACCTGCGGGGTTACACCTATGACCGTGACGATGTGACGGCGCGGGGTCTTGCCAACGTCTATGCGCAGACGCTGGGCACGATCTTCTCCAGTGCGGCCGAGAAGCCGTACGAGGTGGAGTTGGTGGTCGCGGAGGTCGGGGAGACCCCGGAGGGTGACCAGATCTATCGGCTGCCGCACGACGGTTCGATCGTGGATGAGCACGGTTCGGTCGCGGTCGGTGGCAATGCGGAGCAGATCAGCAGCTATCTGGACCGGGAGCACCGGGACGGTATGACGCTCGCGGAGGCTCTGAAGCTGGCTGTGACGGCTCTGTCGCGGGAGTCGAACGGCACGCAGCGGGAGATTCCGGCGGAGCGTCTGGAGGTCGCGCTGCTGGACCGTACGCGTCCGCAGAAGCGCAAGTTCAGGCGTATCGGGAGCCCGCAGCTGTCCCGGTTGCTGGAGTCGGAAGGTGCGGCGACGGCTGCGGCGACCGACGAGGCGGAGGAGTCCGGCGGGGACGTCGAGTAGCCCCGCTGCCACCCGCTCTGTGCGCCCCGTCCGGCGAGTCGTCCGGGCGGGGCGCGGGTGTGTGTGCGGCCGGGTGCGGCTAGGGTTGCGGTGGGGGCGCTGTGGAGCCTCGTACGACCAGTTCGACGGGGATGTCCCGGCCTTCTGGCGCGCGGCCTTCCAGGACGGCGAGGAGGGCGTGCATGCCGCGTTCGCCGAAGAGTTCGGCGTCCAGTCGTACGGTCGTGAGTTCGGGGTCGATGGCGGTGGCGAGGGCGAGGTCGTCGAGGCCGGTGACGGAGATGTCGTCGGGGATGCGCAGGCCGTGGCGGCGGAGCGCCTTGTAGGCGCCGGCGGCGAGTTTGTCGTCGTCGCAGACCAGGGCGGTGGGGTGGGGGCCGGGTGCGGCGAGGGCGGCTTCGGTGGCCGTGTGGGCGCCTTCGATGGAGATCGGGGCGTGGACGGTGCGTACCGAGGTGCCGGGTACCTCGGCGGTGCGTGCGGCCAGTTCGCGGGCGCGTACCTCGAAGGTCCAGGAGGCGACGTCGGCGGCCAGGTGGAGGAAGCGGCGGTGGCCGAGGCCCAGCAGGTGGTCGGCGACCTGGCGTACGCCGTCGGCGATGTCCAGGTTCACCGTGGCGGCGCCGAGGCTGCCGTCGGGGTCGCTGTCGAGCATCACCAGGGGGAGCTGGTCGCCGCGGATGGCGGTGAGGGCGTCGGCGGCCATCGAGGAGGCGATGACGCCGTCGAGGGCGGCCTGGGCGGAGGCGAAGGGATCGCGAATGGGGGCGGCCCGCAAGGGCCTTCCTTTGAGGGTGGTGGGCGACGGGCGGGCGGGGCCGATGCCTTCGGGGGAGGGGTAGAGGACGACGCCGAAGCCGTGGTCGGCGGCCACGCGGGCGGCGCCGGTGTAGACGCCGGCGAAGAACTCGGTGGTGAGGGCGGGGACGACGAGGAGGACGGTGCGGGTGTGGCCGAGGCGGAGGTTGCGGGCGGCGAGGTTGGGGCGGTAGCCGAGGTCGCGGGCGGCTTCCCGGACGCGTTCGGCGGTGGCCTCGGAGACCCGGCCGCGCCATTTGTCGCCGAGTACGAGGGACACGGCTGCCTGGGAGACGCCGGCGGCCTGGGCGACGTCGCGGCTCGTCGGGCGCGTGCTGCTGCGTGCCACCGGGGGTGGGCTCCTTCGTCTGGACGTGTGAACTGCGCACATGGTACGTATGGGAGCAGACGTTATACGTAAAACTTGGAGGCGGGCCATGGCCGCGGGATACCTGGAGATCCTCAGGGCGAGGCACGCGGTCCGCCTGCTGACGGGCACCCTGGTGGGCCGGCTGCCGAACGCCACGGCCGCGATCGCGATCGTGCTGTTCGTGCGCGCGGAGGGCGGTACGTACAGCCTGGCGGGAGCGCTCGCGGCCGTGTACGGCGTCGCCAACGCGGTGGGCCAGCCGGTGCTGGGCCGACTGGTGGACGTGCACGGGCAGCCGCGGGTCCAGCTGCCCGCGGCCGTCGCGTCGGCTCTCGCCATGGCCGGTTTCGCCTTCGCCGGCACCGGTCCGCTGCCGCTCGCCTACGCGTGCGTGGCCGCGGCGGGGTTGTTCACGCCGCCCCTGGAGGGCGGTCTGCGTGCGCTGTGGCCGAGTGTGCTCGGCAAGGAGGACCAGGTGCACACGGCGTACGCGATGGACGCCGTGGCGCAGGAAGTCATGTTCACGGTGGGACCGTTGCTGGTGACGTTGTGCGTGTCGCTGTGGTCGGCGCAGGCGGCGCTGCTGGTGGTGAACGCGGTGGGCGTGCTCGGGGCCCTCTCCGTGGTCGTCTCGCCGCCCTCGCGCGCGTGGCGTTCGGCGCCGCGCGAGGCGCACTGGCTGGGTGCGTTGCGGTCGTCCGGGCTGCTGGCGCTGCTGGGCGCGTTCCTGTTCGTCGGGATCGCGCTGGGTTCCATCACGGTGGCGTCGGTGCCGTACGCGGACGAGCACGGTGGTGACGGGGTGTACGGCTGGATGATGGCGGCGCTGGGGCTGGGCGCGCTGTTCGGCGGCTCGGTGTACGGGGCGCGGCTCTGGCGGGGGGAGCCGGCGGTGCGACTGCGGGTGCTGGTGGCGCTTCTGGCGGTGTGTTATCTGCCGCTGATGGTGATGCCGGATGCGGTGGCCATGGTGTTGCTCACCGTGCTGGCGGGGGTGTTCCTGGCGCCGGCGATCGCATGTGCGTTCGTGCTGGTGGACCGGCATGCGCCGAGGGGGACGGTCACCGAGGCTTTCTCCTGGCTTGTGACGACGTTCACAGTGGGGGCGTCGGTGGGAACGGGCCTGGCGGGTCCGGTCGTCGAGGCGGGCGGGGCGCTGTGGGGCTTCGCCGTGCCGGGTGCGGCGGGGGGTGTGTCGTTGCTGGTCCTGGTGGTCACGCGACGGGTCCTCGCAGCTCCCGGTGGGGGCGCGGTGGTTGCGGCTTCATTGGAAAATGATCCAAATCGTGCTGCCGAACCCCGTTTCAGCTCAGGGGATCGGGCGTAATGTTCAGTCATGGACCGCCGCATTTTCGGGCTGGAGAACGAGTACGGCGTCACGTGCACGTTCAGGGGACAGCGCCGCCTGTCGCCTGACGAGGTGGCGCGGTACCTCTTCCGCCGTGTCGTGTCATGGGGCCGTAGCAGCAATGTCTTTCTTCGCAACGGCGCCCGGCTCTATCTCGACGTGGGCTCACATCCGGAATACGCGACACCCGAATGTGACAACGTGACCGAACTGGTCACCCACGACAAGGCCGGCGAGCGCATTCTCGAAGGACTGTTGGTGGACGCCGAACGACGCCTGCACGAGGAAGGAATCGCGGGCGACGTCTACCTTTTCAAGAACAACACGGACTCGGCGGGCAACTCCTACGGTTGCCACGAGAACTATCTGGTGGCGCGGCACGGGGAGTTCTCCCGGCTCGCGGACATCCTCATTCCGTTCCTGGTGACCCGGCAGCTGCTGTGCGGCGCCGGCAAGGTGCTGCAGACGCCGCGCGGTGCGGTGTACTGCGTCAGCCAGCGCGCGGAGCACATCTGGGAGGGCGTCTCCTCGGCGACGACCCGCTCCCGGCCGATCATCAACACGCGCGACGAGCCGCACGCGGACGCCGAGCGCTACCGCCGGCTCCATGTCATCGTCGGCGACTCGAACATGTCCGAGACGACCATGTTGCTCAAGGTCGGGGCCACCGACCTGGTGCTGCGCATGATCGAGGCGGGCACGGTGATGCGGGACCTGACCCTGGAGAACCCGATCCGGGCGATCCGCGAGGTCAGCCATGACATCACGGGCCGGCGCAAGGTGCGCCTGGCCAGTGGCCGTGAGGCCTCCGCCCTGGAGGTGCAGCGGGAGTACTACGAGAAGGCCGTGGACTTCTGCGAGCGGCGCGGTATCCGCACCGGCACGGTCGAGCAGGTGCTGGAGCTGTGGGGCCGGACCCTGGACGCGATCGAGGCCGAGGACCTGGACCGGATCGGCACCGAGATCGACTGGGTGATGAAGTACAAGCTCATCGAGCGGTACCGGGCCAAGCACAACATGACCATGTCTCATCCGCGGGTGGCGCAGATAGACCTCGCTTATCACGACATTCACCGTCGGCGGGGTCTGTATTACCTGCTGGAGAGGAAGGGTCAAGCCGCTCGGATCTGCAATGACTTGAAGATCTTCGAGGGCAAGTCGGTACCGCCGCAGACGACTCGGGCGCGCCTGCGCGGTGACTTCATCCGGCGGGCTCAGGAGCAGCGGCGCGACTTCACGGTCGACTGGGTGCATCTGAAGCTCAATGACCAGGCGCAGCGGACGGTGTTGTGCAAGGACCCGTTCCGTTCGGTCGACGATCGGGTGGAGAAGCTCATCGCCGGTATGTGAGCGAACGCCACACGGGCGCCGTACGTTTACCGTACGGCGCCCGTGTCACGTCGTAGAGTTGCGCGCACGCATCCGCAAGATCGATCGATTATGAGGCTGTTCCCGTGCGCCGACGCTCTCTTCTCCTTGCCGCCGTACCCGCCGGACTGGTCACGCTTGCCGCCTGCGGCGACGACAAGTCCGCTTCCAGCAAGGCCAGTGCGGCGCCGTCCGGTTCCGCCTCGTCGGTGCCGCCGCCGAAGATCGTGGACGGGCCGTTGCCGGCGATCACGGCGGGGACGAAGTTCGACGAGAAGCCGACGGTGGCCAAGGGTTCCGGGGACCCGTCGAAGGATCTGGCGGTCAAGACGGTGATCGCGGGCGGCGGCAAGGCGGTCGCGGAGAACGACTTCATCCAGGCCAACTACCTGGGGCAGATCTGGTCCACGGGGAAGGTCTTCGACCAGTCCTACGACCGCACGCCGCTGCTCATGCAGCTGGCCCAGGGCAGCATCATCGACGGCTGGCGGTACGGGCTGGCCGGGAAGAAGGTTGGCAGCCGGGTTCTGATGGCCGTGCCGCCGACCTGGGGTTACGGCACCTCGGGCAACTCGCAGGCGGGTATCAAGGGCACGGACACGCTGGTGTTCGTGGTGGATGTGCTGAACTCCTTCAACTCCAAGAGCTCCAGCACCGGCAAGGCGGTCGCGCAGAGCGACGCCGCGCTGCCCAAGGTCGGCACCAACACCGACGGCAAGGCTCCCTCGATCGACATTCCCAAGACCGACCCGCCGAAGACGCTGGTGTCGACCTACGTCCTGGAGGGCGACGGCGCGGAGGTGAAGTCCTCGCAGACGGTCCTGTGCCAGTTCAAGGGCGAGGTCTGGGACAGCGGCAAGGCCTTCGAGCAGACCTACGACAGCGGACGGCTGGCCCAGTTCGCGGTCGCGCAGATGCAGGAGGTCCTCAAGGGGCTGGCGCAGGGCATCACCGGGAAGAAGGTGGGCAGCCGGCTGCTGATCGTCGTACCGCCGGAGCTGGCCTATGGGGACAACCCGCCGAACGGCGGTGTGGTGAAGAAGGGGTCGACGCTGGTGTTCTCGGTGGACATCCTGGCGGCGATGTAGTCGCGCGGGCGGGAGCCGGGCGGGGATGAAAGACTGTCCGGGTTCCGTGTCGTACACAAGCAGGAGCGAGAGACGTGAGCATCGACAAGCCCGAGATCGACTTCCCGGGCGGCGAGCCCCCGGCCGACCTGGAGATCAAGGACATCTGGGAGGGCGACGGCGAGGTGGCCAAGGCCGGCCAGACCGTCACCGTGCACTACGTGGGTGTCGCGTTCAGCACGGGCGAGGAGTTCGACGCCAGCTGGAACCGGGGCACGCCGTTCCGCTTCCCGCTCGGCGGCGGCCGTGTCATCAAGGGCTGGGACCAGGGCGTGGAAGGCATGAAGGTCGGCGGCCGTCGCCAGCTGACCATCCCGGCCCACCTCGCCTACGGCAACCAGAGCCCGACCCCGCTGATCCAGCCCGGTGAGACGCTGATCTTCGTCGTGGACCTGCTCGGGGTCTGAGCCCCGTGCCTGGTCGGCGCCGTTCCGGCGCCGGCCGCCCCTGGTCGGAGCCGGCTGGACGAGGGCCCGTGCCGTGTGCGCGGGCCCTCGTTGTTTGTCGTGTCCTGTCCGTTTCGGTCCTCATTGTTTGTACCGGCTTTTGCCGTGCCACTCTGGAGCGGTACGGTCATCCGTCAGAAGCACCATAGGGAAGGCGAAGGGCGTCGATGGCCATTGCCAAGGCCGAGCGGCTGATGAACCTGGCGCTGTGTCTGCTGGGAACGCGGCGGCCGCTCAGCAAGCGCGAGCTGCGCGACTCCATCGAGGCATATGTCGAGGCATCCGCGGCGGGCAGTGACGACTCCTTCAACCGGATGTTCGAGCGGGACAAGGACGATCTGCGCGAGCTCGGACTGGTGATCGAGACCGTCGAGAACCTGGACGGCGAGGTCGGCTATCTGGCCCGCCGCGACAGCAACAGCCTGCCTCCGATCACGCTGGACGCCGAGGAGGCCGCCGCCCTGGGGCTGGCCGCCAAGGTCTGGCAGCAGGCCCGGCTGGCCGGCGCGGCCAGCGGTGCCCTGCAGAAGCTGCGGGCCGCCGGGCTGCCCGAGGACGTCGACCCGTACGAGGCGCACAGCGCCCTGGAACCGCGCATCCCGGTGCACGAGGCGGCCTTCGAACCGCTGATGCTGGCCTGCCGCGACCGCCGCCCGGTCGTCTTCGACTACCGCAAGGCCACCGCCGCCCGTCCCGAGCCCCGGCACGTGGAGCCGTGGGCCCTGGAGTGCTGGCGCGGCCACTGGTACCTGGCGGGCTGGGACCGGGACCGGGGCGCCGAGCGGGTGTTCCGGCTGTCCCGGATCACCGGCCGGGTGCGCTCCCGGGGCACCCGGTTCACCGTGCCCGTCCCGGACGTGGTCACCGTCCGGGAGACCGTCGCGAGCTGGGCCGGTGAGATCGCCGACCGCTCGGCGCGGATCCGGCTGCGCTCGGGCTCCGGCTACCCCCTTCGGGCGAAGGCCACGACGGTACGGGAACTCGGCGACGGCTGGGACGAGTTGGAGATTCCGTACGGGCACGGTCTGGACGCCTGGCTGGTGGAGTTCGGGCCGGACGTGGTGGTCCTGGAGCCGGCCGAGCTGCGCGCGGACGTGGTGGACCGGCTGCGTGCCGTGGCCAAGGGCTGAGGGGGAGCGGAGCAAGACAGTGGCAGGCAAACCGGTCAGGCCCGTGAACGCCATCGACCAGACCCGGCGGATGCTCTCCCTGGTGACCTATCTGCGCGAGCGCCCCGGCGCCCGGATCGCGGACGTGGCCCGGGCCTTCGGCATCACCGAGGACGAGCTGGTCTCCGACCTGGATGTGCTGCCCATGTGCGGTACCAGCTTCCGGGGCGGCGATCTGCTGGACATCGACACCGACGGCGAGCGCATCTGGTGGCACAACGCGGCCGCTCTCGGTGAGGAGGCCGCCGAGCCGCTGCGGCTGGCCGCCGACGAGGCGACCGCGCTGCTGGTGGCCGCCCGTGCCGTGTCCACGCTGCCCGGTCTGCGGGAGAGCGACCGCCAGGCGCTGCTGCGGGCCACCGCCAAGGTGGAGACCGCGGCCGGCGAGGCGGCCGGGGCCAGCGCCCGGCTGTCGGTGACCTTCGAGTCCGAGGGCGGAGTCTTCGCCGACGTCGACCGGGCGATCTCCGAGCGCCGCCGGCTGTGGATCCGCTACTACTCGCCGGCCCGCGACGAGGTCACCGAGCGCGAGATCGACCCCATCCGCCTGGTCAGCGTCGGACACACCTATGTGGAGGCCTGGTGCCGCCGCTCCGAGGCCCGGCGCACCTTCCGTCTCGACCGCGTCGCCGAGATCAAGATCCTCGACGAGCCGTCCGCGCCCCCCGAGATCGAGCTTCGGGACCTGTCCGAGGCCCTGGTGCAGCCGGCCGCCGAGGACCCCGAGGTGGTCGTCGAGGTCGGCCCGGCCGGCCGCTGGGTCGCCGAGTACTACCCGCACGACAGCGCGGATGAGCTTCCCGACGGCGGACTGCGTATTACTCTGCGCACCCCCGATCCGGCCTCCCTGCGCCGGCTGGCACTCAGACTCGGCGGCGACGGCCGGATCGTCTCGCCGCCCGAGCTGGCCGACAGCGCCCGCCGGGCGGCCCGCGAGGCCCTGGCGGCGTACGACCATGCTGGGCACGGTCACCCCCTCGGCACCGGCTGAGGTGCTCCGGAGGCGAACGATCAAGAAGGAGGGGCAAGGGATTTGAACGAGTCTTCGGGTTCCGGTGTCGCAGGCGCGAGGGACGTGACGGTCGCGGCCGCGTTCGCCGGGATGAGAAGAGTGGTCCCCGTGGTGTTCAAGGCCGGCTGCCCGGACTGCCGGGGCAGTTTCGAGCTCACCGCGAGTGCCCTGCGGCTGGCCATCGGAGCCACCAGCAAGACCACGTTCTACTCCTTCACCTGCCCCGACTGCGACGTCCTGGTCCGCAAGCCCGCGGGCGAGCGGATCATCGAGCTGCTGACCGGCGGCGGGGTCAGGACCCTGCGGCTGCACCCCACCGTCTAGGCTCACCCGCATGTTCTGGCCGATGTTCGCGGTAGCTGTGGGTTTCGTTGGTCTCGCCGTGCTCGGCGTGCTCGCCGTCCGGGTCTTCCTGGCCGCGCGCCTGCTGGGAGCGCAGGTCGCGGACTCGGCGCGGCGCATCAACCGGGCCGCCGAGGACCTGGAGCGGGCGGCGGCGAGCGCCGCGCGGACTGTGGACTCCCTCTGAGACCTGCTGTGGAACCGATGTGAGTACTGCGCCATAAGCGCTTTGCGTCACTTCGCCCTGTCAAGGCGCCCACCGCGGCGGGTACGCTGCTGCTCGCGGCGCGGAGAACGAGGCCCGTACCGTGGACCGGGCGTACGCACGGGGATTGCCTCACGTTTACCCCCGAGCGTTACGATCGCTGTCAGCACGATTACTCGGACACATGTCCGGCTGATCGGACAGCACCCCACCCAGCCGCCTCGGTGAGAAGGTAAAGACTTATGTTCGGAAGGCTCGGAGCTCCCGAGATCATTCTCATCCTTGTCGTCGTCATCCTGCTGTTCGGCGCGAAGAAGCTTCCGGACATGGCTCGCTCGCTCGGCAAGTCCGCGCGCATCCTCAAGAGCGAGGCCAAGGCGATGAAGGAAGACGGCGGCAACACCACCTCCTCCGCCCAGGCGCCGGCCTCCGGCGAGCAGGCCCAGGCCCAGCGCACCATCCAGGCGGCCCCCGGCGACGTGACCAGCTCCCGCCCGGTCAACGAGCCGTCGGACACCACCCAGCGCTGACGCAAGGCCGGTGACCCCCGGCCTGCCGCACGAGATGAGGACGTGGGTTGCCCAAGTCTGCCCGCAAACAGGAGAGGGATCCCGAGGGGCGGATGCCTCTCGGGGATCACCTTCGTGAGCTTCGCAACCGGCTCGCGAAGGCCATGCTGGCCATCGTCATCGTGACGGTGGTCGCCGCCTTCTTCTACAACGACATCATCAACTTCCTCACCAAGCCGGTCCTCGACTCGGTCGGCTGTGAGCAGGCCTTCGGAGAGCTGGCCAGGGCGAAGTCCGACTCCCATCCCTGCGCGCAGATCACGATCAACGGCCTGCTCGCGCCCTTCACGCTGGCCCTCCAGGTGTCGCTGATGGCCGGTGTGGTCTTCGCCTCGCCGGTCTGGCTGTACCAGCTGTGGGCCTTTGTCGCGCCCGGTCTGCACCGGCACGAGAAGAAGTACGCCTACGCGTTCGTCGCCACCGGCGTCCCGCTCTTCTTCGGCGGCGCGTTCTTCGCGTACAAGGTCCTGCCGACCACCGCGAAGGTGCTCCTCCAGTTCACCCCGCACAGCGTGAGCAACCTGCTGCCGCTGGACGACCTGCTCCAGCTGGTCACCCGCATGGTGATCGTCTTCGGGCTCTCCTTCGAGCTGCCGCTGCTGCTGGTCATGCTCAATCTCACCGGCATCGTCACCGGCCGGCGGATGCTCGGCTGGTGGCGGGCGATGATCCTCGGGATCACGGTCTTCGCGGCCGTCGCCACCCCGAGCACCGACCCGCTCTCCATGCTGGCGCTCGCCGGGCCGATCTGGGTGCTGTACTTCGGCGCGGTCCTCTTCTCGCTGCTCAACGACCGGCGCAGGCGCCGCCGCGAGGCCGAGGGCCCCGGCGACGACGAGGCCTCCGACCTCGACCTCACGCCCGACGACATCGGCGAGATCGAGACCGTCTCCGCCAGCCGCGCGCTGCCCGAGACCCCGGAGCGGGTCAACGGCTACGACGACGTGACCTGACCGGGTCAGTTCCAGCCATCGAGAGGTGCCCGCGCTCCACGGCGCGGGCACCTCTTCGTCGTCCGTCGTCCCCTGTTCCGGATAATGATCGTCCTGTTGTCAGTGGGGACCGGTACGCTCGAAAGCACGATGACAGAGGACCTCTCACCGGCCGAGCGGTATGCGGCGGCCCGCAGGCGGGCCGCCGAGCAGGCCACCGCGCTCGCGTCTTTCCGCGAGATGTACGAATTCGGCCTCGACCCCTTCCAGATCGAGGCCTGCCAGGCGCTCGAAGCCGGGAAGGGCGTACTGGTGGCCGCCCCCACCGGCTCGGGCAAGACGATCGTCGGCGAGTTCGCCGTCCACCTCGCCCTGGAGCAGGGCAAGAAGTGCTTCTACACGACACCCATCAAGGCACTGTCGAACCAGAAGTACGCCGACCTGTGCCGCCGCTACGGCGCGGACAAGGTCGGCCTGCTCACCGGCGACAACAGCGTCAACTCCGACGCCCCCGTGGTCGTGATGACCACAGAGGTGCTGCGGAACATGCTGTACGCGGGCTCCCAGACCCTGCTCGGCCTCGGCTATGTGGTCATGGACGAGGTGCACTACCTCTCCGACCGCTTCCGCGGTGCCGTCTGGGAAGAGGTGATCATCCACCTGCCGGAGTCCGTGACCCTGGTGTCCTTGTCGGCGACCGTGTCCAACGCCGAGGAGTTCGGCGACTGGCTGGACACCGTGCGCGGCGACACCGAGGTCATCGTCTCCGAACACCGTCCCGTCCCGCTGTTCCAGCACGTGCTGGCCGGGCGCCGGATGTACGACCTGTTCGAGGAGGGCGAGGGCCAGAAGAAGGCCGTCAACCCCGATCTCACCCGGCTGGCCCGGATGGAGGCGAGCAGACCGTCCTACCAGGACCGCAGGCGCGGGCGGGCCATGCGCGAGGCCGACCGGGAGCGGGAGCGCCGGCAGCGGTCCCGGGTGTGGACACCGGGACGCCCCGAGGTCATCGAACGCCTCGACTCCGAGGGCCTGCTGCCCGCCATCACCTTCATCTTCAGCCGCGCCGCCTGCGAAGCCGCCGTCCAGCAGTGCCTGCACGCCGGCCTCCGGCTCAACGACGAGGAAGCACGCGAACAGGTGCGCGCCCTCGTCGAGGAGCGCACCGCGTCGATCCCGCACGAGGACCTGCACGTCCTCGGCTACTACGAATGGCTGGAGGGCCTGGAGCGCGGTATCGCCGCCCACCACGCCGGCATGCTCCCGACCTTCAAGGAAGTCGTCGAGGAACTCTTCGTACGCGGCCTGGTGAAGGCCGTGTTCGCCACCGAGACCCTGGCGCTCGGCATCAACATGCCCGCACGCTCGGTGGTGTTGGAGAAGCTCGTCAAGTGGAACGGCGAGCAGCACGCCGACATCACCCCCGGCGAGTACACCCAGCTGACCGGCCGGGCGGGCCGGCGCGGCATCGACATCGAGGGTCATGCCGTGGTGCTGTGGCAGCGGGGGTTCAGCCCCGACCACCTCGCGGGGCTCGCCGGCACCCGCACCTATCCGCTGCGCTCCAGCTTCAAGCCGTCGTACAACATGGCGGTCAACCTGGTCGAGCAGTTCGGCCGGCACCGGTCGCGGGAACTTCTCGAGACCTCGTTCGCGCAGTTCCAGGCCGACAAGTCGGTCGTCGGGATCTCCCGTCAGGTGCAGCGCAACGAGGAGGGACTCGAAGGCTACAAGGAGTCCATGACCTGCCACCTCGGCGACTTCGAGGAGTACGCGCGACTGCGGCGCGAGCTGAAGGACCGGGAGACCGAACTCGTCCGGCAGGGCGCCGCCGAGCGGCGCGCCGAAGCGGCGGTGGCGCTGGAGAAGCTCAAGCCGGGCGATGTCATCCACGTGCCGACGGGGAAGTACGCGGGGCTCGCACTGGTCCTTGACCCCGGGCTGCCCGCCGGGCGGTCCAACGGCCATCGTGGCTTCGAGCAGCACGACGGGCCGCGACCGCTGGTGCTGACCGCCGAACGGCAGGTCAAGCGGCTCGCGTCGATGGACTTCCCGGTGCCTGTCGAGGCGCTGGAGCGGATGCGGATCCCCAAGTCCTTCAACCCCCGTTCTCCGCAGTCCCGTCGCGACCTCGCGTCCGCGCTGCGCACCAAGGCCGGGCACATTCCGCCGGAGCGGGCCCGCAAGAAGCGGTCGCAGGCCGCCGACGACCGCGAGATCGCACGGCTGCGGACCGCGCTCCGGGCGCACCCCTGCCATGGCTGCAACGACCGGGAGGACCACGCCCGTTGGGCCGAGCGGTACCACCGGCTGATGCGGGACACCTCGCAGCTGGAGCGGCGGATCGAGGGCCGGACCAACACCATCGCCCGCACCTTCGACCGGATCGTGGCACTGCTCACCGAGCTGGACTACCTGCGCGGCGACGAGGTCACCGAACACGGGAAGCGGCTGGCCCGGCTGTACGGCGAACTCGACCTGCTCGCCAGCGAATGCCTGCGAGCCGGGGTCTGGGAAGGGCTCGGCCCCGCCGAACTGGCCGCGTGTGTCTCGGCGCTGGTCTACGAGGCGCGGGTCGGAGACGACGCGATGGCCCCGAAGCTGCCCTCCGGGAAGGCCAAGGCCGCGCTCGGTGAGATGGTGCGGATCTGGGGGCGGCTGGACGCGCTGGAGGAGGAGTTCCGGATCACCCAGACCGAGGGCGTCGGGCAGCGGGAACCCGACCTCGGCTTCGCCTGGGCCGCGTACATGTGGGCGTCGGGGACGGGGCTGGACGAGGTGCTGCGGGAGGCGGAGATGCCGGCCGGGGACTTCGTGCGGTGGTGCAAGCAGGTGATCGACGTGCTCGGACAGATCGCGGCGGCTTCTCCTGCGGAGGGCTCGACCGTGGGGAAGAATGCCCGGAAGGCGGTTGATCTGGTGCTGCGGGGGGTTGTGGCCTACTCGTCGGTGGGGTGACCCGTCGGGGGCACGGGTGCGGGTGCGTTGTGGCTGATCGCGCCGTTCCCCGCACCCCTTCAGGTGAGTCACGCTTCCCGGCGCTCCACGTACTTCCGCCAGCTGCCGTACGCCGTGATGTCCTCGGCGTTCGCCAGTGCGCTCGGTTCGCAGAGGAAGCCGGGGACCCGGCTGCCGTCCGTCAACTCCACGCTGCCCAGGGCCATCGGGCGGGGGAGTGCCGACAACAGGCGGCCCAAGCCCTCGGCCGGAAGGCTCCACACCTCCGTCTCGATCGCCGTGCCGTCCTCGTCCACCCGCACCAGGCCCGGCTTCGGTGGGGTCGTCCGGAGCGCGTGGAGGCGGTACGTCGGTGCCGTCGTCGTCGTGCGGTCCAGTACCGCTCCCAGCGCCAGGAGCTGCGGATTCAGGGGCTGGCCGGCCAGGTGCGCGCCCACCACCGCGAGGCTCACCCTCGGCTCCAGGGCGCGGGCGATGGTGGCCAGGCGATCGTCCGTGAAGGCGGGGCCGATCAGCATCACGCCGAACGGCAGGCCGTTCACCTCTCCCGCCGGTACCGCCACCGCCGCCAGGTCGAAGAGGTTCGTGGAGTTGGTGAAGCGGCCCAGGCGGGCGTTGGCGCCCAGTGGGTCGGCCGCGACGTCGGCCAGGGTGGGGTGGCCGGGAGCCGTGGGGAGCAGCAGGGCGTCCGCGTCGGACAGCTCGGCCAGGGCACGGGCACGCAGGGCGGACAGGCGGTCCTGGTCGGTGAAGAGCCGGTGCGCCGGGATGTCGCGGGCCCGGGTGATGATGCCGCTCACCGTGGGGTCGAGGCCTGCGCCGCCGGAAGCGAGCAGCTTGTCGATGAAGGGGCCCACCGCCGTGTAGCGCTCCGCCACGAACGCGCCCTCGTAGAGCATCGCCGCCGCCTCGGTGAAGGGGGCCAGGTCGAGCGGGCGGATCGAGGCGCCCGAAGCGGCCAGACGCGCGACCGCTTCCTCGTAGGCCTCCGCCCAGCCCTCGTCCAGTTCGCCGAGCTGGGAAAGCGGCGGGACGGCGATCCGCCAGGGGCCCGGGGCCCGCTGAGGGAGGGGCCGGAGCGGGCGGTCCGGCGGGGCCGCCAGGTACGACAGTGCCTGCTCGGCCTCCGGGAGCGTGCGCGCGAACACCGTCACACAGTCGATCGAAGCGCAGGCCGGGACCACCCCGGTGGTGGGTACCAGGCCCCGGGTGGGCTTCAGGCCGACGATGCCGTTGAAGGCCGCCGGGATCCGGCCCGAGCCCGCCGTGTCCGTACCGAGGGCGAAGTCGACGATCCCGAGGGCCACCGCCACCGCCGAACCCGAGCTGGAGCCGCCGCTGATCCGGGCCGGGTCGATCGCGTTGCGGACCGCGCCGTACGGGGAGCGGGTGCCGACCAGGCCCGTCGCGAACTGGTCCAGGTTGGTCGTGCCGAGGACCAGCGCGCCCGCCGCGCGCAGGCGGGCCACCACCGGGGCGTCGGACTCCGGCTCGTAGGCGTACGCCGGGCAGCCCGCCGTCGTGGGCAGTCCCTGTACGTCGATGTTGCCCTTGGCCGCGAACAGGCGCCCGGCGAGGGGGAGGTGCTCGCCCGCCGCGACCCGCGCGTCGATCGCCCGGGCCTCCGCCTCGGCCTCCTCCCACGGGCGCAGGTCGATCCAGATCTCGGGGCGGTCGACCGCTTCGTTGCGCGCGTAGGCGGCACGGACACGGGAGACGGTGCTGGACATGGTCGGTTGCTCCTGTCGGTCAGTTCGCGGTCGGCGCCAGGACCAGCAGTGCCGTCCCCGCCTCCACCTGGTCGCCGGGCCTCGCCAGGATCTCCGTCACCACGCCGGCCATCGGCGCGTGCACCCTGGACTCCATCTTCATCGCCTCCAGGGCGAGGAGGGCTTGGCCGCTGGTCACCTCGTCGCCGGGGGCCACGTTCAGCTGCCATACGGAGGCGGCGAATTCGGCCTCTATCAGGCGGCCGCCCGGCGGGACGGACACCTCGGCCGGTGCGGTGGACGCGGGTGCCGTCGCCGCCTGCGCCCTCGCGAACTCGCCGGCCGCCTCCCAGGCGTCGCGCTCCGCGGCGAAAGCGTGTTGCTGGCGCCCCCTGAAGTCCCCGATGGCATCGGCGTGTTCGGAGAGGAACTCCTGGTACGACGTCAGGGAGAACGTCCCCTCCTCGATGCGCGGCACGAACCTGCCGGAGGTGATGTCGGCCCGCAGGTCGAGGAGTTCGTCCGCGGACACCGGATACCACCTGATCCGGTCGAAGAACCGCAGCAGCCACGGCGAGCCCGGCCGGAACGCCCCGCGCTGCTGCCAGCCCGACCACACCTGGGTCGTACGGCCCACGAACTGGTAGCCGCCCGGGCCCTCCATGCCGTAGACGCACAGGTAGGCGCCGCCGATGCCGACGGAGTTCTCGGCGGTCCAGGTGCGGGCCGGGTTGTACTTCGTGGTGACCAGGCGGTGGCGTGGGTCCAGCGGGGTGGCGACCGGGGCGCCCAGATACACGTCGCCCAGGCCCAGGACCAGGTACTCGGCGTCGAAGACGGTGCGATAGACGTCCTCGACCGAGTCCAGGCCGTTGATCCGGCGGATGAACTCGATGTTCCACGGGCACCAGGGGGCGTCGTCGCGGACGCCCGCCATGTAGCGGGCGATCGCCTCGCGGGTCGCCGGGTCGTCCCAGGAGAGGGGGAGGTGGACGGTGCGGGACGGCACCACCAGTTCGTCCGTGGGCGGCAGCCCCGGGACGATCTCCCGTACCGCGGACAGGAGTTCGGCCTGGGTGAGCAGACCGGGGTCGGTCTGGATCTGGAGCGAGCGGATCCCCGGGGTGAGGTCCGTGACCCCGTGCAGGTCCGCCGCCGTCACCGCCTCCATCAGCGCGTGGACGCGCATCCGCAGGGCCAGGTCCAGTTGCATCGGGCCGAACTCGACCAGCAGGTTGTCGTCGCCGCTGCGCCGGTAGGTCACGTCTCCGTCGCGGGCCAGGACACCGCCGTCGACGATCTCCGGGCGGGGCGCGCCCGTCACGTCGACCGGGGCGAAGCGGACCGTGTCGCCGGGGCGGAGCTGGCCCAGCTTCCAGCGCTCACCGCTCAGGACGGTCGCCGGGCACACGAACCCGCCGAGGGAGGGGCCGTCGGGGCCGAGCAGGACCGGCATGTCGCCGGTGTAGTCGACGGCGCCGACCGAGTACGGGGTGTCGTGGATGTTGGACGGGTGCAGGCCCGCTTCGCCGCCGTCGGCGCGGGCCCAGCGCGGCTTGGGGCCGACCAGCCGGACCCCGGTGCGCGCCGAGTTGAAGTGCACCTTCCACTCGGCCGCGTAGAAGTCCCGGATGTCGTCCTCGGTGAAGAACTCCGGGGCGGCATGGGGGCCTTCGACGGCCCCGATGTGCCAGACGGCGATGAAGGGCGGGCGCTCGGCGACGGGGACGCCGTCCGTCACGGCGCCGCCGTGCAGGACGTCACCCGTGCGCAGCGCCCGGCCGCCGTGACCGCCGAACCGGCCCAGCGTGAAGGTGCTCGCGCTGCCGAGGAAGGCGGGCACGTCCAGGCCGCCGCCGGCGAAGAGGACGTAGGTGCGCAGGCCGTGTGTGGAGGGGGCGCCGATCTCCAGCAGTCCGCCCGCCGGTACCGTCACCGGCTCCCACTGCGCGACCGGGGCGCCGTCGACCGTCACCGGCGCCGGGGCGCCGGTCACGCAGACGGTGGTGGGGTGGGTGAAGCGCAGGGACGGGCCCTGGAGGGTGCATTCGAGGCCGGGAGCGCCCTCCGGGTTGCCCAGCGCGCGGTTGCCGAGCCGGAAGGAGCGGTCGTCCATCGGTCCGCACGGAGGCACCCCCACCTGCCAGTAGCCGGTGCGGCCCGGCCAGTCCTGGACCGTGGTGAGCGTGCCGGCGGCGACGACCTCGATCCGGGGGGTCGGGTCGGTGACCGTGGCGAGGGTAGCCGTCGAGTGGGCGGCGGCCCGGAAGGCGGGTTCGGTGAGCGCGGCGCGCACCAGGCCCAGGTTGGTCTCGATGCCGTCGGCACGGGTGCGGGCCAGCGCCTCGTCGAGGGCGCGCAGCGCCCGGTCGCGGTCGGGGCCGTGGGCGATCACTTTCGCGAGCATCGGGTCGTACGACGTCGTCACCTCGGTGCCGGTCTCCACCCAGCCGTCGACGCGTACCCCCTCCGGGAACTCCACCCGGGTCAGCAGGCCGGCGCTGGGCCGGTGGTCGCGGGAGGGGTCCTCGGCGTAGACGCGGGCCTCGACGGCGTGGCCGCGCGGTTCGCCCGGATCCCGGACGACGTCGGACTCGCCCCTGGCCAGGCGCAGCATCCAGGCGACCAGGTCGACGCCGTAGATCTCCTCGGTGACCGGATGTTCCACCTGGAGCCGGGTGTTGACCTCCAGGAAGTAGGCCTCCTCGCGGGCCGCGTCGTACACGAACTCGACCGTGCCCGCGGAGCGGTAGCCCACCGCAGCGCACAGGTCGCGTGCGGAGGAGGCGAGTTGTGCGCGCACGTGCGGCGGCAGGCCGGGGGCCGGGGCCTCCTCGACCACCTTCTGGTTGCGGCGCTGGAGGGAGCAGTCCCGGTCGCCGAGGGTGACGACCCGGCCCGTGCCGTCGCCGAAGACCTGGACCTCGACATGGCGGGCGTGCTCGACCAGGCGTTCCTGGAAGACCCCGGCGGAGGAGAAGGAGGCGGCGGCCACGCGCTGGACGCGGTCCCAGGCGTCGGTCAGTTCGGCGGCGGATCGACATGCCGACATACCGATGCCGCCACCGCCGCCAGTGGCCTTGAGCATCACGGGATAGCCGATGGCGGACGCCGCACGGAGCGCCTCGGGCAGGTCGGCGAGGAGCCCGGTGCCCGGTGCGAGGGGCACTCCGGCCGCCTCGGCCGCCGCCCGTGCCGTGTGCTTGGCGCCGAACAGCTCCAGCTGCTCGGGCGTCGGCCCCACGAAGACGATCCCGGCCTCCTCGCAGCGGCGTGCGAAGGCGGCGTCCTCGGACAGGAAGCCGTACCCGGGGTGGATGGCCCCCGCGCCGGTGTCCTTGGCGGCCTTCAGGACCAGGTCGGCGTCGAGGTACGACTCCTTCGCCGGGGCCGGGCCGAGCCGTACCGCCTCGTCGGCGAGGCGGACATGGGGTGCCGAGCGGTCGGGGTCGGAGTAGACGGCGACCGTGCGCAGGCCCAGTTCGCGGGCGGTGCGGATGACACGGACGGCTATCTCGCCCCGGTTGGCGATCAGCAGGGTGTCGAAGCTCATCCGGCGGCCCCGATCGTCATCTCCACCGCTGTCGGTTCGAAGCCGTTGCACGGGTTGTTGATCTGCGGGCAGTTGGAGACCAGGACGAGGACGTCCCGTTCGGCCCGCAGGGTCAGTTTCAGGCCCGGGGCGGAGAGGCCGTCGACGATGCCGAGGGTGCCGTCCTGCTCGACCGGCACGTTCATGTACCAGTTGATGTTGGAGACCAGGTCGCGCTTGCCGAGGCCGTGCTTCGCGCCCTCCGCCAAAAAGTTGTCCACGCAGGCGTGCTGCGACCAGGTGTGGTGGCCGTAGCGCAGGGTGTTGGACTCCTTGGAGCAGGCGCCGCCGACCGTGTCGTGCCGGCCGACCTCGTCGGCGACCACGGTCATCAGCGGCGTGTGTTCGTTGGAGAGCAGCACGCTGCCGGTGGTGAGGAAGAGGGAGCCCTGGGCGTGGACGGTGTCGGGGGCGCTGTAGCGGACCGCCGTGTCGTGGGCGTCGTAGACGAGGAAGTCGACGGCCTGGTTGCCGTGCAGGTCGGTGATGGTGAGCGTCTCGCCCGCGCGGATCACGGCGGACCAGGCGGCGCGGGCCGGGACGACGGTCCCCGTGGTCATGCGAGCCCCCTCGCGGTGAGGAATTCGGCGGTGTTCAGGAAGGCGCGGCGGCCCTCGGGGGTGGCGTCCCAGAGCGGGTCGCCGGGCGGGGTCGGGGCGGCGCGCCAGGCCAGGACCTCCAGCGGGGTGCTGACGTAGTCGGGGCGGGGGTCGGCCGGGTGCGGGACGTTCGCGATCAGTACGGTCAGGTCCTGCTCGGCGCGGAGCGTGACGCTGCCGCCGGGACCGGCCGAGCCGGTGAAGTCCAGCGTGCCGTCGTCGCGCACCTCCACGCCCTGGAAGAACGACAGGGACGGCGGCAGGTCGCGCGGTTCCAGGCCGTTCTTCGCCGCCGCCAGCTTGAACAGCTCGCGGCCGGCGGGGGAGGGCGACTGCGGGGTGCCGTCGCCGTAGCGGGCGGTGTTGCGGACCAGGGTGGAGGTGCCGCACAGGGCGTCGTGCCGGCCGGCGGTGTCGGCGACGACCGAGGCGAGGACCCGGCCCTGGTCGGAGAGGAGCAGCACCCCCTCGCCGAGGTAGGCGTTCCACTGGACCTTGACCGTGTCGGCGACGTTGAGCCGTTCCCAGGGGCGGTCGGCGACATACAGCAGGAGGTGCGCGCAGGCGTCGCCGTGCGGGTCGGTCAGGCGCAGTTCGGTGCCGCGGGCCAGGACGCGGTGCGTGTAGTTGCCGCCCGCGACCGTCTCCGCCCACACCAGGTGGCCCGCCTCGCAGGGCGGGTCAGGCCAGTCGGCGGCCGGTACGACGGGCATGGCCTCGGCGCGGGTGCCCTCCTGCGCGCGGGCATGCGCCCGGGCTCCGTACGTGGTCGCTGTCGCCATCGCTGACCTCCGGTTCCGTGGGCTCGGCGGTGTTTCTGTCGCCCGACAGAAATTAGGGGCGGCCCGGGTCGGAGGCGTTGCCGCCGCGTTCCGGCCCGGTTACCGAGGGCTCACCGGGGGTGCGCGGCCCGGCCGTCGGGCCTGGTGGTGATCGCCGTACGGTGCCATGTGCGAGGATCGAACGCATGGGGACGAGCAGTGGCCGCCGGGTCGGCCGCCCGCGGGCGGCGCAGCGGCCGGACAGCGGCCTGGATCCGCGGGCCGAACTGCTCGTGGCCGCAGCCGAGTTGTTCACCACCCACGGTTACGCGGCCACCACCACCCGGGCCGTCGCCGAGCGGGCGGGGATGCGGCAGGCGTCGATGTACCACTACGTCTCCGGCAAGGAGGAACTCCTCGCCGAGCTGCTTGAGTCCACCGTCACGCCGTCGCTGGACTGCGCGCGTGAGCTGCTCGCCGACGACGTGACCCCGACCGAGGAGCGGCTGCGGGCGCTGTGCCGGGCCGACGTGGAGCTGCTGTGCACCGGTCCGTACAACCTCGGCGCGCTCTACCTGCTGCCCGAGGTGCACACCGAGCGGTTCGCCGGTTTCCATGCCGTGCGGGCCGAACTCAAGGACGCCTACCGGCAGTTGATCGCCGCGACGGCCGCAGGCGGGGGGCTCGCCAAGGGGGAGCTGGAGCTGCGGACCGACCTCGTCTTCGGGCTGATCGAGGGCGTCATCCTGATCCACCGCTCCGAACCGGAACGCCCCGTCGACGAGTTCGCTCGCGCCACGGCCGACGCCGCACTGCGGATCGCGGGGGTCTGAACCGGGCGGCCGCGCCGCGGATCGGGGCGTCCGCACCCTGCGGAGGTTTCGGCTCGGAGGGCTGTTTCACCCGTCACGGTGAGTCACCTTCGTACGTCTGTACGTCGTAACGCAACGTGTGCGAACACATGCCGTGCGTACAAAACGACTGAGAGTACTCCAGTCGTTTGGGCGTTTTCAGGTGCTTGCCGAATATGACACGGCGTTGATCCGGTCGGACTAAGCTCGCCCGCGGCGCACCGAGTTGAGGTGAATTCGTGCGCCTGTTCCCAATCATACGGAAGATCCTGACTGCTCCATGAACCTTCCCCCCACGAACTCCCCCGACACCCAGCCGATTCGTCTCAGAAGGCATACATGGTGAGTGTGCAATCGCCTCCCAATGGCCGTGAACTTTCCCTGGCGCGGGTGCTGTTGCTGCCCGCCATACTGATGGCCGCGACGACCGCCGCAGCTGTCCTCCTGGTGGCGGAGCCCGCCCGGACCGCCGTCGGCGTGTGCGGGGCCGTCGGCATGCTGCTGGTGCTCGTGACGGCGGCGGAAGCGCTGCGCCGCGGCCGCAGGCTCCAGGACGCCAAGGCCGAGCACGCCCGTCACAGCGCGTATCTGGAACAGCGCCTCACCACGAGCGACCAGGAGATCGAGCGCCTTGGCAAAGAGGTGTTCCCGACCGCGCTCTACCGGCTGAAGGCCGGCGAGTCCCCCAAAGAGGTGATTCGCCAGGTCTTCGATCTCGACCCCCGGCTGCGCCACGCCCCCGAGTCGCAGCGCCGGCTGATCCGCACCATGCTCGACATCGTCGACGAGGAAGACCTCCAGCGCGACTCCCTGGAGCGCTCGTTCGTCAGCGTCGCCCGTCGCGTGCAGGCCATCGTCCACCAGCAGGCACACGAACTGCGGGAGATGGAGGAGGACCACGGCCGCAACCCCGAGGTCTTCGACGACCTGCTGCGCATCGACCACGGCACCGCGCTGATCGGACGCCTCGCCGACTCGGTCTCCGTCCTCGGCGGCGGCCGCCCCGGCCGTCAGTGGCCCAACCCCGTCGCCCTCTACAGCGTGCTGCGCGGCGCCATGTCCCGGATCCTGGAGTACCGGCGCATCGAGCTGCACTCCATCTGCCAGGTCAACATCAAGGGCACCTCGGTCGAACCGCTCATCCACGCGGCCGCCGAACTCCTCGACAACGCCACCCGCTACTCGCCGCCCTCCACCAAGGTGCACGTCACCGCCGTCGAGGTGCAGTCCGGCGTGTGCATCGAGATCGAGGACGCCGGCGTCAGCCTCAACGAGGAGGCCCGCGGCCGGATCGAGGGCATGCTGGAGAAGGCCAAGCAGGGCAAGGACATCCAGGTCCTCGGCGAGAACCCGCGCCTGGGCCTCTCCGTCGTGGGCCGTCTGTGCACCACGTACGACATGGACGTCTCGCTGCGCGCCTCGGCGTACGGCGGTGTCCGGGCCGTCCTCATCGTGCCCAGCGACATGATGACCACCGACCCGGCCCCCGGCATCGCCCACGGCATCGGCGCCACCGGCATCCCGAAGCCCGAACTCGGCGCCCTCGAAGGCCCCAAGCGGCCCCCCAAGAAGCGCCGGCCCACCAGCCCCCGCATCCCCGCCGGGATCTCCATGGAGGACGACGTCCCCGAGGTCACCGAGTGGACCGCGGGCGGACTGCCGCAGCGGCGCAGCCGGATGAAGACCCCGCTCAGCCAGCGGTTCGCCGAACAGGCCGCCATCGAGCGCGCCGAGCGCGAGGGCACCCCGACCATCTGGTCGCAGCACAAGGAAGCCGAGCCCGAGCAGCCGGAGCCGGAGCGCCGCGAACCCGGCCTCTGGGTCGAGGCCTTCTGGGAGGGGCTCAAGAAGAACAACCCGGGTGTCCACCCCACCGACTTCACCCGGAACCCGACCAAGTACCTGCACCTGATCAACGACCAGGCCGGCCCCGAAGCCGACGACGAGGGGGACCTCAAGTGATCCAGCAGCGAGGCAACTTCGACTGGATGCTCAAGCAACTCGCCGACGGGGTACCGGGCGTCGAGATGATCGTCGTGCTCTCCGCCGACGGACTGCGCATCGCCCGGCACGGCGGTGACCCCGACGCCGCCGACCGGCTCGCCGCCGCGTGCGCCGGAGTGCAGAGCCTGGCCACCGCCGTCGCCCAGGAACTCCCGATCAGCAACGGCGACATGAACCTGGTCCTCATCGAGATCGACAGGGGCTACTTCTACCTCATGTCCGCCGGCGCCAACGCCTACCTCGCGGTGCTCGCCGACGTGACCTGCGAACCCGGCCGGATGAGCGAGATGATGCGCGACCTCGTCGTCCGCATCGGCGCCCATCTCACCAGTCCGCCCCGGCGGAACGGGCAGACCGTATGACTCCTCCGCAACGCAAGCGGCGTCAGCCCAGGCCGGAACACCAGCCGCCACTCCCGCCCACGCCGCCGACCCCCGAGAGCGGCGGCGAGGACGGCGACAACAAGAACCCCGAGCGGCTCTACGTCATCAGCGGTGCCGACGGCGCACGGGCCGAACTCGACCTCGTCACCTTAATCGTGGCGCGCGCCGACCCACCGCCCTCGGTCGCCCCGGAGCAGGCGGCGCTGCTCCGGCTCTGTCTCGCCCCGCTGTCCGTGGCCGAGCTCTCGGCCTACCTCAACCTGCCGTTCAGCGCGATGACGGCACTGATCACCGAGCTGATCACGGCCGAACTGGTGCAGGCGCGAGCGCCGATCGTCCGCCAGGCGCTCCCCGACCGTTCACTTCTCGAAGCGGTGATGCATGGACTTCAAAAGCTCTGAAACGATCCCCGGCCCCCGCACCGAGGATCAGCTGCCGCACACCGCCCAGGCCGCGGTGAAGATCGTGATCGTGGGCGGTTTCGGAGTCGGCAAGACCACCATGGTCGGGTCCGTCAGCGAGATCAGACCGCTGACCACCGAGGAGACCATGACCCAGGCCGGCATCGGGGTCGACGACAATTACGGCTCCGACTCGAAGACCGCCACCACCGTGGCCATGGACTTCGGCCGCATCAGCATCACCGACCAGCTGGTCCTCTACCTCTTCGGCACCCCCGGCCAGGAGCGGTTCTGGTTCCTGTGGAACGGCCTGTTCGAAGGCGCCCTCGGTGCGGTCGTGCTCATCGACACCCGGCGCCTGGAAGTCAGCTTCGACGTGATGGGACGCCTGGAGGAACGCGGGGTGCCGTTCGTCGTCGCCGTCAACTCCTTCCCGGACGCGCCCCGTTACCCCGTCGAGGAACTGCGCACCGCGCTGGACCTGTCCCCCGAGATCCCCATCGTGGAGTGCGACGCCCGCCGCCGGGCCTCCAGCCGGGACGTCCTGATGACCCTGGTGCGCTTCCTGCACTCGCTCGCCATGTCCGGCGCGCTCACCTGACACCCCCACCGGAGCGATCACTGTGACGCCTGAAACCCCCTCCCCGGCCGGCGCCAGCACGGACCCGGCCCCGCCGCCCGGCTGCCCGGCGCACGACCGCGGACCCGGCGGACTGCAACGGCTCTACGGCGCCGACGCCGACCACCTGGGCGAGCTGTACGAGAAACTGCGCGAGGAACACGGCGCGGTGGCCCCCGTCCTGCTCCACGACGACGTACCGATCTGGGCGGTCCTCGGACTCACCGAGAACCTCCAGATGGTCCGCACCCCCGCCGTCTACACCCGCGACAGCCGCATCTGGACCCCGCTGCGGGAGGGCATGGTCAAACCCGACCACCCGCTCATGCCGCACATCGCCTGGCAGCCCATCTGCTCGCACGCCGAGGGTGACGAGCACCTGCGGCTGCGCGCGGCGGTCCAGGGCGCCATGACCACCATCGACCACCGCAGCATCCGCCGCCTCATCGGCCGCTACACCCAGCTGCTGGTCAACGAGTTCTGCGAGAGAGGCCGCGCCGAACTGGTCTCCCAGTACTCCGAGCACCTGCCGATGGCCGTCATGTGCGAGCTGCTCGGCATGCCCGAGGAGTACAACGAGCGGATCGTGGAGGCCACCCGGGACGCGCTCAAGGGCACCGAGACCGCGATCGCCAGCAACGAGTACGTGATGGGCTGCCTGACCCGGCTCACCGCCCGCCGCCGGGCCCGCCCGGAGGACGACTTCACCAGCCACCTCATCACCCACCCCGCCGGACTCAACGACGACGAGGTCGCCCAGCACCTGCGGGTCGTCCTCTACGCCGCCTACGAGACCACCGCCAACCTCCTCGCCAACGCGCTGCGCATGGTCCTCACCGAGCCCGGCTTCCGCGCCCAGCTCAACGGCGGCCAGATGACGGTGCCGGAGGCGATCGAGCAGTCCCTGTGGGACGAACCGCCGTTCAGCACGGTCTTCGCCTACTTCGCCAAGCAGGACACCGAGCTCGGCGGCCAGCGCATCCGCAAGGGCGACGGACTGCTCTACGCGCCCGCCCCGGGCAACGTCGACCCACGCGTCCGCCCCGACCTGAACGCCAACATGCAGGGCAACCGCTCCCACCTCGCCTTCGGCGGCGGCCCGCACGAGTGCCCCGGCCAGGACATCGGCCGTGCCATCGCGGACGTCGGGGTCGACCAGCTGCTGACCCGGCTGTCCGACATCCAGCTCGACTGCGAGGAGGAGGAGCTGCGCTGGCATGCGTCGATCGCGTCCCGGCACCTGGTGGAACTGCCGGTGCGCTTCGACCCGAAGCCCAAGCAGGACGTGACCCTCATGCCGAGCCCCGCGCTGGTCCCGCCGCAGCGCACCGACTGGCAGGTCGGCATCCCCCGCCCGGCAGTACCGGCCCCGGCACCGGCACCCGCACCGGCCCCCGAGCCGCAGCCCCTGCCCGTGGCACCCCCGCCGGCCGCGGCCGTGGCGCCGGAACCTGCCAGGCCCCGGGGCATCTGGCCGAGGCTGCGCCGCTGGTGGCTCGGCCGCTAGTGCGGTGACCGGAAAGGTTTGCCGGGAAGCTCGCGGCGTCCGGTGCGGTGCGTCGCAAGGCGGAGCATCAGCCGCGTACTGAGATGTACTCGGGTGGTGCGAGGGCCGGGGCGACAACGCGGCGAGGTGCCGTGCCGGGCGTCGCGAGCCGGTGAACCTTTCCGGTCGCAGCACTAACCGTCCCGCCGACCGGCCCAGTCCTGGTACGACTCCCAGGCCCGCAGCGTCCGCCCGCTGCGCAGCCGATGCTCCACCCCCGTGACCGGATCGGTGAACTCCAGCCGCCGCGCCAGCAGTTGCAGCGGACGCCGGAAGTCACCGGCCGGCACGGGGCCGGTCACCTCGGGATACAGCGGATCGCCGAGGATCGGCACGCCCAGCCCGCTCATGTGGACGCGCAGTTGATGGGTCTGACCGGTGCGCGGGGTGAGTCGATACCGGCCCAACGCGCCTTTGCGTTCGATGAGTTCGACGAGCGTCTCCGCGTTGGGTGCCCCCTCGACCTCCCGCGCCGCCGGTACCCCGCGCTCCTTCAGGATCCGGCTGCGCACGGTCCGGGGGACGGTGAGCGAGGGGTCGTACGGCGCGATCGCCTCGTACTCCTTGCGCACCTGCCGCGTGCTGAACAGCGTCTGGTAGGCACCCCGTTCCTCGGGCCGTACCGTGAACAGCACGAGCCCGGCGGTGAGGCGGTCCAGCCGGTGCGCGGCCCCCAGCGTGGGAATCCCCAGCTCCCGCCGCAGCCGGGCGAGCGCGGTCTCGGTGACGTGACCGCCGCGGGGGGTGGTGGCGAGGAAGTGCGGCTTGTCGGCGACGACGAGGTGGGCGTCGCGGTGGACGACTTCGAGGGCGAAGGGGACAGGGACCTCGAGGGGCAGATCGCGGTGGAACCAGAGCCAGAGGCCGGGGGTGTAGGGCGTGCGGGCGGCGACGGGGTGTCCGTCGACGCCCACGACGAGCCCTGACGCCAGCATGTCCGCCACGACTCCGGGCGCGGCTCCGGAGAGCCGCGCCACGAGGTAGTCCCCGACGGTGGCCCAGTCCTCGGAGACGGGCAACCGCACCCGAACGGGGTCCACCCCCTGGCGCTGGGGGAGGGGAGAGGGCGGGATGCGGGGCTTACGTCTCATTGCAGTCAGCGTATGCGGAGGTGCGGCGAGAAGGGGCACTCCAGGGCCACCCTGAGTGGGGCGCCCCGAAAGGGACGCGCGGAACTGCGCGACCAGCCAAGAGCGGCCCGCAGTCGAACGACTAGGCCACAGCCTCCGGTACAGCGACCGCCGTTCGGGACTCCGCCCGGGTGAGCCGCCAGACCGCACCCACCGCAACCGTCACCGTCAGGAACAACACGGTGAACCACCGGAAGTACCAGTGCCCCCCACTGGGGTCGTACACCGCACCCCGAGGCCACGCCAGATTCACGCCCATCACCAGTCCGTACAGCAGCGCGACCGCGTTGACCGGTACACCCCACCGTCCCAGCGAGAACAACGGCGCCCCGGTCTCGTCCGTCCCCTCGACACGGAACTCCCCCCGCAGCCGCCGCACCAGCAGCGGCCCGGTGACCATCGCGTACGCCAGATACAGCATCACGATGCACGTCGTCCCGATCGCCAGGAACGCGTCCGGCGACGCGAAGTTGAGCAGCAGCAGCGCACCGGCCAGCACCCCCACCACCACGGCCGGTGCCCCCGGCATGCCCGTACGGGGGTTCACCCGCGCCAGCCGGCCGGCGAACGGCAGTTGCCCGTCACGCGCCATGGAGAACAGCATGCGCGAGGCCGCGGTCTGGATCGCCAGCGTCGCCACCGCGATGGCCACCACCACGTCGGCCAGCAGCACCCGCCCCACGCCGTCGCCGAGACTGCTGGTCAGGACGTAACTCAGCCCGTCCACTCCCAGCCGCCCGTCGGTCAGGCTCGGCGCGGCCAGCAGGCCGGCGAGGACGACCAGCCCGCCCAGCAGCCCCGCCGCCCCCAACGCCGTGAGGATCGTGCGCGGTGCCGTCCGCCGCGGCTGGTGCGTCTCCTCGCTCATCTCGCCCGCGCTGTCGAAGCCGATCATCACGTACGCGGCCGTGAACGAACCGACCAGCAGGGCGCCCAGCAGGCCACCCTCGGCGGCCGTCCCGGTGTGGAACGTGATGCCGGGGGAGCGCTCGGAGTGGGTGAGCAGCAGCACGATGATCAGGACCGCGCCGATGATCTCGGCGGTCACCCCGACCCGGTTGACGACGGACATCACGCGGTTGTCCATGATGTTCACGAGGGTGGTCAGGACCAGCAGGACGACACCCAGGACGGCCGCGTTGGCGGCCCCGTCGGCCGAGGTCGGCGCCGCGTCCGTGCCGATGAGCTGGAAGCCGGACCAGAGCGCGGGCAGCACCATCTGCAGGGCCAGCGCCGCCGCCGCGACCACCACGATCTGCCCGATCACCATGATCCAGCCCGCGAACCAGCCGAACGACGGGTTCGACAGGCGTGAGGACCACTGGTAGATCGCGCCGGAGATCGGATAGCGCCCGGCGAGCTCGGCGAAGCAGGCGGCCACCAGCAACTGGCCGATCAGCACGGCCGGCCAGGCCCAGAAGAAGACCGGGCCGCCGAACGCGTACCCGAAGGCGAAGAACTGGAAGACGGTCGTCAGTACGGAGATGAAGGAGAACCCGGCGGCGAACGAGGCGTACCGGCCGAGGCTGCGGTGCAGCTCCTGGCGGTAGCCGAACTCCTCCAGGGAGTGGTCGTCGGACTCCTTCAGGGAGCGGTCGTCGGTGGTCGTCACGGCGATACCTGCCTGTCGGGCGGATTTCCTGTCGGGCGACAGAAATTAGGGACGCGCTGTTTCGACGGCGTCACACCGGCATGTCCGGGGCGGGCCCAAGTCCTCACGCTCTTGCGGCGCACCGCTAAACGCGATACATCGTGTGCATTGACACTCGCGCTCGACTCGCGATATGTTCTGTCACGGATATTCGGGAGCGAGCAGACGGGCGGAGAGGGTGGGGTGGGTGTCGATGGCGACCAGGCGCCGCAAGCTGGGCAACCCCTTGGCGCTCGCCGTGATGGTGCTGCTCGTCGAGCGGCCGATGCACCCGTACGAGATCGCCCAGACCCTGCGCAGACGCGGCAAGGACACCAGTCTGAAGATCAACTACGGTTCGCTCTACACCGTCGTGCAGAACCTGGAGAAGCACGGCTTCGTCGAGGTCACCGACGTGGAACGGCAGGGCAACCGCCCCGAGCGCACGCTGTACGGCATCACCGATGCCGGACGCGAGGAGGCGGCCGAGTGGCTCTCGGACCTGATCGCCGTGCCCGCGAAGGAGTACCCCATCTTCGAGGCGGCGCTGTCGCTGATGGGGGCGCTCCACCCCGACGAGGTCGCCCGGCTGCTGGAAGAGCGGCTCAATGTCCTCGACGTACAGGCCGCGAGTCTGCGCGGAGGCCTGGACAAGCTGCGCGAGACGCTGCCCCGGCTCTTCGTGATCGAGGCCGAGTACCAGTTGCACATGGTCGAGGCGCAGGCCGAGTGGGTGCGCGGCTTCCTGGGGGAGCTGACGGAGGGCGACTTCCCGGGTGTCGTGGACTGGCGGCACTTCCATGAGACGGGGGAGATCCCCGAGGAGTACCTGAAGCTGGAGGCCGAGTTCGAGCAGAAGCAGTGACGAACAGACCCCGGCAGAGCTGTTGCAGCAGCCCGGCCGGGGTCTCGAACCCCGAACCGAACCCGCCGTGCGGCGGCTCCGGGCCATCGAGGTGCGGCACACCCAGGATAGCCCGGCGCTCATCGCGCGGATCATTCGCGATCACCCGCGATCATTCGCGATTTCCTCAGGAGAGCAGCCGACATGAGCACCCGTGCGCCCGCAGTGCAGGCGCGCCAGCTGACCAAGACCTACCCCGGTGACGTCACCGCGCTGAACGGCATGGACGTCACCGTCGAACCCGGCACCGTCTTCGGGCTCCTCGGACCCAACGGCGCCGGCAAGTCCACCACCGTCAAGATCCTCATCACTCTGGCCCGCCCCGACTCGGGCACCGCCACCGTGGCCGGCCACGACGTGCTGCGCCATCCGGACCGGGTGCGCCGGGCTATCGGCGTGGTCGCCCAGAACTCCGGCGCCGACCCGGTCGCCACCGGCCGGGAGAACCTCCAGCTCCAGGGCAGGCTCTACGGCCTGCGCGGAGCGGCCCTGAACCGCCGGGTCGACGAACTGCTGGCCCGCTTCACCCTCACTGACGCCGCCGCCCGCCCGGTCAAGGGCTACTCCGGCGGAATGCGGCGCCGCCTCGACGTGGCCCTCGGGCTGGTCCACCGCCCCGAGGTGCTCTTCCTCGACGAGCCCACCACCGGCCTCGACCCCGAGGCCCGCACCGCGATGTGGGACGAGATCGGCCGGCTGGCCGGCCAGGAGGGCCTGACCATCCTGCTCACCACCCATTACCTGGAGGAGGCCGACCGGCTCGCCGAGCGGATCGCGATCGTCGACCGCGGCCGGGTCGTCGTCGAGGGCACCCCCGACTCGCTCAAGGGCGAACTGCGCGGGGACGCCGTGCATCTGGAGCTGCGCGAGGCGCCCGGCGAGGCCGGCCGCACCCTGCTCACGGGCGCCCTGGCCGGGCTGACGGGCGTGCACGAGGCGCTGTTCGACGGCCGCCGGATCAGCGCCCGCGCCGACGACGGGGCCGCCGCCATGCCCGCGCTGCTCGCCGCGCTGGAGCGGGCCGGGGTGACCGTGCTGGCCGCGACCGTCGCCCGCCCCTCCCTCGACGACGTCTATCTGCGCTACGCGGGCCGCCGGTACGCGGAGGCCGACACCACCGACGCGCTCGCCCTGGCCGGAGGTGCCGGATGAGCAACGCCCTGTCCCAGACCTGGTACATGACCCAGCGCCAGCTGCTGGTCTTCGCCCGCCAGCCCGCGTACGCCGTCATCACCCTGATCCAGCCGGTTATCTGGCTGTTCCTGTTCGGCAACCTCTTCAAGAAGGTCGTCGAGCTGGGCGGCTTCGGCACCACCAGCTACCTCGACTACCTGGTGCCGGGCGTGGTCGTGATGAGTGCCCTCAGCTCCAACATGTGGGCGGGCATGGGCACCCTGGAGGAGATCCAGCGCGGCACCCTGAACCGCTTCCTGACCACACCGGTCAGCCGGGCCGCGCTGATGAACGGCAACGTCGTGAACAACGGCCTGGTCACCGCCGGCCAGTCGCTGATCATCGTGCTGCTCGGCCTGCTGGGCGGCGCCGACTACCCGGGCGGGATCGGGGGCATCGCGGTCCTGGTGGTGGCCGCGGTACTGCTCGGCACCGTCTTCGGGGCACTGTCCAACGCGCTCGGCATGCTGGTGCGGGAGCGGGAGTCGATCATCGGGATCAACACCTTCCTGCTGCTGCCGCTGACCTTCCTGTCCAGCGCTTTCATGGCGCCGTCCCAGATGCCCGGCTGGATGCGGCACATATCCGACTTCAATCCGCTCGACTGGGCGATGGTGGCCGGGCGTTCGGCGATGTCGGCGGATCCCGACCCGGGTGCGGTACTGGGCCGCGGCGGCGCGCTGCTGGCGCTGGCGGTCGCGGCCGTGTGGCTGTCGATCAGGACGTTCCGGTCGTACCAGCGGTCGGTGTGACCGACACGGGAACGGCGGCACCTGCGGGTGCCGCCGGTCTCAGCGGTGCGCGGCTCGACCGGCTCTGCGGTCTCGAGGCCCCGCGGTCTCAGGCGGCGGCCGCCCCGCCGCCCTCCTGCTCCGCCTCGATACGGGCGTTCCAGTCGCGCTTGGAGGCCTGCCAGCCGTCCTCGTTGTGGCCGAGGCGCCAGTAGCCGGAGATCGACAGGTCCTCGCGCGGGATCTGGCGCTCGACGCGCAGCAGGGCCCGCAGGTCCTTCACGAAGCTCGCCTCGCCGTGGACGAAGGCGTGCACCCGGCCCTTCGGGAACTCCAACCCCCGTACGGCCGTGACCAGGGCCTCGCCGACGGGCCGCGCGCCCCGGTGCAGCCAGACCACCTCCACATCGGAGTCGATCTTCTGCTCCTCCTCGGGGCCGGAGACCTCGATGAAGGCGAAGGTCTGCGCCCCGGCGGGCAGGGACTCCAAGGAGCGGGCGATCGCGGGCAGCGCGCTCTCGTCGCCGGCGAGCAGATGCCAGTCGGCGTCCACGGCCGGGGCGTAGGCGCCACCGGGGCCCATGAAACGCACGGTCTCGCCGGGCTGGACGCGGCACGCCCAGGGGCCGGCCAGGCCCTCGTCACCGTGCACCACGAAGTCCAGGCTCAGCTCGCGGTGTTCGGCGTCCCAGGAACGCACCGTGTAGGTCCGGGTCACCGGCCAGTGCTCCCGGGGGAACTCGGCGCGGATCCGCTCCATGTCGAAGGGCTCCGGATAGGTGACGCCTTCAGGCCCGAAGAGGAGTTTCACGTAATGATCGGTGCAGGTGTCCGCGGCGAAGGCGGCCAGTCCGTCACCGCCGAGAACGACGCGCTGCATATGCGGGGTCAGCCGTTCGGTGCGCACCACCTGGGCGGAATGGGGCTTGCGCGGCTTGCGTCCCGGGCGCTCTGCCATGACCGACCTCCCTGCTCCATTGGTTAGGTATGCCTAAGTTAGCATCTCCTTCCCCGTTAACACCTCCTCCATGAACACTTCATGAGCGAGTTTTGCTGGAAAAATTCCTTCCGGGTCAGGCTTCCAGTGTCACCAGCAGGCGGTTCAGCGAGCCACCCAGACCCCAGCGGCCGGCCAGGATGTCCAACTGAGCCGGGTCGCGCGGAGCCTTCGGCAGGGCGGTGTCGACGTCCGGCAGCGGGACGTCCCCGGCGACCCGGACCACCGTCGGGGCTACGGCGACATACGGCCGGGCCTCGTCCAGCCGTTTGCGCTGCGACGGTGTGAGCCTGGCCTTCGGGTCGTCGACGGCGGCCATGATCCCGGCCAGGTCGCCGAACTCGGCGAGCAGCTTGGCCGCCGTCTTCTCACCGATACCCGGTACCCCCGGCAGGCCGTCGCTCGGGTCGCCGCGCAGCAGCGCCAGATCCGCGTACCCGCTTCCGTCCACCCCGTACTTCTCGCGCAGCCACGCCTCGTCCGTCATCTGCAGCGTGCCGACACCCTTGAGCGGGTAGAGCACCCGCACCCCGCGCTCGTCGTCCACCAGCTGGTAGAGGTCACGGTCGCCGGTGACGATGTCGACCGGGCCGTCGGCGCGTGCGGTGAACGTGCCGATCACGTCGTCCGCCTCGTAGCCCGCGACGCCGACCCGGGCGATGCCGAGCGCGTCCAGCACCTCCTCGATGACCGGCACCTGCGGGGAGAGGGTGTCCGGCACCTCCTCCTCGTCCGGTCCCGTCGCGTGCTCCTCGGCGACCCGGTGGGCCTTGTAGGAAGGGATGAGATCGACCCGCCACTGCGGCCGCCAGTCGGCGTCCATACAGGCCACCAGCCGGTCCGGACGGTGGTCCTTGACCAGCCGGTCGATGAAGTCCAGCAGCCCGCGCACGGCGTTCACCGGCGTGCCGTCCGGCGCCCTCACCGAGTCGGGGACGCCGAAGTAGGCGCGGAAGTACAGCGAGGCGGTGTCGAGAAGCATCAGTCGTGCGGTCACGCCTCGCATCATGCCGTACGGCACTGACGGCGACGGGGCGCTCCGCAGCCGTACGGCACGGACGGTCACGGGGCCCCGTGCCGGAGTGGGGCTTGTGGAGAGCTCGTGACCTGGCCCACTTCTGCGTTTGACCTGCGCGGACCAGGGCAGGGGCGGCTTCTGTTTCATGCCCCCGAGGTGCCGGGCCCTGCGTTTCCGGGGCTTGGCGCCCCCGAGAGAGGTTCGCGTGTCACCCAGGCTAGAGACCGAGCACCTGTACAAAGTCTTCGGCAGACGACCCGACACCGCCGTGGAGCGGCTCCGTCAGGGAGCCGACCGGGAGGAGCTGCGCGCCGACGGCACCACCGCCGCCGTGATCGACGCCTCCTTCCGGGTCGATCCCGGCGAGATATTCGTCGTGATGGGCCTGTCCGGCTCCGGCAAGTCCACCCTGCTGCGCATGCTCAACGGCCTGCTGGAACCGACCGCGGGACAGGTCCGCTTCGACGGCCAGGACCTCACCGCGCTCACCGACCGCGAACTGCGCGAGCTGCGCTCGAAGAAGATCAGCATGGTCTTCCAGCACTTCGCGCTCTTCCCGCACCGCAGCGTCCGCGACAACGCCGCCTACGGCCTGGCCGTGCAGGGCGTGCCCCGCGCCGAGCGCGTCCACCGCGCCGACGAGGCGCTCGCCCTGTGCGGACTGGCCGGCTGGGAGGACTCCTGGCCCGACGAGCTGTCCGGCGGCATGCAGCAGCGTGTCGGCCTGGCCCGGGCCCTGGCCACCGACGCCGATCTGCTCCTCATGGACGAGTCGTTCAGCGCCCTGGACCCGCTGATCCGCCGCGACATGCAGGACCAGCTGCTGGAACTGCAGAAATCGCTGAAGAAGACGATCGTCTTCATCACCCACGACCTCAACGAGGCCATGCGCCTGGGCGACCGCATCGCCGTGATGCGCGACGGGCGCATCGTCCAGACCGGCACCGCCGAGGACATCCTGCTGCGCCCCGCCGACGACTACGTCGCCTCCTTCACCCAGGACGTAGACCGCTCCCGGGTGCTGACCGCCGCCGCCGTCATGGACACCGGCGTGGCCGGCGACGAGGCGAACTGCGGCTGCGCCACCGCGACCGCCGACACCCCGTTCACCGAACTGTGCGCGCTCAGCGCCCGGTTGCCCCACCCGGTCGCCGTCCTGGACCGGGACGACGCTGTCGTGGGCGTCGTACCGCAGGAGCGTCTGGTCGGTTTCCTCGCGGAGGACATGGGCGAACCCGTGGTCTGCGACGGCGGAGAGAAGGTGACCGCCCGTGCCTAGGCTGCATCTCGGCGACTGGGTCGACTCCGGTGTGAACTGGCTGGTCGCGCACATGTCCTGGCTCTTCGACGCGATCCGCGCGGTCGTCGAGGGCATGTACGACGGCATCGACGGCGTCCTCACCGCCCCCGCACCCCTGCTGCTGGCAGGCATCCTCGCGGTCCTGGCCTGGTGGCTGCGCGGACTGACCGCGGGCGTCCTGGCCTTCGCCGGCTTCGCGCTCGTGGACTCCCTCGACCTGTGGGACCGCGCGATGTCCACCCTGGCGCTGGTCCTGGTCGCCACGGTGATCGCGCTGGTCATCTCGGTGCCGCTGGGTATCTGGGCGGCCCGCTCCCGGGCGGTCAGCGCGGCCGTACGACCGGTCCTGGACCTGCTGCAGACCATGCCGTCGATGGTGCTGCTCATCCCGGCGATCCTCTTCTTCGGCCTGGGCACCGCCGCCGGCGTGATCGCCACCCTGATCTTCGCGCTCGCCCCCGGCGTCCGCATGACCGAGCTGGGCATCCGCCAGGTGGACGCCGAACTGGTCGAGGCCGCCGAGGCGTTCGGCACCACACCCCGCGACACCCTGCTGCGCGTCCAGCTGCCGCTCGCGCTGCCGACCATCATGGCCGGCGTCAACCAGGTCATCATGCTGGGCCTGTCGATGGTCGTCATCGCCGGGATGGTCGGCACCGGCGGCCTGGGCGGCGCCGTCAACGAGGCCATCGGCCAGCTCGACATCGGCTTCGGCTTCGAGGCGGGCGTCGGCATCGTCGTCCTCGCCATCTACCTCGACCGCATGACCAGCGCGCTCGGCACCCAGCTGTCCCCGCTGGGCCGCCGCGCCGCCGCCAACGTCCGTCCCACCCCCTGGACCTACCGCCCCCGCCCGGCCGTCGCCGTCGTCGGTGTGGTCGTCCTCGCCCTGGTCGCGAGCGGTCTGGGCATCTTCGGCTCCTCGTCCGACAGCACCCCGGCCTCCGCCGCGAACATCGGCCAGGGCAAGGAGATCAAGATCGGATACATCCCCTGGGACGAGGGCATCGCCTCCACCTTCCTCTGGAAGGAACTCCTGGAGGAACGCGGCTACCAGGTCACCACCAGCCAGTACGCGGCCGGCCCGCTCTACACCGGCCTCGCCACCGGCCAGCTGGACTTCGAGACCGACTCCTGGCTGCCCACCACGCACGCCGAGTACTGGAAGAAGTACGGCAAGCAGCTCGACGACCTCGGCTCCTGGTACGGCCCCACCTCCCTGGAGCTGACCGTCCCGTCGTACGTGAAGGACGTGAACTCCCTGGCCGACCTGAAGAACCACGCCTCGGAGTTCGGCGGGAAGATCGTCGGCATCGAGCCCAGCGCCGGCATGATGGGCCTGCTCAAGTCCAAGGTTCTGAAGGCGTACGGCCTCGACGGCGGCTACCAGGTCGTCGACGGCTCCACGCCCGCCATGCTCGCCGAGCTCAAGCGGGCCTACGCCAAGCGGCAGCCGATCCTGGTCACCCTGTGGTCCCCGCACTGGGCCTACAGCGACTACCACCTCAAGAAGCTGAAGGACCCCGAGGGCGCCTGGGGTTCCGGTGACGGCGTGCACACCCTGTCCCGCAAGGGCTTCGCCGAGGACAACCCCGAGATCGGCACATGGCTCGAGGACTTCTCGATGACGGAGCAACAACTCACCGGCCTGGAGGCCGGGATCCAGAAGGCCGGCCAGGGCAAGGAACAGGACGCGGTCCGGGCCTGGCTGAAGCGCCACCCGGAACTCGTCGACAAGTGGGCGCCGATCCGGAAGTGAGCGAGGGGGAGGGGGCCGCTCCACGCCGCACCGTCCGTGTGCCGAAGCCCACCTCCTTCGGCCCGCTACGGGCGGGGCCGGGGACCGTACTCTCTGACGCCCCGGTTCCGCCCGTTCCTGTGAGCAGCCCGTGATCCGCAGGCTTCTGCCCCTCCTGCTGTTGCTGACGGCCGCGGTGGCCGTGCCGCAGCTCTCCAAGGCGAGTCCGGACCCGGCCTCGGTCGCCATCGCCTACGAAAAGGATCCGGCCAACCACATAGCGCTACGGCACCACCCAAGCCTGACCGCCCTGCTGACCGGAGCGGCCGACCGCGCGTTCGACGCACCCCGTACCCGGTCCCGCTGCGCCGAAGGCACCCCGGACATCACCGCGGTCCACGGCGACACCGAGGAACTCACCGGCCACTACCGCGCCGACTGCGCCACCGACCGCCAACCCCGCGCCACCCTGCTGGACTTCACCGTCTGGCGGGCCCACGCAGATCAGCGCCCCGACCTGGCCCTGCCGGCCTGGGGCACGGCCGGGAACATCGGGGACCGCTCACGCATTGAACTGATGGGGCACCCCCTCGTCCTGATCAAGGGCCAGCGCCTGCGCGATTTCGGCAGCTGGTCGGCCTACGTCTACGATCCCGCCTCCGGCCGGGCCGACCGGCTCCACCTGCGCACCCCCGGCGGCAGCGGCGCCTTAGCCAATCGTCGGCCACGCGGCTCACCGACCCCGACGGCCGTCCGGCCCTCCTGGTCAGCGTCTTCATCCCGAAGGAGGAGTCCGCTCCCGGCGAGTCCGGCAAACTCGTCTACTGGCGCGAACTGTGAGGGTCGCGCTCACCCGACGTGACGGGGATGTGACGGCCGCCTGAAACGGTTTGCCGAACATGCGTAGGGTGCAGAGGACCGAACAGAGGGGCCCGGCCGAAGCGGGGCACCCGGAAGAGTGAACGACGAGCGAAGGAGGGAGCCGGAGCGATGGGCGACCACAAAGACCAGCAGCCCGTGCGGGTGGGCGCGGCAGTCCGGCGGCGCCGCCGTGCGCTGGAGCTCACCCTCGCCGTCGTGGCCGAGCGCAGTGGCCTGTCGGTGCCCTTCCTGAGCCAGATCGAGAACGACAGGGCCCGGCCCAGCCGCACCTCCCTGGAGAAGCTCGCCGACGCCCTGCGCACCACGGCCGTCGAACTCCTCGCCGCCGCCGACCCGGCGTGCAGCGTGGACGTCGTACGCGCCGACGCCACCGAGCCGGACTTCGCGCGCAAGGTGCGCTCCCTGGTGCGCGGCCATCATCAACTGCACGCGTCGGAGTTCACCGGAGACCACGACGCCGGCCGTGAATTCCAGCACCGCAACGACGAGTTGATGTACGTCGCCGACGGCTCGGTGGAGATCGAGGCCGAGGGCCGCGCCTACCGCCTCGGCCGCGGCGACACCCTCTACCTCACCGGCGGGGTGCGGCACCGCTGGCGGGCGACGGTCCCGGACACCCGGGTGATCGTGGTGGCGGTGGCGGAACACATCGAGGCGGTCCAGGACCGCCCCCGCTGATGCGCGTGGTCTCCCTGGTCCCCTCGCTCACCGAGGCGGTCGCGGAAACGCTCCCCGAAGCCCTCGTCGGTGCCACCGACTGGTGCACCCATCCGGCCGGCCTCGACGTCACCCGTGTCGGCGGCACCAAGAACCCCAAGCTGGACCGGATCCTCACCCTCGCCCCCGACCTGGTGATCGCCAACGAGGAGGAGAACCGCGCTCCCGACCTCGACGCCCTGCGGACGGCCGGCGTGGAGGTGCTGGTCACGGAGGTACGGGAGGTACCGCAGGCCTTCCGGGAGCTGGCCCGGGTGCTGACCGCGTGCGGCGCGCGCAGCCGCCCGCGCTGGCTGGACGAGGCCGAGGAGGCCTGGTCGACGCCGGTGCCCAAGCCTCGTACCACCGCGGTCGTCCCGATCTGGCGGCGGCCGTGGATGGTCCTCGGCAGGGACACCTTCGCGGGGGATGTGCTCAAGCGGCTCGGGGTCGGGAATCTGTACGCCGTCCACCCCGAGCGGTACCCCCGCATCCCGGTCGAGGAACTGAACGACGCCCGGCCGGACCTGGTCGTCCTCCCGGACGAGCCCTACCGCTTCAGCGCAGGCGACGGTCCGGAGGCCTTCCCCGGCCTGCCGTGCGCACTGGTCAGCGGACGGCACCTGACGTGGTACGGCCCCTCACTGGCCGAGGCGGCACGGCTGCTGGAGGGGGCCCTGCGAGCAGCTCGCCGCTGAGCAGTCCGCGTACGGTGCCGGCGGCGGCCGCGAGCCAGCCGGCGACGAGCAGGGCGTACAGCCCCACCGCCAGCCAGTCGCACACCGCGAGCCCGGTGTGCCGGCCCAGCGCGGCGGCGCCCGTGACGCATGTCCCCACCGGGAAGGTGAAGGCCCACCACGTCATGGCGAACCGCATGCCGTGCCGCCGCGCCCGCACCACATGCGCGACCGCCAGCGCCAGCCACAGCAACGCGAACCCCATGACCGGCACGCCGTAGAGCACGGCGAGGAGGCCGAAACCGGTGGCGTACGGGGCCGGTACGACCCCAGAGGCGACGTCCGCGAAGGCACCCACCGCGGTGGTGGACTGCCCGAGCGGGCCCAGCAGCAGGAAGATCGTGGGGGTGAGCGCGAGGGGCAGCGGACCACGGGTGACCAGCCGGGCGAAGACGAGCGTCAGCATCAGCAGCGTGGCCAGCAGGCTCAGCCCGAAGAGCGCGAAGCAGCCGTAGAGCAGGGTCTCGCGCGGCTGCCCGGGTGGCAGATACGGGACCAGCCGCGGCCCGAGCGCGGCCGACACCATGGGCGCGACCAGCGGCAGCAGCCACACCGGGGTGGCCTGACCGGGCTCGACCCGATGCCGTACGGCCAGCAGGTACGGCACGGTGACGGCGGCCGCGAGCCCCACGGCCGTACCGGCGACGAACAGCACTGCGTCGAGGGCCACGGCCGCGGGCTCGCCGATCCAGTCCCGCCCGAGGGCGAGGGCACCACCGCCGACCGCGAGCAGCGCCATGGAGAGGCAGCCGTAGAAGGGGGCCACGGCGGGGTCGCGGAGGTGCGCACGGGCCTGGTCGGGATGGTGGGCCCAGTGCAGGGCCCGAGCGGCCAGCAGGACCACGAGTTGCAGCACGGACAGTGCCCAGACGCCGACGAACAGCTCGCGCGGGCCGTCGACGTCGAGCGCGGCGCCGCCGAGGGCGAGGGCTGCGGTGCCCATGACGGAGGCGTACCAGTTGGGGCCGAGATGCCGGACTGCGGTAACCATGAACCCACCGTCCCTCCGACCCGGGGCCGCGACCAGGGAGTCCGTGTCTATGGGGGCATAAGCTGGTCTTATGAGCGCGATGGGCGAGACGGGGGATCGGGCGGCCGGCGGCACGCTGGCGCACCGTGTGCCGGATCTCGGCGCGCTGGAGCTGCTCCTGGCGGTGGCACGGCTGGGCAGCCTCGGGGCCGCGGCCCGGGAGGTCGGCATCACCCAGCCGGCCGCCAGCAGCCGGATCCGGTCGATGGAACGCCAGCTGGGGGTGGCCCTCGTCGACCGCTCACCTCGCGGCTCGCGGCTCACCGACGCGGGGGCGCTGGTGACGGACTGGGCGCGGCGGGTGGTGGAGGCGGCGGCGGCCTTCGACGCGGGGGCGCAGGCACTGCGGGACCGACGGGACTCGCGCCTGCGGGTCGCGGCGAGCATGACCATCGCCGAGTACCTCCTGCCCGGCTGGCTGCTCGCGCTGCGCGCACAGCGCCCCGCCACCGCGGTGTCCCTGCTCGCGGGCAACTCGGCGGCGGTGGCCGAACGGCTGCTCGCGGACGAGGCGGACCTGGGCTTCGTGGAGGGGCTGACGGTTCCGCAGGGCCTGGACTCGACGGTGATAGCCCACGACCGCCTGATCGTGGTGACGGCCCCCGCGCACCCGTGGGCCCGCCGCCGGCGCCCGCTGGCGGCCGAGGAACTGGCGGCGACCCCCCTGATCCTCCGTGAACGCGGCTCCGGCACCCGCCAGGTCCTCGACGCGGCGCTGGGCGGCCTGGCCCGCCCGCTGATCGAGCTGTCGTCGACGACGGCGGTGAAGGCGTCGGCGGTCAGCGGCGCGGGTCCGGCGGTCCTGAGCGAACTGGCCGTGGGCGAGGAACTGGCCACGCGGCGCCTGGTGAGCATCCCGGTGGAGGGCATCGCACTACGGCGCGATCTGAGAGCGGTCTGGCCGACCGGCCACCGCCCGACCGGCCCGGCCCGCGAACTGCTGTCCCTGACCCGGACCTGAGGAACCTCGGCCTACCCGGCACCCGACTCGGTCAGCCGAGGAGGAGCGGTCCGAAAACACCGGCGACGCGGCGCCGGCCTGGCTCAGGTCGCGGCTGTGATCAGTGCCCGCATCACCCGCAGGTCCTCGCCCATCTCGGGGTGCCACTGCACTCCGAGCACCCAGCCGTGGCCGGCGGCGAGTTCGATCGCCTCGATCGTGCCGTCGGCCGCGTGGGCCGAGGCCAGCAGGCCGGTGCCGAGGCGGTCCACCGCCTGGTGGTGGAAGGTGGGGACGGCGGTCTCCTCCGGGACCGTGTCGGCGTACCGCGTTCCGGGAACCGGCTTCACCTCGTGGCTGCCGAAGACGCCCGGCACCTCCGCGTGGCCGTCTATGTGCTGGACGAGGGTGCCGCCGAGGGCGACGTTCAGGAGCTGCATGCCCCGGCAGATTCCGAGCAGCGGCGTGCCCGCCGTCAGCGCCGCGTCGATCAGGGCCAGCTCCCAGGCGTCCCGGTCGCGGGCGGGGCGGCCGGTGCGGGGGTCGGGTTCGGCGCCGTAGCGGACCGGCTCCACGTCCGGGCCGCCCGCGATCACCAGTCCGTCCAGGCGGGCCACCGTCGCCGCCGCGTGCTCCGGGCCGTCCGGCGGCAGCAGCGCGGCCAGGCCGCCCGCCCGCTGGACCAGACGTGGGTAGCCGGCCGGCAGCAGGGCCGCCTCCAGCTCCCAGACGCCCCAGCGCGCCCCGGCCTCCAGGTATGTGCTCACGCCGATCAGCGGCCGTCCGGCCATGGACCCTCCCTCAAAGGTGTACGTCCACACCTTTATGGCACGGCGACCGGCCGTTACGCCAGGAAGCCCCGGAGCAGAGCGGCCGTCCCCGCGCAGTGCTCCCGCATCATCTCCCGGGCGCCGTCCGCGTCCCCGTCCAGGACCGCCTCCACCAGGGCGATGTGCTGGCGCTGCGAGTGCTCCAGGTTGCGGACCAGGAGCGGGATGCAGTCGAGCAGGTCGTTGACGGTCGCCCGGACCGCCGCGTACTGGGCGGTCAGGGACGGCGAGCCGCACAGTTCGGCGATCGTGAGGTGGAGCAGGGTGTCCAGGCGGCGGTAGTCCGCGAGCGGCGCCTCGTGGGTGCGGGCCAGGGCGTCGCGCAGACGGTCCGCCTGGTCCCCCGACAGCCCGTGCGCCGCGCACAGTCCGGCCGCGCCCACCTCGAGGATCTCGCGGAAGCGCAGCACGTCCTCGATGTCGACCTCGGCGATCCGGCGCCGCAGCTCGTCCTCGCCGCCGGCGTCGGCGCGCGGCAGCACGAACGTTCCGCCATACCGCCCGCGCCGGGACTCCACCAGGCCCTGGTCCTGGAGTACCTTCAGCACCTCGCGCAGCGTCACCCGGCTGATCCCCAGCCGCTCCGCCAGCTCCCGCTCGGCGGGCAGCCGCTCGCCGCCCGGAACCAGGCCCAGCCGGACGACCTGGAGGATCTGCTCCAGCGCCTCCTCGAAGCCGTTGCCCGCCCGTACCGGTCGCAGTACCGGCGTCAACGGGTCGTCGAGGGCGCCGTCCGCATCCAGCGACATATGGCCGTACCCCCTTCCCAAGCAATGGTTCTCGCCAATACCTTAGAACTCCCGGCCCGGCCGCAGCAGCGCGATGAAGCCCAAGGAGTCCTCCCGTGGCAGACCGCACACCCCCGCTCAGCGTCGAGGAACTGCACACCCTCGTCGCGAGCGGTGAGATCGACACTGTCGTCCTGGCCTTCCCCGACATGCAAGGGCGCCTGCAGGGAAAGCGGTTCGCCGCCCGCTTCTTCCTCGACGAGGTCCTGCGCCACGGCACCGAGGGCTGCAACTACCTGCTCGCCGTCGACCCCGAGATGAACACGGTCGACGGCTACGCCATGTCCTCCTGGGACCGCGGCTACGGCGACTTCGCCATGCACCCCGACCTCGCCACCCTCCGCCGGGTGCCCTGGAACGCGGGCACCGCCATGCTCATCGCCGACCTCGCCTGGAACGACGGCTCCCCGGTCGTCGCCGCGCCCCGGCAGATCCTCCGCCGCCAGCTGGAGCGCCTCGCCGAACTCGGCTACACCGCACAGGTCGGTACGGAGCTGGAGTTCATCGTGTTCAAGGACACGTACGAGGCTGCCTGGGACGCCAACTACCGCGGGCTGACCCCGGCCAACCAGTACAACATCGACTACTCGGTGCTGGGGACCGGCCGGATCGAGCCGCTGCTGCGCCGGATCCGCAACGAGATGGCCGCCGCCGGCCTCACCGTCGAGTCCGCCAAGGGCGAGTGCAACCCGGGCCAGCACGAGATCGTCTTCCGGTACGACGAGGCCCTCGTCACCTGCGACCAGCACGCGATCTACAAGACCGGCGCCAAGGAGATCGCCGCCCAGGAGGGCGTCTCCCTCACCTTCATGGCCAAGTACAACGAGCGGGAGGGCAACTCCTGCCACATCCACCTGTCGTTGACGGACCCGGACGGCGCCAACGTCTTCGCCGCCGAGGGCGGCATGTCCGAGGTCATGCGGCACTTCCTCGCCGGACAGCTCGCCGCCCTCCGTGACTTCTCGCTCCTCTACGCGCCCAACATCAACAGCTACAAGCGGTTCCAGCCGGGCTCCTTCGCCCCGACCGCGGTCGCCTGGGGCCACGACAACCGCACCTGCGCACTGAGAGTCGTCGGCCACGGCCGCTCCCTGCGCTTCGAGAACCGGCTGCCCGGCGGCGACGTCAACCCGCACCTCGCCGTCGCCGGACTGGTCGCGGCCGGGCTGTACGGCGTCGAGCAGAAGCTCGAACTCCCCGAGCCCTGCCCCGGCAACGCCTACACCGCCGACTTCGCGCACGTCCCGACCACGCTCCGGGAGGCCGCCGAACTCTGGGAGAACAGCCCCATCGCCAGGGCCGCCTTCGGCGACGAGGTCGTCGCGCACTACCGCAACATGGCCCGCGTCGAGCTGGCCGCCTTCGACGCCGCGGTGACCGACTGGGAGCTGCGCCGCTCCTTCGAACGCATGTGAGGCACGCCTTGTCGCAACCGTACGAACTCGACATCGTCAACCCGGCCACGGAGGAGGTGATCGCGACCGTCCAGGGGGCCGTGGAGCAGGACGTCGACACCGCCGTACGACGGGCCGCGCAGGCTCAGGAGCGGTGGGCCGCGCTCGCGCCCGGCGAACGGGCCCGGCTGCTGCGCCGGTTCGCCGCAACCGTCGACGAACACCGCGAAGAACTCGCCCAGCTGGAGGTCCGCGAGGCCGGGCACACCGTCGGCAACGCCCGCTGGGAGGCGGGCAACGTCCGGGACCTGCTCGACTACGCGGCCGGCGGAGTGGAGCGGCTGACCGGGCGCCAGATCCCGGTGCCCGGCGGCCTCGACATCACCCTCCTCGAGCCCCTCGGGGTCGTCGGCGTGATCGCCCCCTGGAACTTCCCCATGCCCATCGCGGCCTGGGGGACCGCCCCCGCCCTCGCGGCCGGCAACGCGGTGCTCCTGAAACCCGCCGAGACCACCCCCCTGACCGCACTCCGCCTCGCCGAACTCGCCCTGGCGGCGGGCCTCCCCGAGCACCTCTTCCAGGTGCTGCCAGGCCGGGGCGACATCGCCGGCGAGGCCCTGGTCCGCCACCCCGGCGTCGCCAAGATCGTGTTCACCGGCTCCACCCGCGTCGGCAAGCACATCATGGCGCTCTGCGCCGACCAGGTGAAGCGCGTGACCCTCGAACTCGGCGGCAAGAGCCCCAACATCGTCTTCGCCGACGCCGACATCGAGGCCGCCGCGGCCGCCGCCCCCATGTCCTTCCTGGACAACTCCGGGCAGGACTGCTGCGCCCGCACCCGCATCCTCGTCCAACGGCCCGTCCACGACCGCCTCCTGGAACTCCTAGCCCCCGCGATCGAGTCCGTCACCGTCGGCGACCCGGCCGACGAGAAGACCGACATGGGCCCGCTGATCTCCAGGTCCCAGCTGGACCGCGTCCGTTCGTACGTCGACCCCGACGCGCCCGGCATCCGGGGCAAGGCCCCCGAGGGCCCCGGCTTCTGGTTCCCGCCGACCGTCCTCACCGGCGTCGACCCGCACGCGCGGGTGGCCGTCGAGGAGGTCTTCGGACCCGTCGCCGCCGTCATCCCCTTCGACGACGAGGCCGACGCGATCCGCATCGCCAACGACACCGACTACGGCCTCTCCGGCTCCCTGTGGACCCGTGACGTCGGCCGCGCCCTGCGCGTCTCCCAGGCCGTCAAGGCCGGCAACCTGTCCGTCAACTCCCACTCCAGCGTCCGCTACTGGACCCCCTTCGGCGGCTACAAGCAGTCGGGGATCGGCCGCGAGCTCGGCCCGGACGCGCTCACCGCCTTCACCGAGACCAAGAACGTCTTCATCAGCACGGAGGGCCCCGCACAGTGACCGCTGAGACCCCTGACATCGTCTGCCGCCGACTCGTCGGCCGCACCGCCGTCATCACCGGAGCCGGCAGCGGCATCGGCCTCGCCACCGCACGGCGGCTCGCCTCCGAGGGCGCGCACGTGGTCTGCGGCGATGTCGACGACACCCGCGGCAAGGCCGCCGCCGAGGAGGTCGGCGGGCTCTTCGTGAAGGTCGACGTCACCGACGCCGAACAGGTCGAGGCCCTCTTCCAGACGGCCTACGACACCTACGGCAGCGTCGACATCGCCTTCAACAACGCCGGCATCTCGCCGCCCGACGACGACTCCATCCTGGAGACCGGCCTGGAGGCCTGGAAGCGGGTCCAGGAGGTCAACCTCACCTCCGTCTACCTGTGCTGCAAGGCCGCCATCCCCTACATGCGGCGCCAAGGCAAGGGCTCCATCATCAACACCGCGTCCTTCGTGGCCCGGATGGGCGCGGCCACCTCACAGATCTCGTACACCGCGTCCAAGGGTGGAGTTCTGGCCATGTCCCGCGAACTGGGCGTCCAGTTCGCCCGCGAGGGCATCCGCGTCAACGCGCTGTGCCCGGGACCGGTCAACACCCCGCTTCTGCAGGAGCTGTTCGCCAAGGACCCCGAGCGGGCCGCCCGCCGCCTCGTCCACATTCCGCTCGGCCGGTTCGCCGAGGCCGAGGAGATCGCCGCCGCCGTCGCGTTCCTGGCCAGCGACGACTCCTCGTTCGTCAACGCCAGCGACTTCCTGGTGGACGGCGGGATCTCCGGGGCGTACGTCACACCCCTGTAGGAGCCGCCCCAACTCCCGTCCTACAGTGCGGGAGTGAGCATGACGCCGCCCGGCTGGTACTGCGACCCACAGGCCCCGCACCTGGAGCGCTGGTGGGACGGCAGGACCTGGACCGCGCACCGGCGCACCCCGTCCGGCCTCCCCGCGCCGCCGACCCCGACGGCGGCCGGGGCATCCGGACGCGCCAAGGCGGTCGCGCTGATATCCGCCGGGGCCGTGCTGGCGACGGCGATCGCCGGCGGCGCGACCGTGCTCCGCACCGACGGGCTGCGCGCCGGCACGGACCCCACGATCAACACCGCCCCCACCGGCCCACCGCCGCCGTCCCTCGTGGTCGACCAGCTCAACGGCATCGCCCTGCCGGTCCCGACCGGCTGGACCAGCCCCTCGCACCTCGCCCAGGACGACGTCGTGATGACCACCGACGGCACCTACGACTGCCCGGCCGACACCGGCCGGTGCCGGCACGGCGAGGTCCTCAGCCGTACGGCGGGCAGCGCCGACGGCACCTCCGCGCGCACCGTCGCCGAACGGGACGTACCGGACGCGGCCGAGACGGCCTACGGCCGCGATCCCGGCGGCCGGCGGCCCTTCGGCGGCATCCGTGCCCACCAGGTCGTCAAGGCCGGGCGGGTCGCGGTCGCCGGCGGCGACGGATACCTGGTGCGCTGGCGGGTCAGGACGGCCGAGGGACCCGGCGGCTACGTCCAGTCCCTCGCCTTCCCCTCCCGCACCGGCATCCCGGCCCCGGTCGTCGTCCGGTTCGTCTTCGACGCCGGCCCGGACGGACCGCCGCTGTCCGACATGGACGCGATCACCAGCGGCATCCGCCCGGTGGACCGGAAACCGGCGGGTTAGAGGAAAAAGTCAGAGGAAGGTGTGACCTTCCCCGCGGTACGTCGGCACGGTCGCCGTCACCCGGTCGCCCTCGACCAGGTGCAGCTCGGCGAACCGCTCGCACAGCTCGCCCGCCTTGGCGTGCCGGAACCACACCTTGTCGCCGATGAGCAGGTCGTCCGCCGCCGAGCCGAGCAGCGGGGTCTGGACCTCGCCGGGGCCCTCCTGCGGGTCGTACGACAGCCCCTGCGGCAGGTACGGCACCGGCAGCCGGTCGGGGCCCGCGGCGCCCGAGGCCGGGTAGCCGCCGCCGAGGACGGTGACGACCCCGACACCGGGCCGCCGTACCACCGGCATGGCGAACAGGGCGGCCGGCCGGCCGGTGAACGACGTGTAGTTGTCGAAGAGCCGGGGCACGTACAGGCCCGACCCGGCGGCTATCTCGGTGACCGCGTCCTCCGCCGCCGTGGTCTGCACACTGCCCGTGCCGCCGCCGTTGACGAACTCCAGGTCCGGCGCCACCGCCCGGACCGCCCGCACCACCGCGGCGCGCCGCTCGGCCAGCTCACGGCGGGCGGTGGCCTGCATCAGCCGGACCGCGCGGGAGCGCAGCGGCCGGCCGGCGACCCGGTCCCCGACCCCGGCGATGTGCCCCTCGTACGCCATGATCCCGACCAGCTCGAAGCCCGGCCGCCGGGCCACGATCCGCGCCAGGTCGGCGAGCTGGCCGGGGGAGTACAGCGGCGAACGCCGGGCCCCGACCCGCACCCGGCCGCCGAGCAGCTTCAGCGAGGTGTCCAACTCCAGGCAGACCCGGATTACTTCGCTGCCGCCGGAGCGGGCCGCGTCGATCAGGTCGAGATGCGCCGGATCGTCGATCATCACCGTCACGGCGGCGGCCAGCTTGGGGTCGGCGGCCAGCTCGGCGAACCGCGCCCGGTCGGCGGACGGGTAGGCCAGCAGGATGTCCTCGAACCCCGAGCGCGCGAGCCACAGCGACTCCGCGAGCGTGAAGGACATGATCCCGGCGAAGCCGTCCTTCGCGAGGACCCGTTCCAGCAGGTGCCGGCAGCGTACGGACTTGCTCGCGACCCGTACCGGCTTGCCGCCGGCCCGGCGCACGAGATCGTCCGCGTTGGCGTCGAAGGCCTCCAGGTCGACGATCGCGAGAGGGGCGTCCAGAGGGGCGGTGGCCCGGTCGTAACGGGCCCGGTCGGCGGCGCGCGCAGTCATGAACGCAGCCTGCCAGACAGGATTACCGCAGGGTAGGGGGACGATACGGGCAGATGCCCCGGGGCCGTGGACTGGTTCCCGTTCGCCCTCGGACAACCCGTAGAGTGACGCGCACGTACGGCGGAACGGCCCGGCCGCCTGACCGGCGCCGGGATGCGGATCCGCGGGTGCGGGTATGCGTGCCCGGGGGCGGACGTCTGTCGCGCCGGGGAGCACGCCGGCCCGTACACGGAGTTGGCCCGGGCACGAGGAAACGGGGGCGTATGAGCACGGAAGCGCGGCACGCCCCGATCCCGCGACGCCCTTCGCCCGATCCCGCGCAGGCCGCCGACGGCGGGGCCGACGGCGCCGGGCCGGGGAGCGGTGCGGCCGAGGCGACCGGCCGGGCCGACGGCCCGGGGTTCTTCGACCGGCCGAACCGAGTGAACTGGTCGCACGGGTCCGACGTATCCACCAGTAGGGCCGACACCCCGGGGCAGGACCGGCTGCCGGGACGGCCCGGCGTGCAGCAGGGTCGTGAGGACCGGACGAGTCGGGGCGGTGCGGTGGCGCAGGGCGAGCAGGGGGCGGGGGACAGGGCGGGCGGCCGCCCGGCGTCCGCCGAACGCATCACACGCCCCCGCTATCCCGACCTCCGCCCCCCGCAGAGTCCGCCCACCACGCCCCCACCCCCCGCCTCGGCCCGCTTCCCGGACACCCCACCCACCACCTCCACCGGGGAAACCGACCGCACCACACCGTCTGCCACCTTCGCCGGACAGACCGGCCGGTCCGCGCCGTCCGCGCCCCCGGGCCGGGAGGGTGGCGGCGTCGCACCGTCCGGGGCTTCCGGGTGGGAGAGCGGCCGGTCCGGGTCGTCCGTGTCGGCCGGTCGTGAGGACCGGCGGTCCGAGTCGTTCGTGTCCCCGGGCCGGGAGGGTGGCGGCGTCGCACCGTCCGGGGCTTCCGGGTGGGAGAGCGGCCGGTCCGGGTCGTCCGGGTCTCCGGGCCCGGAGGCCCGCCGGACCGAATCGCCGGTGACGCCCGGAGGGGATCGCCAAAACGAACGGTCGGCGCCTCCCGGAAGGGAGGGCGGCCCCGGTGTGCAGTCCCGGCCGCCGTACGGGCCCGGTCGGTCGGCCCGGCGTCCGGAGTCCGCCGAGTCGACCGCCTCGCTTCGTCCTGCCCGTGCCGCGGAGGAGCCGGAGGCGTCGCCGGACGGGCGGAGCGGCGCCGCCGGCGAGACGGCCCGAGGTTCCTCCGGCGTGCCCGGGGCCAAGCGGTCCGAGCGGTCGCGCGGTGACTTCCCGGCGTCCTTCGGTACGCCGGAGTCGGGGAGCGCCTGGAGCCCGCACATGCGGACGTTTCCGATGCCGACGGCCCCGCCGCGCCCCACGACGCCTCCGAGGACGACGGCCCCGCCGCCCACCCCGGCGAAGCCCCCCCAGCCGACGACCCCGCCGCCCAGCCCGGCGAAGCCCCCCAAGCCGACCGCCCCGCCGCTCCCGCCCCGGCCCACCACACCCCCGGACCCCGGCGTCGCCCCGCCGTCCCGTGACACCGCCTCCTCGCCGCACGGCCCCGGCCCGTTGCCGGACCCCGCGATGTCCTGGACCGCCGCCGCGGGAACTCCGGGCGGCAACCGGCCCGTTGTCACGTTCGGCGAGCCCGAGGGGTACGACGAGCGGGGCTGGGGGCGCTCGTTGGTCCGTCGGGTGGCGCCCCGTACCGCCGCTGCCGCCGCCTGCATGGTGCTCGGCCTGGGCCTCATCGGCGGTGCGGTGACCGGAAGCTGGATCATCGACGACGACGGTGACGTGGCGGCGGCGAGCAGCTTCAGCGCGGCCGCCGGCCTGTGGCACAACGTGCCCGTCGACGAACTCTTCCCGCCCACCGTGCTGGGCACAGGCGCCGGCCCCGGCGGAGCCGACCGCACCTGGACACGGATCGCCGTCGCCCCCGCCACCGGCTGTGCCGGCGCCTTCGATCCGCTGCTGCGCAAGGCACTCGCCCCCGTCGGCTGCCAGCGCCTGATCCGGGCCACCTACACCGACGCCACCCAGAGCTACGTGACGACCGTGGGGCTGCTGTTCACCAAGGCCGACCCGGCCGGGATGACCGCCCTCGCCAAGCGGTTCGAGGACGAGCACCTGGACCGCCGTACCGACCTGATGCCCCTCCCGTACGCCGCGAAGGGCACCGCCGCCGAGCGGTTCGGCCGACACCAGCGCGCCTCCTGGACGATCTCCGTGCTCACCGACGCCCCGGTCGTCGCCTACGCCGTCTCCGGCTGGGCCGACGGCCGTACCGTGGACACCCCGCAGTCCGCCGCCGATGCGGAGGCGTCCGGCGCCACCACGGCCGCGGCCCAGGCCGGCCTCGGCAACGAGGCCCAGGGCCTGGCAGACCGCATCGAACGGCGACTGCGGCAGAACACCGCAGGCCCGGCAACGGAGAAGCCCTCATGAAGCGCCGCACGACCGGGGCCGCGGTGAGCCTGCTGCTCGCCGGCTCGCTCGCCCTCCTGCCGTCCACGACCGCCTACGCCGACGGCATCCGCGCCCAGCAGTGGGGCCTGTCCGCCCTGCACCTCGACGAGGCCTGGGGGACCACCAAGGGCAAGGGCGTCACCGTCGCCGTTCTGGACACCGGTGTCGAGGCCGACCACCCCGACCTGGTCGGCAACGTCCTCACCGCCAAGGACATGATCGGCTTCGGCGCCAAGCCCGGCGAGCGCACCTGGGCCCGGCACGGCACCGCCATGGCCGGCATCATCGCCGGTCACGGCCACGGGATCGGCAACGACGACGGCGTGATGGGGGTCGCCCCGGAGGCCAAGATCCTGCCCGTCCGGGTCATACTCGAGGACGGCGACAGCGCCCGCGGCAAGGCCCGCTCCAGCCGGGGCGACGCCCTCGCCGAGGGCATCCGCTGGGCCGCCGACCACGGCGCCGACGTCATCAACCTCTCCCTCGGCGACGACTCCGACTCCGCGCACCCCGAGCCCAGCGAGGACGAGGCCATCCAGTACGCCCTGAAGAAGGACGTCGTGGTCGTCGCCTCGGCCGGCAACGGCGGCGACAAGGGCGACCACATCTCCTACCCGGCCGCCTATCCGGGTGTCATCGCCGCGACCGCGGTGGACAAGTTCGGCACCCGTGCCGCCTTCTCCACCCGCCGCTGGTACGCCACGGTCAGCGCACCCGGCGTCGACATCGTCATCGCCGACCCGGACCACAAGTACTACGAGGGGTGGGGCACCAGCGCCGCCTCCGCCTTCGTGTCGGGCGCCGTCGCCCTGATCAAGGCCGCCCATCCCGGCCTCACCCCGGCCCAGATCAAGAAGCTCCTGGAGGACACGGCCCGCGACGCCCCGTCCGGTGGCCGTGACGACTCCCGGGGCTTCGGCATGATCGACCCGGCGGCGGCGATCAAGGACGCGGCCAAGCTGAAGACACAGGGCCTCACGTCGGCGTCATACGGCAAGAAGTACTTCGGCCCGGGCCCGGACACGGCGGAGAAGGCGACGGGCGCGACGGACTGGGCGGCGCCGTTGGCGGGTGGCGCGGGCGGGGTGCTGCTGGTGGCCGCGGGAGTGTTGTGGCGCCGCCGCCGGTCTCTCCGAATCGCCCCTGCTTTGGAGACGCCCTGACGGCAGGCGCCCCCTTTAGGGACGCGGGGAACTGCGCGACGGCCCCCACCGGACCCGCACCCGCCCGCGAACCGTCGCACCCTCCCCCTACTGCGAAGCCGAAGCAGACGGGCTACTGCGAAGCCGAAGCAGACGCGGACGAATCGGCGGCCGTGAAGGAACGCACCGCCGCCTTCGCCGCCGCCTCCACCAGCGAGATCCCCTTCGCCTGGCTCACCGTCCCCTTGGACAGCACCGCGACCAGATAGTCGGTCCCTGCCACCGTCACCCGCCCGATGCTGTTGACATCCCACAGTCCGGTCGAACTCCGCGCCAGCCACCCGTTCTTCAGCGCGAACCCCGAACCGTCCGCGGCGGCCGAGACCCCCCACCGCTGGTCGGACTCGACCGTCTTCATCAGGCCCTGAAGATACGACCGCGAGGCCTCGCTCAGCTTCGAGTCGTCCCCGAACACCTGCTGAAGCAGGGTGAGTTGGTCCGCCGCCGTGGTCTGGGTCAGCCCCCACAGCGCGCCGTCGCCGCCCTCGGTGTCCGTCAGCCCGAAGCGCTTGTTCGCCGTGTCCAGGCCCGCCGCCTTGCCGATGGTGTCCCACAGCTCCGACGCGGACGTGTTGTCGCTGTTCTGGATCATCTTCGTGGCGTACGCCTTCTCCGTCGCCGTCAGATGCCGCCCCGCGTCCTGCGCCTGGAGCAGCAGCGTCGCCAGGATGTCGACCTTGACGATGCTCGCGGTGTCGAACGCGGCCTCGCCGTAGGCCGCGCTGTCACCGGAGTCCAGATCGAGGACGGCCGCCGACACCTTCGCCCCGGACGGCACGGTCACCGTCTCCATCGCCGTGCTCAGCAGCGCGTCCCGGTCCACGGCCGGCTCCGTCACGGGTTCCACCGATGCCTCCCCGTTCGCCGAGGCCGATGAAGAGGAAGAGGAAGAAGACGAAGGGGCGGAGGGCGTCGGCGACGCAGCCGAGGATACGGGGCCGCCGTCGCGGGCGTGCGCCTTCACGTACACGGTCCCCGCCGCGGTGACGCCGAGGACGGCGACCGTCGCGAGGGAGATGTAGAGCAGAGCCCGGCGCCGGGGCCGGGCACGGCGGCGGGCCCGCCGGGATCCTGGGGTGGCTCTGGGGGACTCCATGCCCGTGATGCTCGGGGCACGGACTGTGCGATCCGTTTGCCGGACGTTAGAAGAACGTCAGGGAAATCTGAGAATCCCGTGAAAGCCGTGTCGATCCGGTTTCGGGGGCCGCACAACCGCAGCAGCATCCCCCCGATAGGGTCGGGGACCGTGGCGAACAAGAACATTCCCGACTCCGGCTACTCCGCCGACGACGGCTCCGCCGACCCCCGGCTGGCCGCAGCGCTGGCCGCCTGGGCCGAGGACCGCACGGCGGTGGGTCCCGTCCTGGCCGCACTGAAGGGCGCCCGGCTGCTCGTCCCGGTGGTGGCCGTCCTCGGCGAGGTGGAGGAGGACGGGAACGGGCTGCGCCGCGAGAAGACGAGTGACATGGCCGTGCCCACCCTGAAGGCCGGTCGTCGCACCGCCCTGCCCGCCTTCACCTCCACCGACTCGCTGGCCCGCTGGGACCCGGCGGCGCGACCTGTCGCCGTCCCCCTCCACCAGGCGCTCCAGGCCGCCGCGCACGAGAAGGCGGACACGGTGGTGCTGGACCTGGCGGGGCCGGTGCCGTTCGAACTGACCGGACCCGTGCTGCTCGCGCTCGCGGAGGGGCGGACGACGGCCGACCCGCTGGCCGACCCGGCCGTGATCGAGGCCGTCCGTACGGTGGTGGCCGCCGAGCCCGCCGTATCCCGTGCCCACCTCGGGCCGGGCCAGGCCGACGGCACCCTCGCGCTGGTCCTCGACCCGGCCGCACCGCCCGCCGAGACCGCCCAGGCCGTCGCCGGGCGGCTCGCCGCCGACGAGACCCTGCGGGCCCGCCTGGTACGCGGCCTCGACCTGGCACTGCTGCCGGCCGGGTCCGTGCCCCCGGGCGAGCCCTTGTACGTACGGAGCTAGTAAATTTGCGACCCGGATCTAGTGCTTGACCGGAAAGGTTCACCGGCTTGCGACGCCCGGAACGGCACCTCGCCGCGTTGTCGCACCACCCGAGTACATCCAGCACGCGGGTGATGCTCCGCCTTGCGACGCACCGCACCGGACGCCGCGAGCTTCCCGGCGAACCTTCCCGGTCACAGCACTAGCCGTAGACCGGGCCGGTGTACTTCTCGCCGGGGCCCTGGCCCGGTTCGTCGGGGACGACGGAGGCCTCGCGGAAGGCCAGCTGGAGCGACTTCAGGCCGTCCCGCAGCGGGGCCGCGTGGAAGGAGCTGATCTCGGTCGCGGACGCGTCGAGCAGCCCGGCGAGGGCGGTGACCAGCTTGCGGGCCTCGTCCAGGTCCTTGTACTTGTCGCCCTCCTCGGTCAGACCGAGCTTCACGGCCGCGGCGCTCATCAGGTTGACGGCGACCGTCACGATCACCTCGACCGCGGGAACCTCGGCGATGTCGCGGGTCATCTCGTCGAAGTCGGGCTGGCCGGCGTCACCGGTGCCAGGAAGGGGCGTTTCACTCATGACGCACACGATAGGCGCAGCGGGCGCGGGGCTCCGACCTGGCCCCAGGACGTCCCGATTGGTCCTCTCTCCGCTTTGCTGCTAGCCTTGTGTGACGACCGGCCGAACAGATGTGCCTCGCGGCTCACCGACCCGGCCCACAAGTGGAGGCTTCGAACTCCCACCTGACCGCCCTCCGGGCGGCGGGTCACCGGTCAGACGGTCGCTTCGCCGCTACGGCGACGGCGTTCCGTCCGATAGTGCGCCCCGCGATCCCCGCGGCGGTGCTCCGGTAGTTCGAGGAGCCCTGCCTGTGATCGTCCGGGGCATTTTTTGTGCTTCGGTGCGGTTAGGTCTTACGAGAAGAGACGTTACGCGGCTGTCCGCCAGACCGTCGCGTGGTGCTACCGAGGAGGATCCATCAGCACCGAGCCCCGCATCAACGACCGGATTCGCGTTCCCGAGGTGCGACTTGTCGGTCCCAGTGGCGAGCAGGTGGGCATCGTCCCCCTGGCCAAGGCACTGGAGCTTGCGCAGGAGTACGACCTCGACCTGGTCGAGGTGGCGGCGAGCGCACGCCCGCCGGTCTGCAAGCTCATGGACTACGGCAAGTTCAAGTACGAGTCGGCCATGAAGGCCCGTGAGGCGCGCAAGAACCAGGCGCACACGGTCATCAAGGAAATGAAGCTCCGGCCGAAGATCGACCCGCACGACTATGACACCAAGAAGGGTCACGTCGTACGGTTCCTCAAGCAGGGCGACAAGGTCAAGATCACGATCATGTTCCGTGGTCGCGAGCAGTCCCGGCCCGAGCTGGGCTACCGACTGCTGCAGCGGCTCGCGGAGGACGTCCAGGACCTCGGTTTCGTGGAGTCGAACCCGAAGCAGGACGGCCGAAACATGATCATGGTTCTCGGTCCGCACAAGAAGAAGACCGAGGCGATGGCCGAGGCCCGGCAGGCGCAGGAAGCCCGCAAGGCCGAAGCGAAGGCCAACCCCGGCAAGTCGCAGAACGCTGCCGAGCTGGACGCCGAGGTCGAGGCCGAGGCGCCCGCCGAGGAGCCTGCCGAGGCGTGATCCCGGGGCAACCGCCCCAGGTCAGCACCCAGGGGTGAAAGCCTCAGGATGTAACCGATACAAGAGCGACGTTCCACCGTGCCCGGTTTCGCGACCGGGCACCGGAGCGCCATCGACGAGGAGATAACGGCGCTATGCCGAAGAACAAGACGCACAGCGGTGCCAGCAAGCGCTTCAAGGTGACCGGCTCCGGCAAGGTCCTGCGTGAGCGCGCCGGCAAGCGCCACCTGCTCGAGCACAAGTCGTCCCGCGTGACGCGCCGCCTCACCGGCACCGCGGAGATGGCCCCCGGCGACACCGCGAAGATCAAGAAGCTTCTCGGCAAGTGACACGCGGGCGCCGGCCGGCGCCCTGAAGTCAGATCCGGGACCCAGTCGTTTCCGGGCCGCGTGAGTCCAACCGCGGCCCCGCTACAAGGAGTTAACAAGTGGCACGCGTCAAGCGGGCAGTCAACGCCCACAAGAAGCGCCGGGCGATCCTCGAGGCGGCCTCCGGCTACCGCGGTCAGCGTTCGCGCCTGTACCGCAAGGCCAAGGAGCAGGTCACCCACTCGCTGGTCTACAACTACAACGACCGCAAGAAGCGCAAGGGCGACTTCCGTCAGCTGTGGATCCAGCGCATCAACGCCGCTGCCCGCGCCAACGGCATCACGTACAACCGCTTCATCCAGGGTCTGAAGGCCGCGAACGTCGAGGTCGACCGCAAGATCCTGGCCGAGCTGGCCGTCAACGACGCCGGCGCGTTCGCCGCGCTCGTCGAGGTCGCGCAGAAGGCGCTGCCGGCGGACGTCAACGCGCCGAAGGCCGCGTGACGCTGGCGCTGGCCCTGGCCGACGTGACTTGAGGACCCGCAGGCTCCAGGGCTTGCGGGTCCTGTTGTTGAGGCTCCACGGCCGCGTGTTCGGCCGCGGGCCGGTGGGGGCTGGTCGCGCAGTTCCCCGCGCCCCTACGGGGGCGCCTTTCGTCGCGTTACCTTGAAAGTGATCCACACATGCCCAGCCCCGAGCTGATCTCTCCCCGTTCCGCACGTGTCGCCGCTGCCCGGCGGCTTGAGAAGCGGAATTTCCGGGGGAAGGACCGGCTGTTTCTCGCCGAGGGGCCGCAGGCCGTTCGCGAGGCGGCCGGGCATCGGGTCGGCGGGACGGCGACGCTCGTCGAGCTGTTCGTCACCGTCGAGGCCGCGGAGCGGTACGCCGCCATCGTCGGGGCGGCCCGTGACGTCGGCGCCCGGATCCACCTCGCCTCCGAAGAGGTCATCGCCGACATCTCCACCACCGTCAGCCCGCAGGGTCTGGTCGGTGTCTGCCGGTTCCTGGACACCCCGTTCGAGGACATCCTCGCCGCCCGCCCCCAGCTCGTCGCCGTCCTCGCCAACGTCCGGGACCCCGGCAACGCCGGGACCGTGCTGCGGTGTGCCGACGCCGCCGGTGCCGAGGCCGTCGTACTGACCGACGCCTCCGTCGACCTGTACAACCCCAAGGCCGTCCGGGCCTCCGTCGGGTCGCACTTCCATCTGCCCGTCGCCGTCGGCGTGCCCGTCGAGCAGGCCGTCGCCGGGCTGAAGGGCGTCGGCGTGCGGATCCTCGCCGCCGACGGCGCCGGGACCGACGACCTCGACGACGAGCTCGACAACGGCACCATGGGCGGCCCCACCGCCTGGGTGTTCGGCAACGAGGCCTGGGGGCTCCCGGAGGAGACCCGCGCGCTGGCCGACGCCGTCGTGCGCGTTCCGATCCACGGGAAAGCCGAAAGCCTGAACCTCGCCACCGCCGCCGCCGTATGTCTCTACGCAACGGCCCGTGCACAGCGTGCCTCCGGAGGGTGCCGTTCCGTCACCGAGAGCTAGTAGGGTGACCAGCTCGGGGGCCTGCTGCGCCGTCTGAGAGGTGGAGTACGGGGATGAGTGTCGGCACCAGCAACGCGCCGGGCGGCCGCGGCACCGGACGCGTACCCGCACCCCGGCACGGCGACCTCACCGGGCTCGGCATCGACCCCGACGAACTGCCCGACGGCCTGGTGGTCGCCGACGAACACGGCATCGTCGTCTGCTTCAACGCCGCCGCCGCCCGCATCACCGCCACCGCCCCCGCCGACGCCCTCGGACAGCGGCTGGACAAGGCCCTGCCGTTAGAGGACCTGGAGGGCCGGCGCTGGTGGCAGCTCACCGATCCCTACGGCGGCCTCGCCATCCGGGTCGGCCAGCCGGAGCGGAACCTCCTGCTGCCCGGCGGCCGGGAGGTACTGGTGTCCGCCACCTACGTGCGGGCCGAGCCCACCGGGCCCGTCCGCCGGGTCGTCGTGTCGCTTCGGGACACCGAGGCCCGCCGCCGTACCGAACGCAGTCACGCCGAGCTGATCGCCACCGTCGCCCACGAGCTGCGTTCCCCGCTGACCTCAGTCAAGGGGTTCACCGCCACCCTGCTCGCCAAATGGGAACGGTTCACCGACGACCAGAAACGGCTGATGCTGGAGACGGTCGACGCGGACGCCGACCGGGTCACCCGGCTCATCGCCGAGCTGCTGGACATCTCCAGGATCGACAGCGGACGCCTTGAACTGCGCCGCCAGCCCGTCGACATAGGCGCGGCCGTCGGGCGGCACATCCAGGCGTACGTCGCCGCCGGGCAGCCCGCCGACCGCTTCCTGCTCCGCATCGAGCAGCCGCTGCCGGCGCTGTGGGCCGACCCCGACAAGGTCGACCAGGTCCTCAGCAACCTCATCGAAAATGCCGTGCGCCACGGCGAGGGAACCGTCACCATCGACGTCACGCCCTCGGCGTCCCCACGCGAAGGGGAAGACCTCGAAAACACGGCCACGTCGGTCACCGTGAGCGACGAGGGACCAGGCATCCCGGAGGAGTCCATGAACCGCGTCTTCACCCGCTTCTGGCGGGGCAGCAAGCGCGGTGGCACCGGCCTCGGGCTCTATATCGTCAAGGGCATCGTCGAGGCCCACGGCGGCACCATCACCGTCGGACGCGCCCCCGGCGGCGGCGCCGAGTTCCGATTTACGTTGCCCGTGAGCACGCCGGCGTATCTCGTCTGACGGCCCACGGGCTCTTCGTATACCTCCACCCCGTTAGACTCGGCCTTTGGCACCTTTGTGTCCTTCTCACGGCCCACCAACGGTCTCGGGGACCCACCGCCAGCCAAATCGGAAGCACGGGAAGAGATGTCGGCACCGAATAAGTCGTACGACCCTGTAGAGGTCGAGGCCTTGAAACCGGAAGAGATCGAGCGCATGCGGGACGAGGCGCTCGCCGCCTTCGCCGCCGCGGACTCCCTCGACGCGCTCCAGGAGGCCAAGGTCGCCCACACCGGCGGCACCTCCCCGCTGGCCCTCGCCAACCGCGAGATCGGCGCCCTGCCCCCGCACGCCAAGGCGGCCGCCGGAAAGCTGGTCGGCCAGGCCCGCGGCGCGGTGAACAAGGCCCTCGCGGGCCGTCAGGAGGAGCTGGAGGCCGAGCGTGACGCCCGGGTACTGGTCGAGGAGGCGGTGGACGTCACACTGCCGTACGACCGCGTCCCGGCCGGCGCCCGCCACCCGCTGACCACCCTGTCCGACCGCATCGAGGACATCTTCGTGGCCATGGGCTACGAGGTCGCCGAGGGCCCGCAGGTCGAGGCCGAGTGGTTCAACTTCGACGCCCTCAACATCGGCCCGGACCACCCGGCCCGCGGCGAGGCGGACACCTTCTTCGTGCAGGGCCCCGAGGGCGGCACCGAGTCCGGTGTCGTGCTGCGCACCCACACCTCCCCGGTCCAGATCCGCTCCCTGCTCGACCGCGAGCTGCCGGTCTACGTGATCTGCCCCGGCCGCGTGTACCGCACCGACGAGCTGGACGCCACCCACACGCCGGTCTTCCACCAGGTCGAGCTGCTCGCCGTGGACGAGGGCCTGACCATGTCGGACCTCAAGGGCACCCTGGACCACATGGTCCAGTCGCTCTTCGGCCCCGGCATGAAGACCCGGCTGCGGCCGAACTTCTTCCCCTTCACCGAGCCCAGCGCCGAGATGGACATGCTGTGCTACGTCTGCAAGGGCGAGTCCGTCGGCAACCCCGACCGCCCCTGCCGTACCTGCTCCTCCGAGGGCTGGATCGAGCTGGGCGGCTGCGGCATGGTCAACCCGCGGGTGCTCACCGCCTGCGGCGTCGACCCGGAGAAGTACAGCGGCTTCGCCTTCGGGTTCGGCATCGAGCGGATGCTGATGTTCCGCCACAACGTCGAGGACATGCGAGACATGGTCGAGGGTGACGTCCGGTTCACCCGGCCGTTCGGGATGGAGATCTGATGCGGGTCCCGCTTTCCTGGCTGCGGGAGTACGTCGACCTGCCGGCGACGGAGACCGGACGTGACGTCCAGGCCAAGCTCATTTCGGCAGGCCTCGAGGTGGAGACCGTCGAGCAGCTCGGCGACGGCCTCAAGGGCCCGCTGGTAGTCGGCCAGGTGCTGACCATCGAGGAGCTGGAGGGCTTCAAGAAGCCGATCCGCTTCTGCACGGTCGACGTCGGCACCGCCAACGGCACCGGCGAGCCCCAGGAGATCGTCTGCGGCGCCCGCAACTTCGCCGTCGGCGACAAGGTCGTGGTCGTGCTCCCGGGCGCGGTGCTGCCCGGCGACTTCGCCATCGCCGCGCGCAAGACGTACGGCAGGACCTCCCACGGCATGATCTGCTCCAGCGGCGAGCTGGGCATGGGCGACGACGGCACCCACGGCATCATCGTGCTGCCCCCGGAGACCGAGGTCGGCAAGGACGCCATCGAGCTCCTGGAGCTGGTCGACGAGGTCCTGGACATCGCCGTCACCGCCAACCGCGGCGACTGCCTGTCCATCCGCGGCGTGGCCCGCGAGACCGCCATCGCCTACGGCCTGCCGCTGCGCGACCCCGCCCTGATCGACGTACCAGGACCGAACGCCTTCGGCTACCCGGTCCAGGTCTCCGACCCGCTCGGCTGCGACCGCTTCACCGCGCGCACCGTCACCGGGCTGAGCCCCGAGGCCCGCTCCCCGATCTGGCTGCAGCGCCGGCTCCAGAAGGTCGGCATGCGCCCGATCTCGCTCGCCGTCGACGTCACCAACTACGTGATGATGGAACTCGGCCAGCCCCTGCACGCCTACGACCGCTCCCTGGTCCAGGGCGCCATCGGGGTCCGCCGCGCGGCCGAGGGCGAGAAGATCGTCACACTCGACGGCACCGAGCGGAAGCTGCACGCCGAGGACCTGGTCATCACCGACGACCGCGGCCCGATCGGCCTCGCGGGCGTCATGGGCGGCGCCAACACCGAGATCGCCGACCACGAGGACATCGAGAACGCCACCTCCGACGTGGTGATCGAGGCGGCCCACTTCGACGCCGTCGCCATCGCCCGCACGGCCCGCCGTCACAAGCTGTCCTCCGAGGCCTCCCGCCGCTTCGAGCGCGGGGTCGACCCGCAGGCCGCGGCCGCCGCCGCGCAGCGCACGGTCGACCTGCTGGTGCTGCTCGCCGGCGGCACCGCCGACGCCGGCGTCACCGAGGTCATCGCGCCGTCCGCGCCGCACACCATCACCCTCGCGGCGAACCACCCCGACCAGGTCGCGGGTGTCGAGTACGGCCGGGAGACCGTCGTCCGCCGCCTCCAGGAGGTCGGCTGCGACGTCTACGGGCAGGACGAGCTGATCGTCACCGTGCCGTCCTGGCGGCCCGACCTCCTCGAACAGAACGACCTGGCCGAAGAGGTCATCCGCCTGGAGGGCTACGAGAACCTGCCCTCCACGCTGCCCAAGCCGCCGGCCGGCCGGGGCCTGACCTACCGTCAGCGGCTGCACCGCCGGGTGGGCCGCGCGCTGGCCGGAGCCGGTTACGTCGAGGCGCCGAACTACCCGTTCGTCAGCGAGCAGGTCTTCGACCAGCTCGGTCTGGCCGCCGACGACCCGGCCCGCCGTACCGTCCGGCTGACCAACCCGCTCAACGACGAGGAGCCCGCGCTGCGCACCTCGCTGCTGCCGGGTCTGCTCGGTGCGCTGCGCCGCAACGACGGTCGGGGCGCCCACGACCTGGCGCTGTTCGAGACCGGCCTGGTCTTCCTGCCGCGCGAGGAGCAGGGCGTCGCCGGTCATCCGCCGGTCGACCGCCGCCCGACCGACGAGGAACTCGCCACGCTGAACGCCGTGCTGCCCGAGCAGCCCCGGCACGTGGCCGCCGTCCTCGCGGGCGCCCGCGAGCAGGCCGGCTGGTGGGGCAAGGGCCGTCCGGCCGACTGGGCCGACGCCGTCGAGGCGGGGCGCGCGATCGCCCGTGAGGCCGGCGCCGAGCTGATCGTGCGGTCCGGCCAGTACGGGCCGTGGCACCCCGGCCGGTGCGCCGAGCTGGTGGTCGTCGCCGACGGCACCGAGCGGGTCGTGGGCCACGCCGGTGAGCTGCACCCGCGGGTCCTCAAGGCGCTGGGGCTGCCCGCGCGCACCTGCGCGATGGAGCTGAACCTGGACGCGCTGGAGCAGGCCGGCGACGGTACGCCGCAGGCGCCGAGCATCTCGACGTTCCCGGTGGCCACGCAGGATGTCGCCCTCGTGGTGGACAAGCCGGTACCGGCCGCCGAGGTCGAGGCCGCGCTCCGCGACGGCGCCGGTGAACTGCTCGAAGGCATCCGGCTGTTCGACGTGTACGTCAACGACGAGCAGCTCGGTGACGGGAAGAAGTCGCTGGCGTACGCGCTGCGGTTCCGGGCCGGTGACCGGACGCTGACCGTGGACGAGGCGTCGGCCGCGCGGGATGCGGCGGTCGCCCTGGCGGGGGAGCGTACGGGAGCGGTGCTGCGGGGCTAGTCGCCTCAGGGGGACTGTTGTCGGTCGGCTGCGGCTCAGTCGTGGCCAATCGCGCAGTTTCCCGCGCCTGAAGGGGCGCGTCCGTGCGGGCGTTGGCAGGTACTGTCACCTGCATAAATGCGGATGTCCTGGTGTTGGTCACTCATTTGGGTGAGATCCAACCCGGACATGGCCCTTTGGGGGCATGCCGTCGACAGAATCGGACCGGCCTTTCGGGGTCGGTCCGTCTGTTCTGTCAGGGCCTACTTGGGGGCCATCGGCATGATCCGCATCAAGGCTGGGGTTCCCCACAGAAGGCGGCCCCGGGCCAGCTCTCGGCGCTCGCGCTGTGCGCTCACCCTGGGGTTGCCCACGGTGTGGGGGACCGTCGCGGTCTCGTACAAATTCGGCTGCCCGCTGGCCGAGCAGAACGGGCTCGGCGCACGCATCGTCACCAGCGCCGTGTTCTTCGCGGTCGGCACCGGGCTGATACTCCATGTCCGGCGGACCCTGCTCCGGGAGCTACGGCAGGCCCGCAAGATCGCCGGCGCCGCGCAGAGCGTGCTGCTGCGGCCACTGCCGCCCCGGCTCGCCGGGCTGAACGTCGCCGCCGCCCAGCTCTCCGCCGACCGGGGCGCCACCATCGGAGGCGACCTCTACGAGGCCGTCGCCACCGAGCACGGCGTACGGGTCGTGATGGGCGACGTACGCGGCCACGGACTGGCCGCCATCGGAACCGTCGCCGCCGTCCTCGGCAGCTTCCGCGAAGCCGCCCACGACGAGCCCGAACTGGGCCATGTCCTCGGCCGGCTGGACCGCGCCCTGGCCAGACACCTACGAGAACGAGCCAGGGCGGAACACCCCGCCAGCGGCCTGGACCCGGACAGTCCGGTCGCCGAGGAGTTCGTCACCCTGCTGCTCCTGGAGATCGCGGGAGACGGCGAGCTTCGGGCGATCAACTGTGGCCACCCGTGGCCGTACGTGCTGAGCGGGGCGCGAGTGGAGCCCCTGTCACGGGCCGATCCACTACCGCCCCTCGGGCCTTTCCCGCTGCCGAGGGACCTGACCGCCACAGACTGCGGCCAGTTGCTCGACGGCGAGTCGCTCGTCCTCTACACGGACGGAGCGGAGGACGCGAGAAGCCCGCAGGGCCACTTCTTCTCCCTGCCGGAAGTGCTCACGGAAGCGGTGCGAGATCGCCTGGTCTCACCCCAGACCATCCTCCGCGCGGTCTTCACCGCCCTGCTCCGTCACACCAACGGCCGCCCGACCGACGACATCGCACTCCTGGTCCTTCGCAACGAGCGCCAACACCGGCTTACGCCGGGGGCGCGCGGAACTGCGCGACCAGCCAGCTACGACCAGCAGCCGACGAACCACCTGCAACGGCCCCTTCTTTAGTCGTCGGCCAAGCCAACGGCCAGGCCACCGCACTGTACGAGGGGGGAGCCGGCGGCCCGGCCGACCTCTTGCGAGGCAGTTCAGTCAACCGGCCCGGCACGCTCCGCAACAGCGCGCGTACGCTGCGGATTCACGCACTCCGTTCACACCCCGTGTGAACACCCACGCACTACGCTGACGGCACCAGGCCACTCGGGGGGCATCATGCAGCCCAACTCTCTGCTCGACGCGATCCTGGACGAGGCGGGGATCTCGCACGCCGGTCTCGCCGCCCACGTCAACCAGGCGGGCCGCGCCCGTGGACTCTCGCTCCGCTACGAACACACCGCCGTGGCCCGCTGGTTGAAGGGTCAGCGGCCGCGCGGCCAGGTGCCCGACCTGATCTGCGAGGTACTCGCCGCCCGGCTGCGCCGCACGGTCACCCTCGACGACATCGGCCTCGGCGTGCCCGGCGAGCCCAGTGTCCCGCACACCACCTCGCTCTCCGGGTTCGTCGAACGGGCCACCGCCCTGTGGCGTTCCGACGAGCAGCAGCGCCCAAACATACTCGGTGCCCCCGCCGTCACCGGCACACCTGCCGTGATGCCGGTGTGGGAGTGGGAGAACCCTCCTGAGGACGTGGACGTCTCGCGCGGCGGCCGGCACCGGGTCACCCCGGCCGACCTGGAAATGCTGCGCGCCGCCCGCGCCCACTACGAGCAGATGTACCGCAAGGCCGGCGGCATGGCGACCCGCACCCGGGTCGTCGGCTTCCTCAACGCCGAGGCGGCTCCGCTGCTGCGGGGCAGCTACACGGATGCCACGGGGCGTCAACTGCACCGTGCGACCGGCGGGTTGGTCGCCATCGTGGGGATCTGCGCCTACGACTCCGACGCCCACGGCCTCGCACAGCGCTACTTCCACCAGGCGCTGCGCCTGGCGAAGGCGAGCGGCGACCGGGGACTCGGCGCGTACGTCATCGCGCTCCTTGTCAACCAGGCCCTGTTCATGCGGGAGTTCCGGCAGGCCGTCGCCTTCGCGGAGGCCGCGCTGCGTGCCGCCGGCAGGCACATCACCCCCGCGCTCGCCTCCGACCTCTACGCGATGCAGGCCAAGGCGTACGCCCACCTCGGCGACGGCACGAGCGCGCTGTCCTGCATCCGGCGGGCGGAGGCGGCCGCCGAACGCATCCGGCGGGGCCATGAACCCGACGAGACCGGCTATGTCCAACCCGGCCTGGTCAATGTGCAGGTGGCCGAGGCACTGCTCAGTCTCGGCGAAGTCGCCGCCGCCCGGGAGCATGCCGCGGCCGCCGTCGACAACCCCGCCCACGACCGGGGCCGGGTGCACCGGCTGGCCATGCTCAGCACCATCGAACTGCGCCAGGGAAACGCGGACAACGCGGTGGCCACGGCCGTGCAGATGGCCGAACAGGCCCGCGGGATGGAGTCCCAGCGCCTGCGCGACAGACTCCGCGCGGTGCGCGAGCACCTGGTGCGCAGCGGTTCGGCCGGAACCGCCGAGGCCGCCGAGCTCATCGACAGCGCACTGCGCGTACCGCTGTAGACCACACCCCCGTCGAGCGAGCGCACTGTAGGCCTGAGGAGTCCCTGCTGCGATATTGCCACTTACTCGGCGGAAGGTGGCAGAACCGTGCAGTGGACGAAACTGAACGAACAAACTGTGTATGAAAACCGCTGGTTCAGCGTCAATCTCGCAGATGTCGAGTTGCCGGACGGTCGGCACCTCGACCACTTCCTGATACGGCTGCGGCCCGTGGCCGTGGCGACGGTGGTCAACGGGGCGGGTGAGGTCCTGCTCCTGTGGCGACACCGTTTCATCACCGACAGCTGGGGGTGGGAACTCCCGGCCGGGGTGGTCGAGGACGGGGAGGACATCGCCGTCGCGGCCGCCAGGGAACTGGAGGAGGAGACCGGCTGGCGGCCGGGAACCCTGCACCACCTCATGACCGTGGAGCCCTCCAACGGCCTCACCGACGCCCGGCACCACATCTACTGGTCCGACGAGGGCGAGTACGTCGGACACCCCGTGGACGACTTCGAGTCGGACCGCCGGGAGTGGGTCCCCCTCAAGCTCGTCCCGGACATGATCGCCCGTGGGGAGGTCCCGGCCGCCAACATGGCGGCCGCGTTACTCCTGCTGCACCACATGCGCCTCACCGACGACTAGTGGGCCAGTGCCTGCCAGACGGTGACGACGAGGGCGCCCAGTGCGGTGAGCGCGGCGATCGAGGGCAGGGGCCAGCGGGCGTTCTCCAGCAGGGCGAGGCGGGTGTTCAGGTCGTCCAGTTCCTTGGCCGTCTCCTTGGTGCGGTGACTGAGCAGGTTCAGGCCGCCCTCGACCCGGGCGTAGGCCACATCGAGGCGGCGACGTAACTCTGCGAGTTCTCCTTGGACCACGGGATGCTCTGGTTCGGTGGCCACGAGTCCACTCCTTTGCGTAGTCGGAGATGTCGTTCCGCATCCCTTTGCATGCGCATGAAGAGTCAACTCGCCTGGTGAGCGCGTGAGGAGAGTGTGCGAAGGGCATATGCGTGCCCGGGGTGCACACGGTGTGTGAAACACACGGGCCCGGCACCGATGACGGTGCCGGGCCCGTGGAGCATCGCTCCTTGTAGTCAGCCAGGTGTGCTCAGCCGTAGGTGTAGAACCCCGACCCGGTCTTCCGGCCCAGCCGGCCCGCCTCGACCATGCGCTGGAGCAGCGGGGGAGCGGCGTACAGCGGCTCCTTGTACTCGGCGTGCACGTTGTCAGTCTGCGCGACTACCGCTCTCACCTGCGGTTTCATGGCCTGTTGTGGGCCTGCGGAGCCCAGGGACTGCTCAGGGACATTCGATTGTGGATCTTGAACGAACCACTCGTCCATGGCGGCGAGGCCCCGCTTGCCCGCCCCTGGCATGAAGTGTAATGGTGACGTCGGGTATTGGAACTGTCCGAATACCCCTTGAGCTGGCCGCTCGCCGCCGGGGTCGTCACGATTGGCAGGCCCGGATCAGAGACGCAAGGACAGTGCCCGGGTCGTGCAGGGGACGGGCTCCGTCGGTGACGACTCGGTGTGTGCCAGGATCCACCGGGTCCGTCTGTGCCCAGTCGGGAGACCCGATGTTGATCTCGACCTCCAGCCCTGACGCTGTGACGAAGCGCCGTTCGCTGATCGGTCCCCACGACTGGGTTCTGATCAGTTTGCCGAGGGCGAGCTCGACGGCCCATGCGCTGTCGGAGTACTGGGACTCGTCAGTCGTGAGAAGGACGAGGTCGATGTCGGAGTCAGGGCGTGCGGCATTGCGAGCGCACGATCCGACAAGTAGGAGACCGACGACATCATGGCGGCCTGTGGCCCACCGCGTGACGCGGTCGATGATCTCTTTCGTTTCGGCAGCCCGTTCCGGTGAGATCGCAGGTCGCTGACTCGCTGGCTGGTCGTCACGGTGCATCGTGTTGCCTCTCGGGTGAGTAGCGGTGGCTGACTTCCGCGGCGTAGTTGGCCCAGTCGCCCGCGGAGAGACGTTGCCAGGTGACGGCAACGTCGGTGTGGATGCCGAGTGTGCGGGCGAGGATCGCGGCGGGGATTTCGGTGGCGAGCTGGAAGAGGGCGGTGCTGCGGGCCTGGTTGGGCCGGATCCCGAGCTGCTTCAGGCGCTGGGTCAGCTGTGTGGTGCTGATCGGGCGTCCGGGCTGGCCGCCGGGGAAGAGCCATGGAGACGGAACCAGGGCGCCGATGGTCGCGTGCCCCTTGCGGTTCGCGACGACAGTGCGGGCCAGCTGGGCGACGGGCTCGGGCAGCTGAACGGGTGCACTGCCGAGGTGGAGATGTACCTCCTGAGCGCCGACCTCGACGTCCTCGATGGTCAGTCGGTGGATCGCCGATGGCCCTTGTGCGTAGAGGAGGAGAAGTAGTCCTGCGAGGCGGTCTTCTGGTTTGAGGGTGTCGTCGTGCAGCAGCCGGCGTGCGACGTTCCACCGGTGTTCGTCATCGAGTGGCTGGGTGGGGCCGTTCCAGCGGACAGCGGGGACGTGGACGGTGGTGAGCTTGTTGGTGCGGGCCCAGCGGACGAAGTGCCCGGCTGTGTGGCGGTAGGTCGCGGAGTCGTCGGTGAGCCACTGGTCGAGGTTGGCCTGTCGGCACGTCTCCAAGGCGAGGTCGTGGGCCTGAAGCCAGGTGAGGAAGGCGACGGCCGCGTGGGTGCGTTGACGCGCGGATGCGAACTGCTGCGGGGTCAGGGGGCGGCCGTTGCTGCGTCGGCGTAGTCGACGGACCAGGTGCCATATCGCGTACTGGTGCAGGACTTTGCGCTGTTCTGGGTCCTGCTGTGACGCGAGAAGGCCGGTGAGGAACCGTTCGAGGCGGACCATGTACTCGTCCCGCTCGGGCAGGGCGCCGACGCCGACGAGGACTTGGCGGAGGTGGGCGAGGGGCGGGCTGTCGGACAGCTCGTCGAGGGCCTCGTGAGTCAGGGCTCGTCTGCCGGCCGCGAGGTCGGCCAGGACCGGAGACACGGACGGCTTGTTCAGCCACCGATTGGCGGTGAGCGGGTGCTCGGTGGTGGCGATGTTGTTCCGCAGGGCTTGGAGACCGGGGTGGAGGGCATCGGAGGGAGGGCCCAGGAGCTCGTTGAGGCGCCGGTTGATGAGACAACGAGCGCACTGGCCGGGGTGCGGGTAATCGGGCTCGCTGCAGGTGGGGCAGGTGTGCCAGACCTCAGGCGCGGTGCAGTCCAGGCAAAGGGGCTGGTCGAGAGTGCCGGAGACGACCGCCGCGACGCTGCCGCAGGCCGAGCACGGCGCCGAGCGACGCTGGCAGTCAAGGCACCACGGCCGGCCCGTGGTCCGGGAGGTGCCGCAGGGTTTCTCCGTGTCGCAGATGCTGCAAGTCGCAGTGGGCAAGGAGGGGCAGCCTTGGCAGAGCGGGCCGTCCGGTGTGCGGGTGTTCACGACCCTTCGTCGGCCGCAGTTGACGCAGGTCTCCAGGTTTGCCGGGTCGCTGACCAGGCAGTTCGGACACACTGGCCGGCCTTGGCCGTCGCGGGTGGCGGGCTCTCGGCGGGCTCCGCACCCCGAGCACTCCTCGATGCGGGAGTGGGAGATGCACATGCGGCAGACTCGCTTTCCGTCCAGAGGCTTGTCGATGCGTACGACTCTGTGGCAGCCAGGGCAGGACGGCCGGACGATCCCGGCGACGCCGGCCTCGTGCAGCAGGTCGATCAGCTTGAGGATCGCGCGGTGGGGTGCGAGGTGACCGTCGCCGGTCAGCAGAGCTGGGTGGGATTCCAGGGACCAGGCAAGTTTCCGCTGGTAGGAGGGACGAGGTGCCCATCGATGGACCGCCGCGGAGACCGTCTCTCGTTCGGCCTGCGGATCCAGTTCAGCGATCAGCGCGCAGATCACTGCAATGGGGTCGCGTCCGTCGTCGTCCGGGCACTGGCTGCATCGTGGCCGCCCGGTCCGGTCGCGTGAAGTGACCCGGCGGGTGTTTCCGCAGGCAGCACACGGCTCGGGCTGTCGCCGCCCGCAGTTCCAGCAGTACCAGTTCTGGCCGCGGCGCTGGAGCGTTCGTATCTGCCTGCCGCATTCGGCGCAACACGGCGGCGAGACCGTCTGGGCCCCGGCCTCACGCAGGGCGATGAGCAGGTCGCCGACGGCCCTGGGTGCCGGCGAGCGACCGTCGTTCAGCACGCGGGGATGCTCGGTGAGATGTGCCGCGAGGAGGCGTGACTTCGAGCGTCCGCCCGCGACGCTGGCGACCACGGCACGGATCCGGTCCGGCTCTAGCTGATGTTCGATGGCCGCGACCAGGTCCGCGATGAGCCCGATCGGGTCGGAGACAGCCCGCTCGGGGTGCCCGGGTGCGGTCACGGCCGCTCGACACCGCGGATACGGGCTCGCTTGGGTCGCAGGTCACCGACGCCTGCCTCGGCACCGACAGCCTTCTTTGTTCGGGTAGCGGTTCCGGCACCCGCCGCGGCGGTGGGCTCGATGAGGTCGTCCATGGTGCAGTTGAGGATGTCGAGCAGGGCCATGAGGATCTTCAGGCTGAGCCGCTCGGGGCGCTCGACGACGAGCCGGTAGACCTGGCTGGACGACAGGGTGATGCCCCGTTTGTCCAGTAGCGGGATGAGGTCGGTGGTGGAGAAGAGCCCTCGGTCGGCCATGACCTTGCGCAGGTGCCAGTGGTAGTCGAGCTTCGCGGCCATCAGCGGTCCTTGTTTGCGGGGAACGGGGCGAGCGCGGGCGCAAGTGCCCTGTGGAGCATGGTGTTCATGAAGTCGTCGCTGACGTGGGTGTAGATGGCGGTGGAGCTGTCATTCTCGTGACCGACTTGCTGCTGGAGAAACCGGCGGTCAACCCCGTCCTCCGTGAGGTGGGTGACGTAGGAGTGGCGAGCGGAGTGGACGGTCAGCGCCTTCGGGAGCTTTAGCGCGTCGCGGTAGGCAACGAACCGGGCGTTGATCTCCGCCGGCTTGACCCGGCCGCCCCGCTCGGTCACCCACAACGCGGGGTGGTCCTCGCAGCCGAACCGCGGCCGTACGTTCTCCACGTAATCGGCGACCGCCTCCACCGCCCAGTCCATCACCGACAGCACGTTCCGACGGCGCGGCGGCTGGCCCTTCTTCGCTTTGCCGTAGCGGACGTTGAGGGTGCCGTACCGGCCGAACTGCGGTGCCTTCGCGTTCCGCCCGAAGTCGACCACATCCAGCTTCGATGTCTCCGTCCGGCGCAGACCCCACCCATAGATGACCTTGAAGAGGGTGGCATCGCGGTAGGCGGCGAGGGCTCCCTTGCGCTTGGCCCGTACCGCTCGATCGACCTGGTCGTCGGCGTAGTCGAGGAAGCGTTGGATCTCCTCGCGGGTGAACGGCCTCGCCTCGGGGCGCCCCTCGTAGTCGTTGAGGTGGGCGATGGTGTTCCACTCGTGGCAGATGGCCACGGGGTGAGTGCCGAAGGCGTCCTCGCAGGCCACCGACCAGCCGTAGCGGCCGTCGATCAAGAACTCGCTGAACAGGCGCAGGCTGCCCTGATAGCTGCGGATCGTGGACGGCGCGAGGTGCTTCTCGCTCGTCAGCCACAGTGACCATTCGTCCACATGGCCGGGCGTCCAGGCCCACGGGTATTCGTTGGTGTGCTCCAGAAACCGCCGTACGAGTCGTTCGCGGGCGGTGACCGTGTCCTCACGGAGCCCGCGAGCGGCTTGTTGGGCCCGCCAGCCCCGCACCATGGCTTCGACCATCGCGTCCTGGGGGCGCAGCTGGGCCACCCCGGAGACCAGTTCCAGGTGAGCTGCCCCCGCCAGATCGGGACGTCGCTGTAGACCCACTTCCACCCTCCCCTTCAGAGGGCAAATCCTGCATCAGATGGGATCTGGTCGCCAAATTCCCAGCTCAAGCGGCTAAGTTGCACGAGGGTAGAGTCCTCTTCGGACCCTGACCTGACCTCGTGACCTGCAATTTCTCGCCCGCCTGATGCAATTCCTGAGGGTTAGCGTAGTGCGTCAGTGTGGTCTGCGGCGAAGCATGCCCGAGCCACGCCGACACGCTCACGATCGACTCGCCGGCCTCAAGCTGCGTACTCGCGTACGTATGCCGGAGGACGGGGAACATGTCCTCCCTGGAGAGTTCGTAGATGGGGTACCGACGGCTGTGGCCTCCGTACGTCCTGACTTTCTCGCCGACCTTCTTCAGGACACCGGCCGTTGGGAGTGCGGGCCGCCAGCTCAGCCTGTTCCACATCGAGTAGTTGATGCGATTGCCCTGCGATGTGATCAGGACCAGCCGAACGGTGATCGGTTTACGCTGTCGCGCTTCCAGCTCGGTCGTCGGCGGTTCAGGGTTGCGCCACGGGAGCGTGCAGGCGACCGAAGGAAAGCGGCGCAGGTGGTCCCGGACACGCTTGGCGAGGTTGGGGGAGAGGGGAACGTCTCGCGTTTTGCCGCCCTTGGGCAGGCAGAAGTACGGCCGTCCCTTGGAGTCCCACCGCAGCTGTCGGCGAACGTGTACGACGCCGGCATCGAAGTCCAAATCCTCTGCGCCGAGGCCGAACGCCTCGCCTTGGCGCAGACCGAGGCCGACACCGAGGTCCACCGCGATACGGTATCGATCCTGGAGGCCCGCCCGGACGGCCTCCACGGTCGGCCTGGCCCATGCCTTGGCCTTCCTCTTCGCGGGCTTGGGCGCCTTGACAGTCCGGCGAGTCTTGCAGGGGTTCTTGACCAGGCGGCCGTCGTCGACGGCAGCTTCGAGGATCGTGGAAAGGTGGATCCAGATCACCTGGGCCGTGGACGCCTCGACCCGTGTCAGCAGTTGGGTCTTCCTGAGGCGCAGCACGGCAGCGTCGATGTCCCGGAGCGCGGTTGTACCCAGGAACGGGATGATGTGGTTCCAGATCTTGCTGCGCATGGGGGCGGCGGTCGACGGTTCGTCCGAGCGGCTGGGCCACCAGTGCTTCTCGATGTACTGGGCGAGGGGGATCGCCCCGTCGCGGGGGTCGACGAATTCGCCACGCGTGGTGTCAGTCTGCGCCTTGGCGAGCCACTGCTTCGCGTCCTCGCTCGTGTAGAACGAGCGGTCCCGGACGCCCAGGATGCCCTTCACTCGATAGCGCTTGCCGTGTCCCCAAAGGGCAGTTCGCTCCCGCTTACCAGTGTCCTTGTTGGGCTTCTTCTTGAGCCAGCGGTCTTCTATGTACCCCGCCAAGGGAATGTTCTCCTGTGAACTCAGTTGAGTATGGTCGTATGGCACGGTGGGAATTTGCGCGCCGAGACTCCGAAAGCTGACGGATTGCCTTCGGGCTCGTGGATATCCTTCAAGGAGTGCGCACGGCGCGCTTCATTGGCTTCTGGATAAGGGGATTGAGAGCTGTGTTGGAACGTGAATCCGCCTGCTCCTGCGCTATGACCCACTCATCGAGTGCCGAGATCCTGTACATGACGCGGCGCCCCATGCGGAAGCTCGGCGGACCCTGCCGTCGGTGACGCCAGACATACAGGGTGTTGGGTGAAATGCCAAGATATTCCGCTGCCTTGTTCAGGTTCAAGAACGCGGCTTCATGCGTGGACGTGATCTGCTCGTGCATGTCCAGTCTCCCGGGTGAGAAAATTTGATGCGCTCACGATCCGGAGAAGTCTGGCATTGGTGAAACCGGGAAATTGTGGTAGTGCGCGTCTTGGCTGCATCAGGGGGTGCCGAGGTGCGACTGTTGATTTTGGGCTTAGAGCTCGTAACAGGATCTTGTCGAGGGGCCCTGGTCGGGCGTGACCGATGGGATGATTCCGCCGTTCGTGTCGTGTGACGACTCGGCCTTGGATGGTGGACGACGGCTTGTGGGCCCTGATCGAACCGCTCCTCCCGCCCTGGCCCGAGCGGTCGCCGGGGCCGAAGCCGGTGGATGACCGGCTGTGCTTGCAGGGCATCTTGTACGTCCTGCACCAGGACATCGCCTGGCAACTCCTGCCCCTGGAGCTGGGGTTCGGATCCGGACAGACCTGCTGGCGGCGTCTGAACAACCGCTGGCAGCAAGCCGGAGTCTTCGAGAAACTGCATCGCGTTCTGCTCGCCGAGCTGAACGCGGCCGGCGAACTCGACTGGTCCCGCGCGTGCGTGGACGGCTCGCACGTCCGCGCGAAAAAGGGGGAGCTGCGACTGGTCCGTCGCCGGTCGACCGGCGGAAGACGGGCAGCAAGCACCACTTGATCTGCGACGGCAAGGGCACTCCGCTGCACGTCATCACGACCGCCGCCAACGTCAACGACATCACCCAGACCCTCGACCTGGTCGACGGCATCCTGCCCGTCGCCGGACGGCCCGGCCGACCGCGACGGCGACCCGAGTCCGTCCTGGGCGACAAGGCGTACGACTCGAAAGCCGTGCGCCGTGAGCTGCGGCACCGCAGGATCCTGCCCGTGATCTCCCGCAAGGGCGCCCCGAACATCAAGGGCCTGGGCAAGCTCCGCTACGTCGTGGAGCAGACCTTTGCCCTGCTCCACCAGTTCAAACGCCTTGCCATCCGATGGGAACGACGCCTCGAACTCCACGATGCCTTGGTTACGTTGGGCTGCAGCCTCATCTGCTGGAGACGCCTCAAGAAGGCCGGATCATATCCGCGTTAGGAGCTTGCGAGGTCGCCGTGTTCCCTCACGAAGCGTCCGCCGCGCGACACCGTTGGATGAGGTCGGTCGTGGAGACGCCGGCCGTGTACCGCACAAGCTGCAACTTTCCCGCAGCAGCCACAGGCCCGAAGACCTCTTCGACCGCATCCGCCGTGAGGTCGTCACCGTGCACGACCACGTCGATGCCGTGCCGGTCCAGGAACTCGTTCGTGACACGGTAGGGCGCGTCCGGGAGCACCACATCGACGTACCGACACGCTTCGATCACCGCAACCCGCTCCACCAGGGTCATGATGGGCCTGCGTTTGTACCCGGCCACGACCTCATCTGAGAGCACTCCGACAATCAGCTGCTCCCCGAAGTCCCGCGCGGCCCTCAGCAGCGCGACATGCCCTGGGTGGAACAGGTCTCCAACCATGTCAACGTAGACGTTCCCGCGCTCAGCCATGCCTGTCGCCCTCTCGACGGTCCCAAGCCGACCAAGACTGGGCCAACCGACCTCCGCCGTCAACCATCTGCCGATCGACGCCCGAAGTGGTTCACGAAGGCTCGCTCATGATCTTGTTGCGAGCTCTTAGTTAGGTTCTAAAGGTGGTTGCAACACCTGACCCTGCGGGGTGTTGCGATGGCCAAGCCGCGTCGAACAGAAGACGAAACCAAGCTGACCATCGAGCGCGTCTACCTGATCACCAGCCTGCATCCCGGCGAGGCCACCGGCTCCCAACTCGCCGCATGGATCCGCGGGCACTGGGGCCTTGAAAACCTCCTGCACCACGTCCGGGACCGGACCTTCCGCGAGGACGACTCCAAGATCCGCACCGGGCACCTGCCCCGCACCATGGCCAGCCTGCGCAACCTCGCCATCAGCGTCCACCGCCAGGACGGCCACACCAACATCGCCGCCGCCCTCCGCCACAACGCCCGCGACTGCCAACGGCCCCTGACCGCCCTCGGACTCACCTGACGAACCCGGACACAAGATCACTTCTCAATGACCCTGCCTTAGCAGTGACGAGGTGATCGCCGCCAGGCCCAGTGCGTGGCGCTAGCTCGAAGTCGCTGCGGAATGATCAGACAGAAGTGCATGACAGGCCGAGCGGGCAATCCAATCCTGCGCCCGCGCGAATGGCCATCCGCGTTCGCCGACGAGCGTGATCCAGGCGTGCGGCCCCAGATAGAACCAGAGCAGATCGATAGCCTCCGCGCGGTTCACCTCGGCGCGGAGCGCGCCGAGGGCGACGAGACGGTCGGCCACCAGGGTCAGAGCTTGGACGTAGTCGTCGGCCCCCTTGTCCAGGACTGCCTTGACGGCGGGCTCGCCCGGCGGGTTCCGGTAGAAGATCTCGTACACGAGGTCCCAGTGACGCTCATGCGTGAGCCGGGTGCCCGCGGCCGTCAGGTCGATCACGGCGCGCGGATCGTCAGCGGCCTCGACTGCCGCGAGGGTAGTGGCGATGGCGGGGTCCGTGAGAGCCGGCTCCAGGAGGGCCGTCAGGATGCCGGGCTTGTTGCCCACGCTGCTGTACACGGTCGGTACGGCGACATTCGCCGCCTCCGCGATCTCCGCGACGGTCACCCCGGCGTACCCACGTGCCAGGAAGAGCGCGTGCGCGCTGCTCAGGATGGCTTCACGGGTGGCAGCCGCCGAGCTGACGCGTCGAGTCGAGGTGTACTTCCGGGTCGTCGTCACGCACGCAGTGTACAGCGTGCACGATAGGTGACTATATTGACAATAGGTTCCTTTAATGAATATGTTGCGCTTCATGACACTGAAGCCCCCCACGGACGTGCCGGCAGTCGTCGAGACCCGGCTGGCCCACGACGTGCACAGAGTGGCCACCGCGCTGCTGGCCGAAGCAGCCCTCGACGCCTCGGTCCCCCTCGACGCGACCGCGCAGCTGCGGGACTTCCTCGTCGCCAACCTCCGGCACCACCACCAGACCGAGGACGACGACCTCTGGCCCCGGATCACCGCGAAAGCGCCGGCCGCCGCCAAGGCCCTGGACTCACTGACCGACGAGCATGACCAACTGGACGCGGCGCTCGACCGGCTGGCCGGAGTCGCCGTCCACGTCGACGAAGCCGTCGGCGGTGATCCGCTTACGACGGTCGGCCCCGGCACCGGCGACGGTGCGGCCTCCACGGGTGAGGCGGCGGTTCGCGCCGCGCTGTACGACGCCGCGGTGACGGTCCGAGACGTCGTGCATGACCACCTGACCCATGAGGAGCCCGTCCTCTTCCCGGCGCTCCGCGAGCATGTCAGCCCTGCGGAGTGGCAGGACTTCGCGCAGCGCGTGATCGCGACCACGCCCCCCGTGGCCGGGCACCTCATGGTCGGGTTCCTCGACGAGGTGGGCACCCCCGCCGAGGTCGAACTGGTGCTCTCGGGCCTGCCGGAACCGGTGCGTCCGCTGGTCGCCGGGATGCGCCTTCAGGCGGAGGCCGATCTCGGCGTCCTCCGCGGGACCGGCGCATGACGCCTGCGCCGCTCAGGTGGCCCGACGCCGCGGACCCTGTGATCAGTGGCGACCTCACCGTGGCGGTCGCCTATGTCACTCCGGCCGGCGGCGCCGTGGTCACCAGCGTCTCACCGCTGGGCCTCGGGAACCGTGAGGCCGGCCGGATCGGGTTCACCACCTCGCTCGGCTTCCCGAAGAAACTCGAACGGATCTTGCGCGACCCGAACGTCGCCGTCGGCTATCACACCCGCGAGCACGGCTTTGCCGCCAGTGACGCGTACGTGCTGGCCCAGGGCGCTGCGTCGGTGGACATGCGCCCGTCACCGGAGCGTCTGGCAGAGCTCATGCGTGCCTCCGAGCCGTTCCTCGGAGAAGTGAGACGTGGGCCGTTGTGGGACTGGCTCCTGCGTGAGTACCACCAGGAACGCGTCTTCGTGGACGTAGAGTTGCAGCGTGTCGCAGTGTGGGAGAACCTCGCGGCCCGAGGGGCGAAAGCGGTCACAGGCGCCGCTTGGCCGGAGTTCCCGGCGGAACAGAAGGCACCGAAGAACGGCACCGCCCCGCGCATCGACGTCGCCGCGGCCGCCCGTCAGGTCCACCGGCTGCCGCACCGGCTTCTGGCCTACCGCGGCGCGGACGGTCTGCCCGTCATCGTCCCCGTGAAAGTCACCGGCCACGACGAGGCAGGACTGCACCTGGACATCCTCGCAGGGCTGCTCCCGCCCGGCGGCCGCAGAGCAGGCCTCCTCGCCCACGCCTTCCAACCGCAGTGTGTCGGGCTGGGAATGCGCACGCTCACCGGCTGGCTCACGGTCACCGAGAAGGAGGCCGTCTACGCACCTCACACGTCCAAGGGACTGGCCGCACCCCCGTACAGGACACTGCTGACCGTCTCCAACGGACTACTGGCCAAATACGGGCTGTGGCGCGCGCGACGTGACGGCACCTCCGCCCGCCTGCACGCCCTCGCCGGCCAAGGCCCGACAGACTGACACACCTTTTTATCCAGGGTCTATCGGAAGAACAGCCGCCCCTGGACGCGACGCCCCGCGTCAGTGCCCGTCACTGCGGATGCGCCACGAGCAGCCCTGCGACCCGGGACTCCGGAGCGGTAGTTGGAGGATGTGCGGACGGCACCCTTGCATGGCCGGCCTGCAGCACGAAGGCCGGGAACCCCAATCGGTCCCGGCCGTCGTCGCGTCCGCATGCGAACGCACTCCTGTCCTGCAGGCTCAGCCGCGCGGCGCTGGCTCCTGTTCGCTGGACGCCTCCTTGTAGGCAAGGTGACCGACGGCGGAGTAGGCCCTGCCCACAACGCTTGCGAACTGGCCGGCTGTGACGGATGCATCCGCATACCGCTGGACCGCGGCGCTGAGCGTCTCCTGCCCGTTGTGTTCCCTGTCTCGAAGGGGCTCCGTGGAGGCCTTGAGGAGGCTCAGCGCTGCCCTCATCTCCCCCGCCACGCGTGTGAGAAAGCCGAAGATCCGGTAAGCGTCCAGCGTCAGCGGAGGTCTCCTTGCCGGCCCAAGTACAAGAGGGTGTCCGCGGTGGCGGATCTACAGAGACCACGTCCGACTCGAGTCCAACCTCGCCAGCCCACGGTCTCATTCGCCTGCTGTTACTCGAACCGGGCGGGAGGCGTAGGCTTTCTCCCGTGACGCCTGGAGGCGTTTTCCCGCATATATGCCCAGTGCGGAACGCTTGCGCATTCCGTGCCCCAATACATCCCCCGCGAAAGGCGATTTTCCAGCAGTTCATCCGCCCCGATTTTCTAGCAATCGAAATAGGGAGGCGCGATTATGGCTGCACGTGTGGATCCTGATCGCTCCGAGTGGGACGTCATCGTTCTGGGTGGCGCCGCGGCGGGCGAGAACGCGGCTCAATACGCCACACAGTTCTCGGGTTTGGACGCGGTGCTCGTGGAAGCTGAACTGTTGGGTGGCGAGTGCTCGTACTGGGCCTGCATGCCCAGCAAGGCCCTGCTGCGCCCCGTTGACGTCCTGGGAAACGCGCAGCATGTGCCCGGTGTCGCGTCGCTGTTGACTGATCACGTGCTGGACGTGCCGGCGACACTGGCTCGCCGGGACACCGTCGTGAACGGTCTCGACGACTCCTCGCAGATCGGGTGGGCCCTCGGTGCCGGCATCGACGTGGTCCGCGGGTACGGGCGCCTCGATGGGGAGCGCTCGGTGGCGGTGGAGATGGCAGCGGGCGGCACCCGTGTGCTCACCGCGAGGCACGCGGTGGTGATCGACACGGGGTCCTGCGCCACGGTGCCGCCGATCGAGGGCATGGCGCAGGCCCGGCCGTGGACCTCCCGCGATGTCACCAACCTGCACGAGGTGCCGCGCCGGGTCGTTGTCCTGGGCGGTGGAGTGGTCGCGTGCGAGGCGGCGACCTGGCTGCGGGCGCTGGGCGTGGCCGAATTGAGTGTCGTGTACCGGCGCACCGAGCTGCTGCCGCGAGAGGAACCGTTTGCCGGGCGTATGGTCGGCGACCGGCTCAGGGATGCGGGGGTGCGGCTTCTTCCCGGAAGGTCGATCACCAAGGTGGGACGCGACGATCCGCGGGAGACGGGAGTCGGGCTGCCTCATGGCGGAGAGGTAACCGTCTGGCTGGACGACGGCAGCACGCTCGTCTGCGACGAACTGGTGCTTGCCACCGGCCGTACCCCCAACACTCAGGACATCGGCCTGCCATCGGTCGGATGCCCGGACGCCGGCTTCCTCGAGGTGGACGACGAGCAGGTCGTACGGGCGGTGAGCGGGCATTGGCTGTACGCGGTCGGTGATGTCTGCGGACGCGCGTTGCTGACTCATATGGGCAAGTACCAGGCGCGGGTCGCCGGCGAGGTGATCGCCGCTCGTGCCACGGGGCACTCGGTGGCCGGTGCGCAGAGCGGTGTGCGGGGGGCTGCTGACGGGCATCGCGGCAACCCGCAGGTGACGTTCACCGATCCGGAGGTCGGATCAGCCGGCATGACCGAGCGGCGGGCCCGCGAAGCGGGGCTCGACGTGGCCACGGCCGAGTACGACATGGCCGCCCTCGCCGGCACGTATGTGATGCGTGAGGACTATCTCGGGCGCGCCAAACTCGTCATCGACCGAGCCAGCGGCACGGTGGTGGGCGCGACGTTCGTCGGTTCAGGCGTCGCGGATCTCGTCCACTCCGCCACTACGGCCATTGTCGCCCGGGTCCCGCTTTCCCTGCTGTGGCATGTGGTGCCCAGCTACCCCACCGCCAGCGAGGTCTGGCTACGCCTGTTGGAGACGTACCGGGCTCAGAGCTACGCCTGATGCTCCAGTTGTGCGCGGGTCGTTTCGGCTGGCCGGTGGTTCGCTCATGGTGCCTGGCAGAGACGCCACCGGGGTGCAGTCGGGCGGACCGCGGTTTCGGTGAGCTGAGCAGTACGGACGGCTGGTTCGAAAGCCACGGAACCGATGACAGCCCGCGTCCAGCGCGTGGGCGAGGGCTGCTTGGTCCAGAGGGGGCCTGCTCGGCAACTCCGCCGGCGGCCGGGCTGAGTTCCACTCCAGCGTCGGCTCCACCGAGCGACCGTGCCCGGTGACGGCTTTGCGCGGTCGGCACACACCGCTCGTGCAGGCCGCACGGGAGTGGACCCTCAAGCTCCGCTTCAAGCGGTCGGTGCTTCGTGGCGTGGAGCAGAGGCCACTGGCCGCGCCGGGGGTATGGAAGGACAAGCTCGGCGAGGATGCATAGGCGGACACCAAGGCGGATAGTTTACACTTCAACGACATATCGTGGCGCTGCCACCGAGGTCGGCGGCAATGGGGCGCGTGAGGCCTCTGGTCGAGAAGAAGCACCGGGATGCCGAAATCCTGCTGCGCCTCATCTGACTGTGATCCACCTCACGGGAACTGGCCCCGTGTATCCGACAGGTACCTGCGTGAAGCAATCCTTGCGAGCTCGTCTGCGAGCCGACGATCCAGAAGCCTTCCGCCAGCTGTACCAGGAACTGGGCGAGGCGATCTACGCGCACGCCTACCGCGCCACGGGCGACTGGTCGGCCGCCGAGGACGCGGTGTCACTGACGTTCCTGGAAGTGTGGCGTCTGCGGGAGCGGCTGGAGCAGGGCGACGAGAGCCTCCGCCCCTGGGTCTACGGCATCGCCACCAACGTCCTGCGCAACCGCGGACGCGCAGCGCGCAAACACCAGCAGACCCTGACCCGCTTCCCCACACCCGAGACCGTCCCGGATATTGCCAACGAAGTCGCCGCTCGCATCGACGACAGCGAAAGGCTCGCGGCCGCCAGAGCGGCGGTGGCCAGGCTGCGCCGCGGGGACCGCGATGTGTTCATGCTGTGCGTCTGGTCCGACCTCAGCTACGCCGCGGCGGCCCAGGCCCTGGGCATCCCGGTCGGCACCGTCCGCTCCCGCCTGTCACGCGCACGGGGGCGTCTGCTCAAACTGACCGAGCAGGAACTGAAGCGCGTGAAAAAAAGAGTGGAACCCCCTGCACCCGTCCGACAGATACAGGGCGACCGCACACCCGCGGTCCGGTCGATACAGGAGAAAGCCCGATGAACGCTCCGAAGCATGGTGACGAGGCCGAGCGCCAGGAGCTGTCGCACCTGCTGCCGCGCCCCGGCACACCAGGTCTCTCTCCCGCCCGGTCTCAACGTCTTGAGGAATATCTGATGCAGGAAGTCACCCAGACGGGCGCGCAGACGCAGCCGTCTCCCGCCGCGAAGCGCGGTATGCCGCGCTGGAGCCTGATAGCCGCGCCGGCCGCGGCCCTGGCTGTCGCCGCAGCCGTCGCCGTCAGCGTCACCGGCTCCGGCGCGACCCCCGCCGACGACAGTGTGGCCATGGCCTCGATCATCACCGTGCAGCCAGCCTCCGCCCACGGCGCCACCGCCTTCCTCAGCCAGGTCGCGAACGCGGCCAGCAAGCAGAAGACCCCGACCGTCGGCGCCCACCAGTTCATCTACGTCAAGAGCAAGGTCGGCTTCACCCACCAGGTCAAGCAGCGCACCATCGGCGGCGCGGCCAAGCTCGACGCCGTCCACCAGCGCGAAGTGTGGCTGGCCGCCGACCCCTCCAAGGACGGCCTCATCCACGAGGGCGGCCAGAACATCACCATCCACAACAGCGGCAAGGGTGTGGTCAACCCCGGCGAAGCGTCGCAGCCCGCCAGGCCGGGCACCGTCCCGCAGATCGCGTCGCTGTCGACGAACCCCGACGCGCTGCTGACGCAGATCTACTCCGCCACCCGCGGCGAGGCCCCCGGCAAGGACGCGGCCGCGTTCAACTGGATCGGAGAGACCGTCTCCGAGTCGATCGTGCCCGGTGACGTGGCTTCCTCCATCTGGCGGGCCGCCGCGAAGATCCCCGGCGTCGTCCTCGTCAAGGACGCCACCGACGCGGCCGGCCGCCATGGCGAGGCCATCGCCCACGTCTCCAACGGCGAACGCACCGAGTACATCTTCGACCGCAACACCCACCTGTTCCTCGGCGAGCGCAGCTACCTCATCAAGGACACCTCGATGGGCAAGGCAGGCATGCTCACCGGCACCAGCGCGGTCCTCTCCCGCGCCGTCGTGAACAAGATGGGTGACCTGCCTGCAGGCGCCGGCGCCTGACCCGGACACCACCCAACCGCCCGGCTGCTGACCATCACTCAGCGGTCGGGCGGACCCATCTCCCCACCAGCCTGGCACCCACACGGCCTGGCCTGAGCGGAGGCAACATCGTCTGACAGGGCGGCAAGGGCTCGTCCGTCGACAGATGCTCGACCTCACCTTCAGCCGGATGAACATGCCTTCCGCCACAGGTGATTCACCGTCGTGGTCGAGCCATGAGGAGCGGTGGGTGAGCCGGGCCCGGTGGTCATGCCCCAAATTAGCAGTCTGATGGTTGGGCTTAGCATTTTAGGTGGAAACGGCTGCGGAGCGTTCTGGTCCATTTTCCGACCATGAAATCCATCAGAGTCTCCGGTGCTGCCGGTTGTCGACGGCACCAAACGCCGCGAAACCCGCTTTGCCAACTCGGTGCGCCCTCGGAGGGCCAGCATGCTCCCTACCTATCACCGCACGTCAACCATCCAGGGGCAACGAGTCTTCTACCGCGAGGCAGGTCCGGCGGAGGCGCCGGTCGTCCTGCTCCTCCACGGGTTTCCAACCAGCTCCCACATGTTCCGGCACCTCATCCCGGCACTCGCCGACCGCTACCACGTGATCGCGCCCGACCACATAAGGTTCGGTCAGTCCGCGATGCCGGAAGCCGACGAGTTCGAATACACCTTTGACAATCTCGCGGAAATCACCGGCGACCCGCTCGACAGCCTAGGCATCAGCCGTTTCTCAATTTACGTACATGATCACGGCGCCCCTATCGGATGGCGGCTTACTCTCGACCCTTCGTACGAGGTGACCGCGATCATCTCGCAGAGCGGCAACGCCTACATGGAGGGACTCGTCCAGCCCTTCTGGGAGGACCTGTTCGCGTACGCCACGGCCCCGGGAGCAAATACCGAACAGGGGGCGCGGACCAAGTTCAACGCCGAGACAACCCGTTGGCAGTACGAGAACGGCGCCTTCGACAGGAGCCTCGTCAGCCCGGACACCTGGCTGCACTCAGACTCTGCTGGACCGGCCCGGCAACGATGAGGTGCAACTGGCGCTCTTCCGCGACCACCCGACCAACATCGACGGCTACCCTCAACTCCAGGAATACTTCCGCACCAGCCAGGTCCCGCTCCTGGCGGTCTGGGGTGCGGGAGACGAGATCTTCGGACCGGACGGGGCCCGGGCCTTCACCCGCGATCTGCCAGACTCGGAAGTTCACGCTGCCGGCTGGGCACTTCGCCCCGGAGACGCACCTCGACGCCATCAGCGGCTACATCCGCGGGTTCCTCGGCCGCGTCCTGGACTGAGATGCAGCCGGTCTTGACCGCACCCCATGCGTGAAGCCGTCGGAGTGCCCCGCGGCGCGCGAAGGTCGTCTGCGCGGCGGTCCAGAAGCTGAGCTGATCCGGCTACGAATGGAACCGATCAACGTCGCCAGGGCGCTGCCGGGACGAGTTGCGTACAGGGGGCGGTTGTCGGAGGGATGAGTCTGCCGCCTCACTCTGCGACAGTCCGGGGGCTGGAACGACCTCGAGTTCGCTGGGGGCGAGCATGTGGCCGTCGGAGCAGGAGAGTTCCACGTGCACGGGAGCATCGCAGTCTCGGTGCCGCAGGCGGACTGGACCGCCTTCCGTTCCCGGGGTGGCGTGGCGGTCGCCCCACTCCATCAGCGCGAAGTAGGCGATCAGGAGCTCCTGGCCGGGTTCGGTCAGTTCGTAGCGGTCGCGTGTTCGCTGCCCGGGCGCCTGGTAAGGGGTCCGCCGCAGGAGTCCGACCTCGACGAGTTCTCGTAGGCGTTTGGCCGTTGCAGGTGCGCTCAGCGGGGTGTGGCGGACGAAGTCGTTGAAGTAGGTCGTGCCGTAGAAGGCCTCGCGCAGCACGAACAGGTTCGAGGGCGTCCCGAGTACTTCCAGGGCCCGTGCCGCTGAGCACCGGTGTTCGCTCCAGCTGTCCCGGTCGGTCAGCGAGCCTGTGAGTGCCGACATCACACCATCCCGTCTAGCGAAGCAGCAGACTTATGTTAGCTTAAGCCAGCTCTGACTTAGCTATCGTTAAGTCAGCCCGTATCTGAGCTGGAGGGACTGGGCATGCCGTCACGCACTCTGGAGACCACGCTCGATCATGAGGGGGTCCTGGCTCGGCAGGGGCGCCGCTCCGGCCTGCCAGTGATCATCGCCATTCACTCCACCCGCCTCGGCCCTGCCGTCGGTGGCATGCGGATCGCTCGATACGACTCCCCGGCCGACGCGCTGGTGGACTGTCTCCGACTGAGCCGCGGGATGACCTACAAGGCCGCCGCGGTCCGCAATGGCACGGGCGGAGGAAAGACTGTCGTCCCGCTCCTGCCCGGGGGCCCTCAGCGCCTGGATGGCCAACTGCGGGAAGCCCTGCTGCTCGATGTCGCCGAACTGGTCCACGATCTGAACGGCGCCTACTACGTGGCCCCCGATGTCGGCACCAGCTCCGCCGACATCCAGCTCATGCGCCGTCGCACCCCCTACGTGGGCGGCTATTCCGCCACAGCCGATGGCCTCGGGGCCACTACCTTCGGGACTGCCGCCGGCGTCGAGCATGCGATGAACTCAACCGCCGCGCATCTATGGGGAACACCGCATCTGCGGGGGCGTGACGTGGTGGTGATCGGATTCGGTGGCGTCGGGCATGAGCTCACCAAGCGCCTGCTCGCACAAGGCGCTCACGTACGGGCGACCGACGTCGCCCCCGAGCGACGCTCGGCCGTCGAAACGTCCGGAGCGCAGTGGGTAGAACTGGACGGCGCCTACACCCTTCAGACCGACATTCTGGCGCCCTGTGCCCTGGGCGGCGCTTTCACCTCCGAGCTCGTCGGCTCACTGCGTTGCCGGGCGATCGTCGGCTCGGCCAACAACCAGCTGGCCCACGACGCAGTGGCACAGGACCTGACCCAGGCGCGGATCACCTGGGTGCCGGACTTCGTGGCAAACGCCGGCGGGGTCATGTATGCGTCCGGCCTGGAGCTTCACCAACTGACCCCGAAGCAGTCCCTGCGGCGGCTCGCATCCATCGAGGAAGCCACCGCACGGGTACTGGAGGACAGTGCGAATGAGGCAACAACCCCCCTGGCCGTCGCCCACCGTCTCGCCGAACACGTCCTGACCGCCGCAGGAACCCACCGCCCGAACGGAAACACCCCTAGTACCACTTGATGCGATACCGAGGAACCCTGGGACGAAAGCTCCACTCTCACCCGATATCTCTGGTTGCGCTGCTCATTTCTCTAGAGATATCGGCATGTGGGATCCCCTCCACCAGTGTGGTTCAGGTGGGCGAGCCTGCGACCGGGATAGATATGCGGAAGATCCGTGTCTACTTCTGGTCCAGCGGGAACCTGACATTACTGCCACGACTTGTCGATACCACAGGAAACGTACAGACCGCGGTCGAGTTGTTGTTCGCTGGGCCGACCGAGGACGAAGCGGCCCGGGTCACCACAGAGCTTCCTCGACTGGCGGTCGATCCTCTGGTCTTGTCGAGCCACGGCACCTCGGACTCGCGAGCCCACGATGAACCACGGCCCAGGAGAAGTAAAGAAGCGGATGAGAGTCCATGTCAGAGGCTCAGGTTGGAGTTTGACGCAGACAGCATGTCCGATGCGCTAGCGCAAAAGATCCTTCTCCGTGCCCGATCGCTGGCTTGGCCACCTGATTTTCTATCCACGAATGGAACGTAGTACTCACATGTCAAAGCTGGGAGCACACGACGCAGGGCCGTGCCAGAAGGTCGACGACGGTATGGCCCGGGTCTTCCAGCTGTTCGGAAAGCGCTGGACGGGCCTGATCGTGGCCGTGCTGCTGCCGCATCCCGTCCACTTCGCCGACCTGCGCCGGGCGATCCCCGGCATCAGCGAACGGATGCTCTCCGACCGCCTCACGGAACTCGGCGCCGCGGGACTCGTCGCGCGCGACGTCGACGAAGGTCCCCCGCTGCGGGTCTCGTACAGTCTGACGGAGGCCGGCGCCGCGCTGGAGCCCGCGCTGAAGGAACTGGGCAGCTGGGCGGAGAAGCATCTCCGAGCTTAGGAAGTAAGCCGGGCTGGGCAATATGCTTCGGGGAGCTGAAGGGCCTTCCGCTCGAAATTCCGAAATGGTGAGCCAGACAAGGATCACCTCCTCGCTCGGCTCGCGGACACCTGCGGGGCTCGCCGCCGAGGGGGGTGACAGCCTGCGCCCAGTTCGCCGCGAGCCGCAGGCGGGGGTTTCATGAACTAGCCGACGCATCCAGATCCGGCTCGGCGATTCGGCGGCGGCGCGGGCGGCGTACGTCCGCGGACTCCGCCAGCCAGATCGAACGGTGGCACCGAGCGGTCGGTGCGCTGCGCCGCCTCGATCTTGTCCAGGGAGTCGTAGGCACAGAACTCCGTCACCGCGTCCAGGACCCCAGGGGCGACCGCCGACAGCGCCGCGGCCAGGCCGGCGGCGTCGCCGGTGGAGCCGACGTTCGCCTCGGCCAGGCCCTGGTGGGCCCGGGTGTCCATCGAACACACCGCCACCATGGCCTCGGCCCGGCCGTCCTTCCGCCAAGCCAGCGCGGTCTGCGCAATCAAATCCAGCGTCGGCACCACCACCAAGGTCAGCTGTGATCCGGGCGCGCCCGCCAGACGGATACCGACCAGCGTCTTGCCCGTCCCGCACGCCGACACATACAAGCCCCGCGTGCCTGGACGATGCAGATGCCAATACCGCGCGGTCGTGCGTGGATGCCGTCCCGGCTGCGCGCGGCGTAGCCGGCGGATCCCGAAGTCCGCAGATGGCCATACTGAATTGCGAGAGCGACCAGTCACCGGGCCGACGTGCTGCCTGTTGGGTATCGTGGCTAAGAGGACGTGATCATTCCGGTCGCCTTTCGCCGCCTGCCCTCCCCGTCGATTTCTCGCAGGTCCGCTGCTGGTTGGCAGCTTGACCTCAGATTTCCGACCGGACCCCGGAATCCGGACCAGCGTGGCGTTCTGGATATCTTCGAAAGGAACCGCACCATGCCCTTCGTCACTGCCAAAGACCGTACAGAGATCTTCTACAAGGACTGGGGCTCGGGCCAACCCGTCGTCTTCTCCCATGGCTGGCCGCTCACCGCGGACGCCTGGGACCCCCAGATGAAGCTCATGGTGGACAACGGCTTCCGCGCCATCGCTCACGACCGGCGCGGTGGCGGCCGCTCCGGTCAGCCCTGGGACGGCAACAACCTCGACACGTACGCCGACGACCTGGCCGCGGTCATCGAAGCCGAAGACCTGCACGACGTCATTCTGGTCGGGCACTCCACCGGCGGCGGCGAAGTCACCCGCTACATCGGCCGGCACGGCACGGCACGGGTCGCCAAGCTGGTCCTGCTCGGCGCGATCCCGCCGCTGATGCTGAAGACGGAAGCCAACCCTGAGGGCCTGCCGATCGAGGTGTTCGACGAGATCCGCCAGGGTGTGCTCACGGACCGCTCGCAGTACTACAAGGACCTCAGTGCCCCGTTCTACGGTGCCAACCGTGAAAGCTCGACCGTCTCCCAGGGAACGCGTGACGAGTTCTGGCTCTGGAGCATGACAGTCGGCATCAAGGGCGCCTACGACTGCATCAAGGCGTTCTCCGAGACGGACACGACCGAGGACCTGAAGAAGGTCGATGTGCCGACACTGATCGTGCATGGCGACGACGACCAGATCGTGCCCATCGTCTCGGCGGGCGCCAAATCATCCAAGATCGTCAAGGGCGCGCAGTATAAGGTCTACGAGGGCGCGCCTCATGGCCTTGCGATGGTGCCCAAGTACGCCGAGATCTTCAACAGAGACCTGCTTGAGTTCGCGCGTAGTTAGCGCCGTCCCCCGGTCCTGGGTCAACGGCGGCGCTGCCGTTACCCCAGGACACTGCGGGCCAGTGGCGCTGTGAATTGGCCGCCCCGGAGGGACGGTTCAAAGATGTCCCGGGCAACCATGTCCGGAGCCCCTGAAACTGGCTCGGCAGCCTGGGCGATCGGTTCGCCGTGTCAGCCGATCGGGCTTGCGCCCTGCTGGAAGACGTTGATGAGGTTTCCGTCGTTGTCGCGGATCGCGGTCGAGATGCTGCCGTCGCCGAGGTCCATCTGCTCCCAGACGGTCGTCACGCCCAGGTCACGGAAGGTGCGGGTCACGCCGGCGAGGTCTTCGACGCGGAACACCAGGGCCTTGTTGCCGATCGGGCGGATGTGGGCGGGGGGCTCTGCCGTCAGTTCGGGGATCCGCACACCGTCCGCGGGCTGAAGGAGCTCGAGCCGGAACCCGGGGCCCTCCAGGAAGGCGACGTCCGCTCCGATGGCGTCGAAGCGGGACTTAGCCAGCAGGGTGAGGCCGAACACCCGGTTCCACCAGTGGATCGACGCGTCGAGGTCGCTGACGGAAATCGTCACGTTGTGGAGGCTGTAGGGGAAGGGCGGCTGGGCAGCGGTGGTCATGGTGATCACTTTTCGTTGGGCGGGTGCAGGCGTTTGCTGTGGGGCACGCGAGACCCCTCGCGCATTCCGGCCGGCTTCTCTGTGCCGTGGAGCGGAACAGTCTGTGCCCGTCAGTCGCCGACCCGACGTCTACTTGCAATAGCGAATCCGCGGGTCGTAGGCCAAACGTAGACCTTATGGACCATACAGTCAAGAACTTGTGTCCTCTTCAGGTGCATTGCGAAGTCAGTGGATCAATGCACCGGTTGGCGAATCGTCGTCGGCGTGCGGAAGTGAGGCGCGAGCGAGGTCCCGTGCGGACTTGGGTAGCCTGGAGACTTTGCCGTCAGGGCCCGTGCGCAATGGGCCGGCGCCGTCGGCTGCCGGAGCGTCGTCTGGCCCGCGTTGCGGCCCAGTCGATGGCGCAGCCGCCCGGCCGGAGTGCCTGCTCAAGGGCATGGTGAAAGGGGCAGGCCGTCAACCGCGCTGGGGCGGGCGCCCTGGCCACTCGTGGGGGTGCTCGGAGGGCAGGTAATGCGCGTGCTCGCAGCCGACTCAAGCGGGCCCACTCGGGTCCCTGCCGGTCGGTACGTCACCTGTGAAGGGTGCTGGCCCGCAGGATGGTCAGTGTCGGGAGAGCTGCTTGAGGGCGGCCTGGCTTATCTGCAGCAGAGCTGAGCCGTCCATGCCGGTCTTCGCGAGAAACTCGATGCCCTGCATGACGGCAAGGAGCAGCCGCCCGACCTCCTGGGCGTCCGCCCCCGGTTCGACCGTCCCCTCGTCCTGGGCTTCCTTCACGCAGGCGATCAGAAGATCTTCAACCGCTTGGTAGCTGCTCCGGGCCCGGGAGACGACGTCCGGATCATTGCTGTGCAGCTCGGACGTGCTGTTGACCAGAAGACAGCCGCGCCGCTGCGGGTCCTCCGTGAATCCCTTGGCCACGCCCTCAACGAGCAGGGTCAGGCGTTCGAAGGCCGTACCGGGCCCGGTCAGGACCGCCCGGACGCCGTTGAGCTGTTCGTCGCGGTAGCCGTCCAGCACGTGCAGGAACAGTTGCCGCTTGTCGCCGAAGGCCCCGTACAGGCTCCCCTTGCCCAGTCCGGTGGCGTCCGTCAGGTCCTGCAGTGACGTAGCCGCGTACCCCTGATTCCAGAACTGCTCGCGCGCAGACTCCAGAACCTGGTTCTCGTCGAAATTCCGCGGTCGTCCCATGTTCAACAGCATACGTCCTTCTTGACCTATCGGTCCAGATCGTGAGCGCCCGGCTGCATGCGGCACACAGGGGGCAGGCTGGGTGGTGGCGGGGTGTGTGGCGCACGACTCCCCCCGGCGCCCCGGCGTCCTGGCTGCGGGCGAGCGGGCGTCGGCCGGCTCGTTGCCGCTCGGCGGTGTGGATGCAGTCACGTTTTTGCCCGAGCGGTCCATAACGTGGTTCTTTACCGTACAGTCCATAAGTGCCCGGGGCTGTCCGCTCCGGGCTGTAACACTGCAGCGACACATGGTGCACGCCTTTTGGCGTTTGCATCGGATAGGGATAAGCGATCATGGGACAGCTTGACGGGAAGACGGCAGTCGTCACCGGAGGCAACAGCGGAATCGGACTGGCCACAGCAAGGCGATTCGCGCGTGAGGGCGCGCACGTGTTCATCACCGGCCGTCGACAGGAGGCTCTCGACGCCGCGCTGGCCGAGATCGGTGGGGAAGCCACCGCCGTCCGGGGCGACGTCGCGAACCTCGCGGACATCGACCGCCTCTACGCGGCTGTCGCCGAGCGGGGCCGGTCCATCGACGTACTGTTCGCCAACGCGGGTGGCGGTGAGTTCGCCGCGCTTGAGCAGGTCACCGAGGAGCACTTCGACGCCACCTTCAACATCAACGTGCGAGGCATGCTCTTCACCGTTCAGAAGGCAATTCCGCTGCTCAACGACGGCGCCTCGGTGATCCTGACCGGATCGACTGCTGCCACCTCAGGTGGCGCCGCCTTCGGCGTGTACGCCGCGTCCAAGGCCGCGGTCCGCTCCTTCTCCCGCACCTGGGCCAACGAACTCAGCGGCCGCGCAATCCGAGTGAACACCCTGGTGCCCGGCCCGATCGTCACCCCGGGCATCACCGGCCTGGCCGCGGACGCCGACCAGGCCGCGAAGATGAGGGACGCCTTCGCCAGCCAGGTACCGCTGGGCCGGATGGGGCACCCGGACGAGGCCGCAGCCGCCGCACTGTTCCTCGCCAGCAATGAGAGCAGCTTCGTCACCGGATCCGAGCTGTTCGTCGATGGCGGACTCAACCAGATCTGAGCGCCGCAAGACGATGCGCTTGCCCGTGCCAGCGAAGACAAAGATCACCGAAGCCGGTCGTGTGAATTGGCCAGCAGGGTCGATCAAGGGGAAGCTTCAAGCCGCGCCTTGCCCCTGCGGCCGTGACAGTCCATGGCCCGGTCTCACACGGTGTGGGCGGTTGCATCACCTCAAGCTGGCCGCTCTGCAGGGACGTCAGACCGTCCTGCGCAGCCTTCACGGTGCGGGAGGACGGCGAGTGGGGTGAACGCGGTGGCCAGTCGGGGCGCCGGGGCCAGGTGTGGCGACTCGCGGGCGCGGATGGCATCGTCGGCTGCAGGCGCGCCGGTGCCTGCTTTCTGGCATCGCCAGTCTGGCCGCCGATGTCCGGCCGTCACCTGATCCACGCAAAGTGGCGATGACGTCACTCGGTAGGATCAGCTCTGGTGGTCTGGGGTCGGATTCCTCCACAGGATGACCTCCGTTCCCGATGTCTCCATACGGCGCAGGGTCTGCTATGGCGTAGCTGCGGCGCTCGTCGCAGCCAGCGTCCTGAGCGCCTGCGCCGACCGGACGGGCCGCACAGTGGACCCCCGGGAAGACCCTGCTGCCGCGGTGGCCGACAGGGCCGCGCCGAAGTACGCCCCGTGCGGCAAGCCGCCGGTGAAGCTGGAGAAGCAGGACCAGGACTTCCTCAACAGTTGGCGGCCGCCGACGGCCCACCGCTGTACACCCTGTCCTACAAGGCCGCTCGCCAGGTGCTCGACAAGCTGCAATCGGGGCCCGTGGCCAAGCTCCCCGCCGACATCACCGAGCGGACAGTCCCGGGCGGCCCCACCGGGCCGGTGTCCATCCGTGTCTTCCGGCCGGCCGGCGTCAAGGGCCCGCTGCCCGGCATTGTCTACATCCACGGCGGCGGCTGGGTCCTCGGCAATGCGATGACCCACGACCGCCTGGTCCGCCAGATCGCCAACGGGGCGCGGGCCGCCGTGGTGTTCGTCAACTACACGCCCTCCCCCGAAGCCCAATTCCCGGTCCCGATCGAGCAGGCCTACACAGTCGCCCAGTGGGTCGCCCGCAACGGCCGCACGATCGATATCGACCCCACCCGGCTTGCCATCGCCGGTGACTCCGTCGGCGGCGACATGACCGCCGCCGTCACCCTGATGGCCAAGCAACGCGGCGGACCGCACTTTGTCCGGCAGGTCCTGCTCTACCCGGTCACCGACGCCCGCTTCGACACCGCCTCCTACAATCGGCTCGCGGAGGGCTGTTGGCTTACCCGCCCGGCCATGAAGTGGTTCTGGGATGCCTACGCCCCCGATCCCGCCGTCCGCGCCCAGCCACTCGCCTCACCGCTGAACGCCAGTGTCGATCAACTCCGTGGCCTCCCCGAAGCACTGATGATCACCGACTCGGACGCCCTGCTCGACGCGGCCAATGCCTACGCCGCGAAACTGCAAACCGCCGGAGTTCCCGTCACCCTCTCGCACTACGGGTCCGTCACCCACGACTTCATGATGCTCGACGCCCTGGCCGGCACCCAGGCCGCCAAGGACGCCGTCGCGCAGACCACCGGCGCCCTCCGCGAAGCCCTCTACGCCCCACGCCAGGCCGGGCGGGGCAAGTGACACCGCGGCGCCCGCCCCTGCAGTGACCTGCACCACCGGTGGTTGGGTGGCGCTTACCCGCTCCAGGACTGAGAAGGCTGCCGCGGTCGCTCCGGACACGTCGCGTAGACGCCCCCAGCGCCGCGGTCACAGGTCCAGGACCAGGTCCGCCAGCGGCTGCGAGGAGCAGACGGGGTCCTGGGGTCGCTCGGAAGGCTTGCTACCGACAACGGTCGGCTGACCCACGGCACCGTCCTGATCTGCTGCTCGCGTCTTCCTGCGGACGTCGTCGCGGACCTGCGACCGCTAGGGCGGTCACCTCGTTAGTCCTGGAGTACGGCGAAGAGAAGATTCAGTCCTTCGGTCATGGTGGGGTGCGTGATAATCATGTCGCGGAGGGCGGTGTAGGGGAGATCGGCGAGCATGGCGGTCTGCACTGTGGTGAGGGTCTCGCCACTCTCCGGGCCTAGGAGGGCCACGCCCAGGATGCGGTCGGTGCGGGCGTCGACCACGGCCTTCCAGAGGCCGTCCGTATCCCGCATCGTACGCGCCCGCGGGATGGCGGCCACCGGTAGTCGGGCGACGCGCACTTGGTGTCCGGCGGCACGGGCCTGGGACTCCGTGAGCCCGATGCGGGCTAGTTCCGGGGTGAGGAAAGTGGTGTGGGGAACAAGCCGGTCCTTTGTGGAGCGGGAACCGCCGGCAAGGTTGGCCTTAAGGATCCGGTAGTCGTCCAGGGAGATGTGTGTGTACTGCGGGCTGCCGGCGACGTCTCCAGCGGCCCATGTGTGCGGGGCCGAGGTGGCCAGGCGGTCGTCGACGGCGACGAAGCCGGCTGCTGTGGTCCGGACCCCGGCGGCAGGTAGGTCAAGTCCGGCAGTGACGGGTCGGCGGCCGACTGCGACAAGCACTTCGTCGCCGCTCAGCACCGTGCCGTCGGACAGTGCCACAATGACCCGTCCGTCCGCGCCCCGTCGGACGGAGGTGGTGGAACGGTGGGTGAGTACGTCAACGCCACCGGCGGCCAGCAGGCTGGTGACCGCCTGCGCAATGTCTTCGTCCTCCCTCGCCAACAGCCGCGGGCCCCGGGCCACAAGGGTCACCCGGCTGCCGAAGGCCGCGAACATGTCCGCGAACTCCAGGCCGACCGTGCCGCCGCCGATCACGATCAGGTGCTCCGGCAGCCGCTCCAGGTGCAGCAGGGTCTCACTGGTGAGTACACGCGCGTCCGCCAGGCCTGGGATGTCGGGCAGGAGTGGGGTCGTCCCGGTGTTGACGACCGCTTCGGCGCCGCGCAGCCTCCGGGTGCCGCCGCTGTTCAGGGTCACCGCCACCGTGCGTTCCGCAGTGAAGCGGGCCTCTCCGAGGATGAAGTCCATGCCGGAGTCGACGAACTGCTTGTGGTTGATGGTGACCATGCCTTCCACCACGCCGGTCTTATGCGTGCGCAGCAGTTCGGCGCTGGCCTCGGGGGTTTCCGTCACAAACCCCAGCTGTCGCGCCCGGGCGAAGGTGCGCATGGCGCGGGCGCTGGCTACCAGAGCTTTGGTGGGGATGCAGGCGACGTTGATGCAGGTGCCGCCGATCATGCCCCGCTCTACCATGGCGACCCGTTTGCCGCTCCTGGCCCAATCCATGGCAAGCGTCTTGCCGGCCTTTCCGCCGCCTACGACGAGCAGGTCGAACTCCTCAACCGGGTCGACCATGTCGACCATCTCCGTCCTGTGTGGCATGCCCTCTGCCGCGGTCCGTCGAAGGAAAGGAGGGGCACGTGTCGTCGTGGGTAGATCACTCCTGGCTCCTGGGGCGTCCTCGGTGGGGACTGACATGCCGGACGGCGGACTACCTGCGCCCGCAGGTTTCGCCGAAGGGCCCTGGAGGTGGAGGCTTCTCGGTGACGATGCCGGTCTGTGCACCGGCATCCCGGTCGACTCACAGATCCAAAACGACGCCTTCGGTGGGCTTGGAGCAGCAGATGAGGATGTTGCCTTCGGCTGGTGGTTCGACCGGATCAGGTGAGTAGTCGACGGTGCCGGACATCAGGGCGAGTTCGCAGGTGTGGCAGACGCCGGTGCGGCACGACCACTGGACGGGGACGTCGCACGCTTCGGCGAGTTCGAGCAGGGAGTCCTGACTGTTGTTCCAGGGAACAGTGAGGCCGCTACGGGCGAAGGAGACGGGAGGACCGGTGCCGACGGGGCCTGCGGGCTGGTGGGGCGCGGGTGCGGTCGAGGAACCTTTCACTCCCGGGGTGAGGGAGGGCCCGGCGCCGAAGATCTCGGTGTGCACTCGCGACGCTTCCAGCCCGGCGTCGACGAGCGCGGCGGTGACACTGTTCATGAAACCCACGGGCCCGCAAAGGTAGGCGTCGGCGTCGGTCGGCAGGCCTAGACCCAAGATGCGGTTGGCCGAGAGCCGGCCGGCCTCTGTGTAGTCGACGCCCTTGCGGTCGGCGTCGCTCGGTTTGCTGTAAAAGATGCTTGACCGGGCGTTCGCAAGGCCTTCGATCAGGTCGTGGCTCTCCTGAGCAAAGGGATGCTCGGTGCTGTCACGGGCTGCGTGCAGCCACCACACCTGGCGCGGGGAGCGGTCACGCGCGAGCGCGTGGAGCATGGCCAGCACGGGGGTCACCCCCACTCCCGCGGACAGCAGCACCACCGGGTTGTCGCCTTTGGACAGGCAGAACGTTCCGCGGGGCGCGGCGGCCTCCAGGGTGTCGCCGACGCGTATGTGGGCGCGTAGCTCGTTGCTGGCAGCGCCGTGCGGTTCGACTTTGACGCTGATGCGGTACGTGCCGGTGCCGGGCTCGCCGGACAGGGAGTAGCTGCGGATCAGAGGCGGCACGTGTCCCTCGAGCGGGACCTTCACGGTGAGAAACTGACCGGGCAAAGCAGTGGGCAGTGCTGAACCGTCGGCTGCGGCCAGGGACAGCGAGAACACACTCCGGCTCTCGGGCTGGATGCGCGTGACGGTCAGCGGGCGGAAGCCGGGCCAGCTGGGCGGCGGGGCAGTGGCGGCCTTGTTCAGCCCGGCGCTGCCCGAGGAGCCGTCGGCCGCCTCGCTGTCCGCCTGGTCCAGGAGAGTCTGCATGGAGCCCTGCTAGCCGGGACTGAGGGCCGGGATCCGCAGGGCCCGTTCGACCTGCTCGCGTGTGTGTCCCGGCAGGTAGAGCACCCGGTCGATCTCCTCGACGGTCATCGCCTCGGGGCCGGTGGACACCTTGACGATCTCCTGCCCGGCCTCGACCTGGCCCTCCTCGATCACCCGCAGGTAGAAGCCGGGGCGGTGGTGGGCCACGAGCAGGGCCGCCATCTGCGGCTCTCCCATACGCAAGCCCACTCGGTAGCAGGTCACCCGGGGCTGGGTGACTTCGAAGAGCGCGCCGCCGATGCGGTAGCGGTCGCCGATGCAGACCTCGTCGTCCGGCAGGCCGTCGACGGTGAAGTTCTCCCCGAACTGGCCGGGCGCCAGGTCGTCGCGGCCCAGCTCCTTCGCCCAGAACAGGTAGGAATCGGTCTGGTAGACCAGTACCGCCCGCTGTTCGCCGCCATGCCCGCCCAGATCACCCTGGCCGTCGCCATCGATGTTGAGGCGCCGTACCATCTGCGGCCCGGCGACGGTTTGCTTGTACACGCCGGTGTGCACCGTCTTGCCGTGCCAGGGCACGTCGTGGGGCATCCCGACGTTCACTGCCATCAACGTGGCCACCACGTCACCTCTCCTACCGCTACTTCCCATGTCAGGAACTGGTAGAGCCTTGACAGGGAAGCGACTTGCATCGGTTCCGGGCCTCTTGGCCGCCGTCTCAGTCGCTTGCAGTCACGGCCCTGGCGACCAGGTCGGTGTCCTCGTACAGGTGCAGCCGGACCAAGTACCCAACTCGACGGTGAAGTGGAAGGCGACGAGCATTCCGCCGGTCTCTCGGACGCTGGCCTCCTGGGCTGTTTCATGAGTCATGACTCCTCATTTTTCGCCCAGGTGCAGCCCAGGATTCCGTCCGTGCCTCAGGTGAGGACGCGACCGAGGAACCCGTGGATGTAGCCGCTGATGGCATCCAGGTGCGTCTCCAGGGCGAAGTGCCCGGCCGGCAGCAGGTGGACTTCCGCGTCGGGCAGGTCACGGGAGAACGCCCGCGCGCCGTCCGGCCCGAAGATCTCGTCCCTCTCGCCCCAGACCGCGAGCACCGGCACCTGGCTGGTGCGGAAGTATTCCTGCAGCTGCGGGTAGCCGTCGATGTTGGTCGGGTAGTCACGGAACAGTGCCAGCTGCACCTCGTCGTTGCCTGGCCGGTCCAGCAGGGCCTGGTCGTGAAGCCAGTTGTCCGGGCTGACCAGGCTCTTGTCGGGGGCACCGTTCTCGTACTGCCAACGGGTCGTCTCCGGGGCGAACTTGGCCCGCGCGCCCGGTTCGGTGTCGGGTCCGGGAGCGGTGGCGTAGGCGAACAGGTCGTCCCAGAAGGGCTTGGCGAACCCCTCCATGTAGGCGTTGCCGCTCTGCGAGATGATCGTGGTGACTTCGTAGGAGGGGCTGAGGGCCAGCCGCCACCCGATGGGTGCCCCGTAGTCGTGCACGTAGATGGAGAAGCGCTTGATGCCCAGCTGGTCGAGCAGCCCCCCAGTAATATTGGCCAGGTTGTCGAAGGTGTAGTCGAATTCTCCGACCTCGGGCATGGAGGACTGGCCGTAGCCGATGTGATCGGTAGCGATCACATGATACCGGTCGGCCAGTGCCGGGATGAGATGACGGAACATGTGTGAGCTGCTGGGAAAACCATGCAGCAGCAGGACGACCGGTGCTTCGGTGGGACCAGCCTCGCGATAGAAGACCTCTTGGCCGTTAACAGTCGCTGTTTTGTAGTGCGTGGGGAGCATGACGCCCTCCTGGGATCTTCGAGCGCGGAATATGCGTCAAATCCGCCCGCAGGCAACCCCTTTCGCTGCGATGATCGGGAGGAGTGGTCACCTGCTCAGGCTCGGGTGTGTTTTCCCCTCGGCGGCGTGGCGCCTCGAGACAGATGGCGTTGGGCACAACGTGTTCACGCTAGACCCGCCCCCTGGGGACAGCAACACAGAGACGGACAAGTGCGAACTTTTAGATTTTCTTTGCAGATGGCGAAACGGGAATCGCGGATGCATTAAGGCACGAGGAGGTTGCGGAGGGTCACCGTCCCGCTCTGCGGAGCGCACCTTGTCTGCACAGCGCCAAATACTCGGGCAAGCCCGAATTTCAAATATGCGTCTTCACCTATCACTGCGCCGCCTCGCGATGGCTGCGGTCTACGCTGGAATGCACCGTCCGCTCGCACCCATCGGATCGTCGGCCGTGCGGGTAGCCAGCTCTAGCGTGGTCATACGCGGCATGAAAAAATTCTTCTTGCGACCGTATGCCGTCGCTGCCTGAAGGCGCTGACGGCAGTTAGGAATGCCACCATGCGCAATAGCAGCTCCCATCTGGCCTCCTACCATAAGGGTGAGTTGGCCGCTCAAGACCGCGCAGGATTCCGTGAGCACGCCGATCACCTGCGCCCGATCATCAGTGACAGACTTCCCCGTGGCGCCCGCGACTTCCTTGCCGATCTGCGGTTCCTGGTTGTCGGAGCAACTGCACCGGACGGTCTAATTGGGCGTCCATGGTGTACGGACAACCGGGATTCCTGCAGGCGCTTGGCCCTCGCGAGGTGCTCATCGGAGCGCGCCTTTTGGATGTCGACCCGCTGGCGGCGGTCTTGGCGGCACCTTCACTTGTGGGCACTCTTGCCATCGACTTGAAAAACCGTCGACGACTGAGGATCAACGGTCGGACCGTGCCCGCGGCAGGGGGACTCAGACTTTCAGTGGACCAGGCATACGGCAATTGCCCCAAATACATCCAGAGCCGCGAACCGCAGGAGACAGCACCTGCGCCCAGGAAGCCCCAGGTGTCGGAGAGCAGTGAACTGCTCCCGGAGCAGCGGCGGATGATTGACACCACGGACACGTTCTTCATTGCCTCCGCTTCCACGGCGGGTGACGCCGATGCCTCCCATCGCGGCGGCAACCCCGGCTTCGTCAGCAGCCTGTCCCCGCAACGGGTCCAATGGCCCGATTACGAAGGGAACACGATGCTGATGACCCTGGGAAATCTCACCGTCAACCCGGCCGGGGGCCTGTTGTTCATCGACTGGAAGGTCGGCAGGACCTTGCACCTGACAGGTATGGCTGTGATCGACTGGAGTGCGGACACCGCCGCTGAATTCCCCGGCGCGGAGAGAACGGTGGAGTTCCAGGTGGCCAAGGTCGTCCAGATCGACCACCCGGACGGCGCCTTGGTCTGGTCCGCGCCGCAGTATTCACGGTTCAACCCGCCGGTGGCGCCGGCAACCCCAGGGGGACCTTAGCCGGGCCACAGAGTCACCCGCCACGGGGCCCGGTAAGCAGCCAAACACGGAAGTGAGCAGACGCCCCCCCCACCCATCGCCCGACGGCGCGTCAGGTGGCCGGAAACTTAGAGCTAGGGTGTCCAGATCACTGGTCACAGGGGGCTACTTGCCCTGGGCTGAAAGGGCGAGGAGTGTCGGCGGCACAGGGACCGGGCCGCCGCGCCCAAGGGTTTCTGAATCGGCGCGACCCTCCAGGAGGTCACCCCCGTGCTCACCGCACTCGGGTACAAGATCCCGGCCGGCGCCGTCACCGTGACCACGGCACAACAACTCGCCGCGATCGCCGGGCACGACCCCACCCTCCCGTAATCCCCACCAAGATCGACGAGTTATTGATCGGCAGGCCCCTGTCCCCGCTCCCGCCACTGCCAGAGCCAACGCTCCACCGAACGCTCGCTCACCCTCGGCGCGGCGGCGATCTCTCCGTCCTTCTTCCCGCCCTCGAAGCGGACGACTGCCTTCAGTCGGATCTGCTCCCGCGTGACCCTCTCGGTGTCGGTCAGGCCGCCGCCCTGCGCGTATCTCACCGTCCAGCCGTACACAGAACGACCCCGGCCCGTCAGGCAAACGGCCCCGACATCAGCCGATCAAGTTCAGTAGCGAACTGCGACTGGAGTATTAGCTTTTCATTCAGTCCGGCGAAATTCGTTATAGAGGCAGTTTTTGAGGTGGCACACGTAAGCCCTATCATGTATTAGCTTCCACATGGAATGGTACGCCGCCTCATCTGATGCATTATCGCCGCACCGAGAGAACCGCACACAGGGGCCAGCAGATACACCCACAGATCATCCCACGTGTTACTGATGGCGGCGGGAGCGAGGCTCCGTGCAGGGTTCAATCCAGCTCCCGAGACAGGTGCCGCGAGGAAAACCAATATGACCCCCAATGCACCAGCCGCCGCTGCGGCAAAGGGCATCAAGCGAGGCCTCTCGAGAAGAATCAATATGAGAGAAATGAGCAGAAAAGTCGCCGCCGTTTCGACTGCCAAGGCTGCCCACGTTCCCATGGGTCCAGGAACCGTAACCATCAAACGTGAATTCTTGACTCGATGTCCCCAGATGAACGACACAATCACTGCCCCGGCCGTCGCTCCAGCAACCTGGGCCACTATGTAGGCTATGGCACTCTTCGAGCTTATTTTTCCTAGTCGCAAGAAGGCCAAGGTGACAGCTGGGTTGATGTGTCCGCCACTGATGCGACCCAACGGAGAGTAGATAATGAGAGTTCCACAGAGAGAGAAGATTACAGCTGTGAGGAGTCTCCGCAACTCCCCGCTCGGAATGAGTGACGTCATGGGGGAATCCTGCGAAAAATCCATAACTATTGCGCTAAGGCCAAAAAGCAGCAGGAGCGCGGTCCCGGCAAACTCAGAGAAAACCTCACGCCATCCGACCACTGTACCTCCCCTCATGCGCTCCAAGGTCAATCGCATGAAACTCGGTGCCCGCTTGCATGTTGCGAGGATGCAGAATTTAGTGAAACAGTCCCACTCGGGCTGAGTACAGCCGACGCCTTAAGGGCCGGCCGGTTGCTCGGCGGCGCTAAAAATCTGCAGCACCGCCGAACACCCCGGCTCCCAGGTGTGGTCGTATCAGCTTCGCTTGGTCCTACGGATGTCAGAGGTCGAGTTCACTCAGACCCGGGTGGTCGTCGGGGCGGCGGCCCAGCGGCCAGTGGAACTTGCGCTCCGGCTCCTTGATCGGAAGGTCGTTGATACAGGCGTAGCGCCGGCGCATCAGGCCGTTGTCGTCGAACTCCCAGTTCTCGTTGCCGTACGAGCGGTACCAGTTGCCCGAGTCGTCGTGGCACTCGTAGGCGAAGCGCACCGCGATCCGGTTGCCGTCGAAGGCCCACAGCTCCTTGATCAGCCGGTAGTCCAGCTCCCGCTTCCACTTGCGCGTGAGGAAGGCGACGATCTCCTCGCGGCCGTTGGCGAACTCGGCGCGATTCCGCCAGCGCGAGTCCACGGTGTAGGCGAGAGCGACCTTCTCCGGGTCGCGGGAGTTCCAGCCGTCCTCGGCCAGACGTACCTTCTCGATGGCCGTCTCCCGGGTGAACGGAGGAAATGGGGGGCGCGATTCGTCGGTCATGTCGACTCCTCAGTTCGTGTCGTTGTCTCATAGAGGGGCGCGGATACCCGGGAGGGGGAAAGCCCGTCGCGCGCTGTTCACCACTGATAGGGCAGAAACTTACCGTTGAGCACGATTTCCACACGGTCGCCCTCGGGGTCCGGCACGCGCTTGATGACCATGCGGAAGTTGATGGCGCTCATGATCCCGTCGCGGAACTCCTCGTGGATGGGTTCCTTGAGGGTCGGCCCGTCCACCTGGAGCGCCTCGTACAGGCGGTAGATCGTCGGATCAGTGGGGACCGCGGCGCCCAGCGTGCCGAGGGCGAGTGGGCTGCAAATGGGGCGCTTTCACGACGTTCTGGCCCAAGCCCATGGCGGACGCGGCGGCTTCGGCCTCGGCCTCGGCGGCCGCCATCGGGTGCTGCCCCAGGGGGGCCGCCGTGGATCAGACGACCGGACGGCCGACCGCCTCTGCCAGCTGCGCCCAGGTCACACCGTGCCCGATCAGGGCGCGGCGGACCGTGTCCGCCGCTTCCTGCTTCGTCATCATCGTGATCCTCCCGGTATCGCTCCGCTGTGGTGAACGAGTTTTGGCGGGTCGGGGCCTGCCCCCGCGCCGACGCGGCGTTCCAGGTGGCACAGAGCCCTCGCCTGCGGCGTTGGCCCGGCGAGTGCCCCTGCCGCGGAATCAGGACCATCCCTACACTTGAACCGTACGGCGATCCCGTCGCCCACGCAGTCCCACAGTCCCCAATGCGGACCAGTCCTGCTCGCTGTCACCTGTATCGGTCAGGCACTCAGGACGCCCCGCGCGGCCGTCGCCGATTCACGCGCGACGGACCGGCGCGCTAGACGAGATACGGTCCTCGCTCTCACCGCCAGGGACTCGACCTCCGGCGACATCGTCGCCCGCCTCACGGAGGCGTACGGGCTGACCACCCCCACGATCACGCGTATGAAGACCTCCGGCAGGCCGCACCGCCGGAAACCGCTGCACCGCTCTCGGGCGGGCCCAGCTACGTCCGCTTGGCCAGACTGAGCAGACCACAAGTTCGTTCTGCGTCCCCGCCTCTGCGTCGAGTACGGGCCTGCACTGATGTCAGTGCAGGCCCGTACGATCTGGACACGTGCGAGCTGCGGAACGGAAGTGACAAGTGGCGCCTCAGCGACCGTGGGCGATGGAGGACATCGCCATTGGCAAGAGTGACCAGGATCTGTTCGATCACCATTCCGTGGCTCAGCAGTTGGCGCGCACGGTGAAGGAAACGACCGGGTCCTTGGCCGTGGGCCTGATCGGACCGTTCGGCAGTGGTAAGTCGTCCGTGGTTGGGCTGCTGACGACCGAGCTGGCAGTCAACTCCGATTGGGCGGTGCTGCACGTGAGTGCAGAACACCACAGCGGCGTCGCCCGGGCACGCGCGTTGATGTACGCGTTGCTCGATGCCGCGCATCGAAAGCAGTTGATCGACAACGAGACCTACGTCGGCGAGCGGTCCTGCCTTGAAGGAAGTCGGCAGCGCACCCTCCCACGGGCGGATCATCAGGCCGATGCTCCAGGGAAGCCTGCCTGGCATCGGTATCTGCGCGCGGCCGGCGCCGGCCTGGGCTGGGTGCTCGCGATGCTCGTGCTCCTGTGGCTGTTGGGCGTCGGCGCGGTCACGGTGGTACACCTTCTGGGATCGGGGCACCGCGTCTCGGCCTGGACCTGGTTCGCGCCGCGGGGGGCCGCTTCGCTAACGGGTGTTCTGGTCAGTGCCGCCGCCATCGCGGCCGTCCTTGCAGCGGGCCGGGAGGGGGCGCTGCAGTCGTTGAAGGCCTACGAGATCACCGTGAGCAGTCCGCGGCCCGAGTCTACCGACGAGCTCGAACAGGCCTTCGCGAGACTTCTGCGTCGCATCAACCGACGGCTGGTGATCGCCGTGGACGACATCGACCGGCTGGCCGCTTCGGACGTACTTGACGCTCTCGCCACAGTACGCAGCTTCCTGCTGACCGGAACCCAGCATCGACACCAGCCGGTGTTTGTCCTCTCGTGCGACGAGGACATCGTGCGTGAGGCAATCGGCGGAGTCCGTCCCGGTCTGGCGCATCGTCCCACTACGCCCGAGACTCCCCGCACCGCCACCGATGCGTCCGCCGCGGCAGAGCCGGGACAGGCCCTGCCGCGGATCGACGATGGGATGCGCACGGCGACCGAGGAAGCCGCGCAGGAGTATCTGAACAAGCTGTTCACCATTCGTATGGTGCTCCCCGCGCACTATGACGCGGACTTGCGGGACTACGCGGAAGAGCTGCTCATGGGCGATGTTCCGCACCACCCCGTCGTAGCGGAGCTCGGCGGGCCGACGCAGACCCGGACGCTGCTGGAGGTTCTCATCCACCGCCGGGTCCGCGATCCGCGCCACGTCATCCGTCTGCTCAATTCCTTTTTCAGTGACTACCAGCTCGCCCGACGTCGCGAGCGACCGGTCGGGAACCGGCCGGCACGCATCGCACCTGGTGAAGTCACAGGACATCCCATCGAGCTAGCTCGCCTGACCGTGCTTCGCCATGATTTCCGGGACCTGTACGACGCCATTCACGCCGAGCACCGTCTACTTCGCCTCCTCGACGAAGCCCTCCTCGGCGATGAGCAGGCCCTTGCAGACCCCCTCGTCGCCAAGTTCCGGACCCGGGACCCGGCTTCTCGCCTCGACCTGGACCGGAATCCCGGCCTGGCTTTCCTCAACAGCACGGCCGCCCGGGCCCGCACTCAGCGCCCGGTCCAAATCGGCCCCCTGATCACTTTGGGTTCTTCCCGGGCCAGCCGCCTACTCGGCAGTCAGATGGCCGTGGAGATCGAAACCGATCTTGTGCAGCGGAACGCGGCTGGTCTCGCGGCGCGTCTGACCGAAGGTGAACACCGGGTACGGGTGGTGGAAGCTGCCACTGCGTCGCTGGAGGCCGCCCGTCCGGGACAGGATCTCGACAACTCCGTCGCAGCCGTCCTTGAGGCCCTCGGTTCCGTCTCAGGTCTTCTACCCACCGACGTGTCCGAGGAAGAGCAGCACGCCGTGCACGCGCTGACGGACTGCGTCATGCGTCAATACGAGCGCCGCACCCTGCCAGTAGCCAGTCATCTGCTCGTTCCCTTGCTCGACCTGAGCGTCCCCGCGCATCTCCCGCGTCTGCGGCAAGCTCTGCTACCCGTTCCGGAAGACCGGAGGCGCGGGTCTGGGCTGTCACCCTCATCGCCCTGCCCCCGGGCGCCACCTCCGACCTCCTTGCGCCGTCTCTCAACTCCTACTTCAACGCACTCGCCGGTGAAGGCACTGCCATTGACCTTTCCTTCTGGGAAAACCAGAGCCAACAGCCGAACTCCAGCTCCTTGCCGCCTGCGGCTCTCGCCGCTCTGCTGATCATGGCCGCGCGCCACGAAGACGCCGACGCCGTGCGCCACGTCGGCACATTGGCCACGGACCATGATGACAACCACGCCTGGGACCACTCAGTGCTGCTGGCCCTGTTGGAGTGTCTGTCCTCCAGCACCGAAGTACGCCGTGAGGCAGTCGGAATTCTCTCTCTCGCTCCGGATCCCTCCGCCGACTGGGGAGACGGTGTCGAAGACGGCGAGACCACTCTCCTGGCCACGCAGATCGTTCAAGCCGTCGCCCAAGCTCTGCAGGATGATGAGGACGAAGACAGCATGCTCGCCATGATGGAGCTGCTGGCTCGGTGGCTGCGCGCGGCTCAACAGCTCCCCGACGCGTCCCTCGCTCAGCAGGCCATCGCCGACGCGACCGCAGTGGCATCCTCGGTCCGCGCGGACCTCGCAGTCGCAGCCGGTGCGATCTTGAAACGACTGGACGAGGAAAAGGCTGCCTCCTGTGCCACCACCATGGCCACAGAGCTGACGGCGCACCGAGATCCAGCCGACGTCATTGGCATCGGCCTGCGGAATGTTTTGGTCGACTATCTCCGACTCAGCCAGGGTTCCGACGCCGAAGCCACCCGCATCGCGGTCACCACCTGCACAACGGCTCTCACCGGAGATCTGGAAGCTGCCACGCCGACCGGACGGTTCGCACGCTCCACCCTGCCCATGCTGTTGACCACTGAGCCTGGCCTCGGCATGACGACGCCGCTGATTCAGCGCCTGGCCGGTTCCCTCGCCGCCAACAACCCCGGACTCGCGCAGGAACTACTGCCCAGCCTCCACGTCCTTCTGCGGAACCAGGCGGCGAAAGAGACTCAGCTCACCGCAGTCATCCAGCAGGCGCAGCAGCTCATGAACTCCGGCACCCCAGCCATCGCGCTGGACTTCGCCGCCCACTACATCACCGCGCCCGCCGTCGATGTCAACTGGCTGCACTGGTTCGCATCACACTGGGCAAGCCTCTCCGAACCCACCCGCAGTCTCGCCGTAGCCGCAGCCGAACGCCCCGAACTGCAAAGCGTTCCCGCGCTGCGCGACAACCTGGTCCAGCACCTGCTGGAAACCGCAGACACCGAACCCTGGCAGTACGCAAGCACTCTGTGGCAGCAGATCACCACGGACCAACAAAGCAGCCTGCTGGCCTGCGCCAACTCACGGTGCCCGGCACTCGCTCACTGCGCCGTCGACGCAGACGCGGAACTCCTCTGCGCCGCGCTCGTCAAGGCCGGCGATCGGATCAGCGATGTGCTCACCTTGATCCGCGAGACCTCGGAATTCTCCAAAGCGATCATGCTGTACCTCAACAACCGTATGGAACAGGCAGATTGGACACCTGCTCTCGCCGCCACAGCAATCACGGCATGCGACGACCCGGCTGCCCTCTGGAAGCACACGCTGCCTTTCATGACCGAGGATCAAAGCAGTGCCACCCGCGCAGCCGCGTTCATCGCCACGCTCATCGAGCATCACCCTGATTCGGTACCGGATGACATCGTGGCCAGCCTCACTCCCGTGCTACGTGAGGCAGACACCCAACTCGCCTCGGCCATCGGCCACGCCTTGCGTCCGTTGCCCAAAACGGCACAGAAACTTCGTAGAGCTATGAACGGCTTCAGTAACACCCCCGCACAACGGGCCCGGAATGCCGCGTTCAAGGAGGCCAGCGGCATCTGATCAGTCACCCAGTAGTGCCTGGTCAGGTTCACTCGCCGGTGGCGTGCCCGTTGATCGCTTGTTCCGTTGACCTGTTGTGATGGGTGGGGAGCTGGCCGCGGTCCGGTGCGGTCTGGAGGACTTCGCGGCGGAGATGTTCAAGCCGTTCGCGCGAGCGGATCAACGCCGGTGGTGAGCGGTCTAGCTGCGCGGACTGCTGATGGAGGGGCGGCGCAAGTCGGTGGAATCGATGGCCGCCCGCCTGGGCGAGGACGGCAACCGGCAGGCCCTGGCGAACTTCATCACCACCAGCCCGTGAGACTCGGCACATCTCCGCGCCCGCCTCGCCTGACGAATGCAGCACGTGATCAAACCGGGGTACCGGAGTCGGCCCTGGAGGCCGGCGATTCCGTGCCATCGACCTGCGCAGCCGGCCAAAGCCCGCCCCGGACCAGCACGCCTGGCACAGCCGTCCGCATCCACAGACCGCGAGCCGGCGCTCACCCTCCCGCGGGGGAGCCTGCGCTACAGCGCTGGAATCAGGGCGCCGGAGATGCGCGGGGCCCCGTGACGGCGCGGCCGTGGCCGTCGGACGGCCAGCCGTTGATCACGCAGCCGTGCAGACCCTTGATCTGTTGCATCATCACGGGCGCCGGAAGGCCGGCGCCGGGGCAGGACTCGTGCTGGTGGCCGAGGCGGTGGCCGACTTCGTGGTTGATCGCCAGGGCGTGGTAGGAACCGGGCCGCCCCCGGTAGTAGGGAGTCAGCAGGAGCCACCGCTTGATGTTGATCACGACGTCGGGTCCGCCGCTGCAGTTCACCCAGCCGCCGGTGTCCAGCCCGTAGCGGCCGCAGATCACGTCGGTGGTGTGCGGCGACGCCAGATGGACGGTGAAGTCCACCGGGCCGGCGGACACCCTCTGGAAAGCCCAATGGCCGCCGGCCGCCCAACCGCGGGCGGTGTCGTCCAGGACGGCGTCGACCTGCTCGGCGAAGTGCCGCGGGTCCTGGCCGATGCCGTCCTCCACGTCGACGGCGTAGCGCATCGGCCTGCCCCGGCCGACGAGGCGGGTGCCGCCGCCGGCCCGGGTGAAGGTTCCGGCACCGGCCTGCGGGAAGGTGGTGGAAGCCGGGGTGGAAACGGGTCCGGAGGACGGCGTGGCAGGTGCGGAACGGGACGGCGACGAGGCGGCCGTGTGCGTCGTCGGGGCCGGGTCGGCCGTTGGTGACGCGGGGCTCCCGACCGGAGGGCCGGGAGCCTGGTGAGAGAGCCCCAGGGCTCCGGCGAGGGCGAGACCGACCAGCACGGCCGCCGTGACGACGCGGGTGCCGCGCACCGAGCGGGGCACTCGGCTCGTGCGTCCCCGCTGCGAGGCGGTGCTCCGGCGGACCGCGGCGCGCGGCTGCCGGTGCCGTGGGGGTTCCTGGTGGGATTGCTGATGCATCGTCACGTCTCTCGGATGAGATCCCGCAGAAGGCCGTACCGGGTATCGGCGGGCGGGGCCCAGCGCCAGGCAGGCCGCGGGCGGGAAGGGTGAAGGGCCGTCCTCGGGCGGTGGCGCAGGTAGCGGCCGGGCGATGATGCCCGCAGGCGTGCCTGCAACGCCGCACAGCGCGGACAGCAACGGTCACGCGGTGGCGAACTCACGCGGATCGGCTCCGCGTAGCCCGCCCGGGGGCGAACGCGTACGGGGCCGTCGGCCTCCATGGCCGGAGGCCGACAGTGGTACATGCAGTGCGCTCGGCTGCGCGGCGTGCTGGGGGCCCGGCAGAGTCGACGACGGCCCGCGCCAGGACGGCGGCGCCGGCAGTGAGGGTTCCGGCCTTGCCGGCAGTCGTGTTCTTGACCAGGTAGCTGCGCTCACCGAGGTACGCGCGGGTGTTCTTGCCGGAGATCAGTTCAGTACGCTCGCCGTCGAAAGCCGGCGCCAAGGCCGTGGCCGCCCGCGTCGTCGACGGCGTCGACGAGATCATGGACCACGACCACGCCGGGGATACGGGCGGTGGCGCGGATCACGGCAGCGGTGAGCTCGGGCGGGACGATCGCCTCGGTCAGATGGTCGCCGCTCCACGTCCTCGGCGGCCGTCCGGTCGCCCGTCACATGTGCCGCGTACCGGTGGAGCGCCTGCGCGCAGTCGTCAAGAATCCGACCGAACGCGTCCGGGTCCCCGGCTCGTAGCCGGGCTCGCAAATGTTCCACACCGGTACCTGTCCGAATACCGTGACACGGTTCCCGTGATGGCGGTCACAGCAGTGCAAGCGGACCAGGCCGCCATGCACCGGCGGACCGGCCTTCTTGGTGCTGCGTTTCTTCCCGAACACGCGCCACCAGCGGTTGTCCCGGCCGATCCGCCACGCGGTCCGGCCGGCCGTGACCGACCCGGCACCGCGGGCCTCGTCGGCCAGGCAGCGGTGGCCGAACTCCGGATGCTCACCATGGGCGTCGGACAACGCGTTCGCGCGATGGGCCTCCTCGATCGCGGCATCCGTCACCGGCCGGTCGAGCCGGCGGTAGTAGGGATGCTTGGCAAGCCTGAGGAAGGACCCGGCACGTGACCGTGGCGGGAACCCCGTCCCCGGCCGGCTCCTTCACGAGCGGGTAGATCCTCCCTATGTGCATGACGAACGGTTGGCCCGTGCGGCGATCAGTACCACGATCGAGCGATCACGAACCGAGAGAGAAGGGACTTAACGCCCTCTCAGGAGAGTGCGCATCGGCCTCTGCCAGCGTGGCCCCAGAGCGGGCGACACTCAGAGCCCGTTCCACCGGGCCGATGCAGAACGCCCCGTGGTGGGGCAAAGTGGAGGGGAAGGCCGAATGACCGGGACGGCGCCCCTCAGGTCACACACCCCGAAGGTGAGCACGGCACTTGAGTGATGTCGCTTGGGGTCGGCAAAATCCGCACCGGAAGAGACCTCGCGTCACCGGACCGGAATGCCCTTCGGAAGAGCATCCGCTGTACCGAATATTTGTCATACCCGTGGTGTGTCATCGCGTGAGGAGGGTCAGGTGGAAATCAAGAAGATCGACACGGCGGTTGTGTTCATTGACCCACAGAACGACGTGCTGAGCGAAGACGGAGCGAACTGGGACGTGGTGGGAGCGAGCGTCACAGAGAACAGGACCGTCGAGAATATGGAGAGAATCTTCGAGGCGGCGAAGTCAGACGGATATGAGGTCTTCATCTCGCCTCACTACTTCTACCCGACTGACAACGGATGGCGAATGAACGGGCCGCTCGAGACAAGCGAGCTCGAGACCCACACCTTCGCACGGACGGGACAGCTCGATCTGACCGGGTTCCGAAACTCCGGGGCAGACTGGCTGGACCGATTCAAGTCCTATATCGAAGACGGCATAACGGTGGTCGCCAGCCCGCACAGGGTATTCGGTCCGGAAACCAACGATTTGGTACTGCAACTGCGCAAGCGGGGAATGCAAAGGATCATTCTTGGCGGGATGCTGGCGAACATGTGCGTCGAGTCCCATATGCGTCACCTCATTGAGGAGGGATTTGAGGTCGCTGTGGTCAGGGATGCAACAGCTGGACCCCGACACCCGGTCTGGGGTGACGGGTATCAGGCGGCGATCATCAACTACCGTTTTTTCGCACATGCGTTGCTGTCGACCGACGAAGTACTCGATGGAATGCGCTGAGGAGTTCGCGGCCTGGAAATAGCGATCACGTCCGTCCGATAGTTACGCTTTCAGTAGGCGCCGTTGACGGTGCCGGTTTACTGGGCGGGGGAGCGCCGTGGAAACAACCCTAGCCCGACTGTAACCGGTGCTCGGAACGAAGTGCAGATAGCAACAGAGGTTGCGGCCCACAAAGGAGCGGATTCGGGTCGGCGCGAGAGGGATGCTGTGGAGTTCCAACCCATCGTGGAGCTGGTCGGTCGGGGCGTTGACGCCGCAGGCGTAGCCATTATAGTCGTGGGGACGCTCTTGGCGACCGTTATCGCGGGTATCCGACTCAATCGCCGACAGGCGGGTGCGTACCGCGGCTATCGCCGTCGCGTCGGGCGGTCGATCCTGCTGGGGCTGGAGTTTCTCGTAGCCGGCGATATCATTCGTACAGTCGCCGTCGCACCGACGTATAAAAGCGTCGGAGTGCTAGCCGTGATCGTAGGCATCCGCACCTTCCTCAGCTTTTCTCTCGAGCTCGAGATCACCGGGCGGTGGCCATGGCAAAAGCCAGTGGCCGAAGCCAAAGACTGACCCCGCGAGCACAAGCAGCGTCAGGCGGCCGCCGCCCCCATGCGCCTGGCACACCCCGCCGACGTCGCCCAAGCGGTCGCCTTCTACGCCAGCGAGGACAACGTCTTCCTGACCGGCACCACGGCCGCGGTCAACGGCGGAATGGCCATGTGCTGACGCCCGCTGTCGGCACACGGGGCGATACCGGGTATTGTCCCGCGTCCGGCATACCGTCACCACACCACATCGGCCGCAGACCGACCCCGCGGCACGCGCGGGCTCATCGCGGCGACACGCGGGGCTCGCGAGCGTTGGACGGGCTGCTGCGAACCAGGGACTTTTCAGGGACTTTCAGCTCTGTCCCGGGGACTTTCCAGGGACTTTCCGCTGAGTAAGAGGGGAAGGCCTTGACAGCTCCGAAAGACGCAAAGAACGAGGTCAGGACCCATTTGGTGTCAGCTGACGCCGCTCACAAGGCTGTGTCCCCGTGCATTCGACGTGGGCTGGGCGAGGAGGTTGCGGATTAGGGCCTGGCGGGCGCCGCGAGGGCCACCCCGCAGCGGTGCCGCCGTGGGCGTCGATCCGGGTGAACTCGCCCTTGAACAGCGCCACTTGGCGGCGTCGCCGCACTCGCTAGTACGTGTAGAACCCCGACCCCGTCTTCCGCCCCAGCCGCCCCGCCTCGACCATGCGCTGGAGCAGCGGGGGAGCGGCGTACAGCGGCTCCTTGTACTCGGCGTACATGCTGTTGGCGATGGAGACGATGGTGTCCAGGCCGATCAGGTCGGACAGCTTCAGCGGGCCCATCGGGTGGGCGCAGCCCATCTCCATGCCGTTGTCGATGTCCTCGCGGCTCGCGATGCCGGACTCGAACATCCGGATGGACGAGAGCAGGTACGGCACCAGCAGCGCGTTGACCACGAAGCCGGAGCGGTCCTGGGCGCGGATCGCGTGCTTGCCGAGCACCTTCTCGGCGAAGACCTGCGCCCGGCTGATCGTACCCTCGGAGGTGGTGAGCGCCGGGATCAGCTCGATCAGCTTCTGCACCGGGGCCGGGTTGAAGAAGTGGATGCCGATCACGTGGTCGGGACGGGAGGTCGCGACCGCCAGCTTCACCAACGGGATCGAGGAGGTGTTGGAGGCCAGGATCGCGTCGGGCCGGGTCACCACCTGGTCGAGCACCTGGAAGATCTCCGTCTTCACCTGCTCGTTCTCGACGACGGCCTCGACCACCAGGTCACGGTCGGCGAACTCGCCGAGGTCCGTGGTGAAGCTCAGCCGCGCCAGCGTGGCGTCCCGCTCCTCCTCGCTGATCTTGCCGCGTTCGGCGGCCTTGGCCAGGGAGTTGAACAGCCGGGTACGGCCGATCTCCAGGGCCTCGCCGGTGGTCTCGGCGACCTTCACGTCCAGACCGGAGCGGGCGCACACCTCGGCGATGCCCGCTCCCATCTGGCCGCAGCCCACGACTCCGACCTTCTCGATGTCGGTCACATCGTCCCCTTCGCTGATCTACGGGCGGCCGACAGGACCTCCGGATCCGGTGCCTGCTCCGTTCGTGCACGTTACCCGTAAGTATCGATGATCGATCGTCCGGGTGCGGGCATCCTGTGGCGCGGAGGCGATCCGTGACCGTACGGATCCGGAGAGTTAGAGGGTGTCACGATGGCACAAATGTCTCGCAGGGCGTTTGCGGTGGCGGCGCTGTCGACGCTGGCGCTGGCGGCACCGGGGGTGACGGCCGCGGCCCGGCCCCGGCGTGCGGCCACCGAGATGCGGGGCATGTGGCTGGCGACCGTCTCCAACCGCGACTGGCCCTCGCGCACCGGGCTGTCGGCCTCCGCCCAGCGCAAGGAGCTGACCGCCCTCTTCGACAAGGCGGTCGACTACCGGCTCAACACGGTGATGTTCCAGGTGCGGCCCACCGCCGACTCGTTCTGGCCCTCGCCGCACGAGCCCTGGTCCCAGTATCTCACCGGAACCCAGGGCAAGAACCCCGGCTGGGACCCGCTCGGTACGGCCGTCGAGGAAGCGCACGCCCGGGGCCTGCACCTGCATGCCTGGTTCAACCCCTACCGGATCGCCAACCACACCGACCCGGGCAAGCTGGTCGCCTCGCACCCCGCCCGCAAGCACCCGGACTGGGTGGTGCCGTACGGCGGCAAGCTCTACTACAACCCAGGCATCCCGGCCGTCCGCGCCTTCGTGGAGCAGGCGATCCTGGACGCGGTCGCCAAGTACCCCGTGGACGCCGTCCACTTCGACGACTACTTCTACCCGTACCCGGTGGCCGGCCAGACCTTCGACGACGACGACGCCTTCGACACCCACGGCGGCGACTTCTCCTCCCGGGCGGCCTGGCGCCGGGACAACATCGACAAGCTGGTGACCGAGACCGCCGCCGGGATCAGGAAGCTCCGGCCCGGCACCCGGTTCGGGATCAGCCCGTTCGCGGTCTGGCGCAACGCCACCACCGACAGCCGGGGCTCGGACACCAAGGCGGGCGTGGAGACGTACGACGACCTGTACGCGGACACCCGGAAGTGGGTGCAGAAGAACTGGATCGACTACGTCGTCCCGCAGGTGTACTGGCAGATCGGCAACGCGGCCGCCGACTACGCCAAGGTCGTCGACTGGTGGGCGGGGGTGGCCAAGGGGTCCGGCACCCGGCTCTACATCGGTGAGGCGCTGTACCGGGCGGGGGCCGCCGGCGCGCCCTCGGCCTGGCAGGACCCGGCCGAGCTGTCCCGGCATCTCACCCTGGCCGCCCCGTACACGCAGGTCGGCGGGCATGTGTACTTCGCGGCCCAGGACGTGGCCGCCGATCCGATCGGGGCGCTGTCACGGGTGGTCGCCGACCACTACCGGCAGTCGGCGCTCCCGCCGAGCTGACCGGCACGCGGTCGGCGACCCCTCGCCGCGGCCTACAGTTGCGGATGGGTCTCCTGGTGCCTGACCTGGCAGTCGGGACCGGGGGACATGATGGCCTCGTGGCCGTCCTCGAAGCGGACCCGGTAGGGCGGATTGCCCTCGGGGCCGAGTACCTGGACGATTTCCGAGACCTGGTCGTGCTGGCCGACCACCCTGCCGTGCTGGACAAGCTGGTCGCCCTCGGATGCACGCATCTCCAGGGCCTCCTCACGATCGCGATCGTTGGGTGACGGCGATGCACACGAGCACGGCGGCGGCCGTGAGTGGAGCGGCCGCGGTGAGGTGCTCGCCCAGCAGCAGCACCGACCACACCAGTGTGAGCAGCGGCTGGGCCAACTGCAACTGGCTGGCCTTCGGAATGCCGACGGCCGCCATGCCCCGGTACCAGACCACCAGACCGAGGAACTGCGAGCCGACCGCCACCCACAGCACACCGGCCACACCGTGCACGTTCCAGACGACCGGCTCGTACGACAGCGCGACCACCGCGGCCGGCACGGTCAGCGGCAGGCAGCCCACCAGCGCCCAGCCGATGACCTGCCAGCCCGGCATGACCCGGGCCAGCCTGCCGCCCTCGGTGTAGCCGGCCGCGCACACCACCAGGGCCGCGAACAGATAACCGTCGGCGGCCGTGAGCGCCCCGCCGCTCTGGGCGACGGTGAACGCCAGCACGGCCGCCGCGCCCGCGAGGGCCGCCGTCCAGAAGGTGCGGGAGGGGCGGATGCCCATGCGCAGGGCCGAGAAGAGGGCGGTGGTCAGGGGGAGCAGGCCCACCACGACGGCCGCGTGCGAGGTGGTGGAGGTCTCCAGGGCGAGCGTGGTCAGCATCGGGAAGCCGAGCACGACACCGGCCGCGACGACCGCCAGCCCCGCCCAGTGCCGGCGCTCGGGCAGCCGTACCCGGAGGAACAGCAGGCAGCCGCCCGCCAGGGCCGCCGCGAGAACGCTGCGCACCGCCACCAGCGCCCAGGGCCCGAAGCCCTCCAGACCCCAGGCGGTGGCCGGGAAGGTGAGGGAGAAGGCGACCACACCGAGCGCGGCCTGCAGGGTGCCGGTCCGGTGGGAGGCGGGGGCGGCCGGGGGAGTGCCGACCGCTATCGAAGTCGGCTCGATAGCGCTACTCTGTACTCTCATGCAAGAGCGTAGCAGTGTCCTTGAGCTGGCGGAACAGCTGCGGCGAGACCTCGACCGCTACTCACCAGGAGGAAAGCTCCCGTCGAGCCGGGCGCTCGTCGAGCGGTTCCGGGTGAGCCCGGTGACCGTCTCACGGGCCCTGGCCCAGCTGGTCGCGGAGGGGCTGGTCGTCACCCGGCCCGGCGCCGGCGCCTACAAGGCCAGGCCGCGCGTCACGGCAGAGCCCACCGGGGACACCTCCTGGCAGGAGGTGGCGCTCAGCGCCGACGGCGCCCTCGACGTGGTCCCGCGCACGGTCGACGCGTCCGGGGTCACCGTCTGCCTGGCCGTCCCGCCGCCCGGCGTGCTGGAACTCAGCGGCGGCTACCTGCACGCCTCCCTGGAACCCGAACGTGCGATGGCTGCGGCCCTGGCGAGGGCCGGCCGGCGGCCCGGCGCCTGGGGGCGGCCGCCCCTGGACGGGCTGCCGGAGCTGCGCGAATGGTTCGCGCGGGACATCGGCGGCGCGGTGACCGCCGCCGAGGTGCTGATCGCGAACGGCGGCCAGTCCGCCCTCGCCACCGCCCTGCGCGCGCTTGCCCCGCCCGGCGCCCCGGTCCTCGTCGAGTCCCCCACCTACCCCGGAATGCTCGCCATCGCCCGCGCCGCCGGACTGCGGCCGGTCCCGGTCCCGGTCGACCCCGACGGGGTGCGGCCCGCCCTCCTCGCCGACGCGTTCCGCGCCACCGGCGCCCGGGTCTTCGTCTGCCAGCCCCTCTTCCAGAACCCGACCGGCGCCGTCCTCGCCCCCGACCGCCGCGCCGAGGTGGTGCGCATCGCCCGCGAGGCCGGCGCGTTCGTGATCGAGGACGACTACGTACGGCGGCTGGTCCACGCCGACGCGGGCCCGCTGCCCCGCCCGCTCGCCGCCGACGACCCCGACGGAGTCGTGGTCCACGTCGGCTCGCTGACCAAGGCCACCTCGCCGAGCTTCCGGGTAGCCGCACTCGCCGCCCGCGGCCCGGTCCTCGAACGTCTGCGCGCCATCCAGATCGTCGACACCTTCTTCGTCCCCCGCCCCCTCCAGGAGGCCGCCCTCGAACTCGTCGGTTCCCCGGCCTGGCCCCGCCATCTGCGCGCCCTGTCGGCCGAGTTGAAGACCCGCCGGTCCACCCTCACCGGCGCCCTCGCCCACCACCTTCCCGAACTCGCCCTCCCGCACATCCCCTCCGGCGGATACCACCTCTGGCTCCGCCTCCCCGAGGGCGTCGACGACGGAACCCTGACCGCCGCCGCCCTGCGCGCGGGCGTCGCCGTCACCCCCGGCCGCCCCTACTTCAGCGCCGAACCCCCGGCCGCCCACATCCGCCTGAGCTTCGCGGCGGTCGCCGGGACGGGGGAGCTCCTGGAGGGCGTGCGACGGCTGCGGACGGCCTGTGACGAGGTCCTGCGCCCCGCACCCTGACAGCCCGGCCCCGAGATCCAGGTGCTGAAATCCGATCGACACCGGCGCCGCCGACTGGCGAGGATCCCCCCATGAGCGACGCACCCAGCCTCCCCGAGGGCTATGAGTTCTCCGCCGACACCGACCGGGTGGACGTCGAACGCGTCCACCACTGGCTGTCCACCGACGCCTACTGGGCGACCGGCCGCCCGCTGGAGCAGCACCGGCGGGCCATGGCGGGCTCCCTCAACTTCGGGATGTACGACACGGTCACCGGGGAGCAGGTGGCGTACGCGCGCGTGGTGACCGACCAGGCGCTGTTCGCCTGGCTCGCCGACGTGTACGTCGACCCGTCGGTGCGCGGCAAGGGCGTCGGCACGGCGATGGTCGGGGCGATCCGCGAGCACCTGCGCCCGTACGGGATCCGGCGGGTGCTGCTCGCCACGCACGACGCCCACGGGGTCTACGAGAAGCTCGGATTCGCCCCGCTCGAACACCCGGACCGGTGGATGGCGCTCTACTACGAGGCGCCGAAGTGACATTCCGGCTGACTTGTCGGACACCTCCTGACCTTTGGGTAACGTTTCCCCCACCTCGCGCAATTCACCTATCAAGAGCCCTTGACCTGCGCACTTGAGCGTCACACCATCGCCGCATGTCACTTCGGGTCACGTTCGTCGCGGCCGCGCGCAGCTCACCGCTGCTCGCGGAGCGCTTCGAGGACGCCCGCCCCCTGGATCAGGCGGGCTGGGACGAGGTGCAGCGCGTCGCCGCCGACCTGCTACCGCTCGCGGCGGCCGAGCTGCGCTACTGTTCGCCGACTCCGCGCAGCCGCGCGACCGGCGAGGGGCTGGGGTACGCCCCGCTGGTCCAGCTCGCCCTGCGCGACTGCGACATGGGCCGCTGGCGCGGGCTGACGCTGGGTGAGGCGATGGCCAGGGAGCCGGACCAGGTGGACGCCTGGCTCTCCGACCCGCGCGCCACCCCGCACGGCGGCGAGTCGCTGCTGTCGTTCATCTCCCGGGTCGGCGGCTGGCTCGACACCCGCCCGGTGGACGACGGCGGCCGGATCGTGGCCGTCGCCGAGCCGTCGGTGATCCGCGCCGCGCTCGTCTACGCTCTCAAGGCGCCGCCGTCGACCTACTGGAACATCGACGTGCGCCCGCTGTCCACGACCACGGTGACGGGCCGCGGAGGCCGCTGGAACCTGCGGTTCGACGTGTCGCCGGCCCAGGCCTCACGCCGCTGAGCGCTCCGCCGGAAGTGCCGTACCGAGCCGTCTGCCGTGCGCGGCGCCGTCACGGCCGGGCCGTACTCACGTGATGGTGTGGAGGTCCGGTCCGCTTGCCCGGTCTCAGGCCTCGCGCACGTAGTCGGTGGTCAGGACCAGGTCCTTCGCCGGGCCGCCGACCCGCCACACGGTGCGCCAGTGGTCGGCGTCCCGGACGGTGAACTCGCCCCGGTAGAGGTCGGCGGCGCACGGGTGGTCGGCGACATACCGCCCCGAGGTCAGGTCCAGGTCGTGGAAGGGCCGCCCGTCGGCGAACCGCACATCCGCCGTCCCGGGCCGCGGCCCCGGCAGGAACCGCAGCGTCCGCTCGGCCGGCCGCGCCACCCCCTGCCAGGTGAACGTCCCCGACTCCGCGTGCAGCAGCCCGCCGCCGTCCAGTGCGCGGAACACCGTGGCTCCCTCGAACCACCCTTCGTCCCCGCCCGCCAGATCCCGCACGCTCCGCTCGACGCGCCAGCGCCCGAGCAGATGCGCGAGCACATCCGCCACCGGCCAGAACTCATCCACGGTCATGCCCTCGGTCGTGCCTTCGGTCATGGCTTCGGTCATGGCTTCTTCGGGCGGGGGGAGCCGGTCGGCGCCTTGCGCTCGGCCTGCTGCCGGATCTCGAAGTGCGAGGCGTGGCTGGTCGCCCGGAACGCCTCCTCGTACGCGGCCAGCGCCCCGCCCAGCCCGCCGCCCGCCGTGCCCCGCAGCCGGATGTACCGCGCGAGCCGGCTGAAAGCCGTGAGGACGACGGCCAGTCCGGCGAACAGGATCAGGTACGGCAGCAGCGTCTGCATGCCCCGACCTTACGCCCGCGGTCTCGCCCGGCCCTGAGCCGGCCGACGTCCGCCCCATTGACGCGCTCATGCCCCGTACCTATCTTTCCGTTCGAAGTACTGACCGCTGTCCGATATTTCGAACCCGACTGACCTCGGTTGCGCCTGGCCCCTCCAGGCCAACTCCTTCACGAGCCGCGGAGTATCCATGTCACGCACCACCCGCACCCGGCTGAGACTCGGCCTTGGGGCAAGCGCTTTCCTGCTCGCCGCAGGCCTAGTACCGGCCCCCGCCCACGCCGAGGACGTCACCGACTACGCGATCACCGTCGACCCGACGGCCCAGGGTGCCAGGATCGACAAGACGATGTACGGCGTCTTCTTCGAGGACATCAACCGCGCCGCCGACGGCGGCCTCTACGCGGAACTCGTCCAGAACCGTTCCTTCGAGTACACGACCGACGACAACAAGTCGTACACCCCGCTCACCGCCTGGACGGTCACCGGCGCTGCCCAGGTTGTCGACGACTCCGGCCGTCTCGACGACCGCAACCGCGACTACCTCTCCCTGTCCGCCGGTTCGGCCGTCACCAACTCCGGCTACAACACCGGCATCCGGGTCGAGGACGGCAAGAAGTACGACTTCTCGGTCTGGGCCCGCGCCGGGGGCCGTACGACCCTCACCGTCAGCCTTACGGACTCCGGCGGCACCCTCGCGACCGCCCGCCGGGTGGCCGTCAGGAAGAACGGCTGGGCCCGGTACAAGGCGACCTTCACCGCCACCCGCACCAGCTCCACCGGCCGCCTCACCGTGGCCGCCCCGGACGCGGCCGCGCTCGACATGGTCTCCCTCTTCCCGCGCGACACCTACCGGCACGAGCCCAACGGCCTGCGCAAGGACCTCGCCGAGAAGATCGCCGCCCTGCACCCGGGCTTCGTCCGCTTCCCGGGCGGCTGCCTGGTCAACACCGGCTCGATGCAGGACTACAGCGCGGCCTCCGGCTACCAGCGCAAGCGGTCGTACCAGTGGAAGGACACCATCGGGCCGGTCGAGACGCGCGCCACGAACGCGAACTTCTGGGGCTACAACCAGTCGTACGGCCTCGGCTACTACGAGTACTTCCGGTTCGCCGAGGACATCGGCGCCATGCCGTTGCCCGTCGTCCCCGCCCTGGTGACCGGCTGCGGCCAGAACAAGGCCGTCGACGACGAGGCGCTGCTGAAGCGGCACATCCAGGACACCCTCGACCTCATCGAGTTCGCCAACGGGCCGGTGACCAGCGAGTGGGGCCGGAAGCGGGCCGAGATGGGCCACCCCAAGCCCTTCCACCTCACCCACATAGAGGTCGGCAACGAGGAGAACCTCCCCACCGAGTTCTTCGCCCGCTTCACGCGGTTCCGGGCCGCCATCCAGGCCGCGTACCCGTACATGCGGGTCATCTCCAACGCCGGCCCGGACGACTCCGGCACCACCTTCGACACGGCCTGGCAGCTCAACCGGGACGCCAAGGTCGACCTGGTCGACGAGCACTACTACAACAGCCCGCAGTGGTTCCTGCAGAACAACGACCGCTACGACTCCTACGACAGGAGCGGGCCGAAGGTCTTCCTCGGCGAGTACGCCTCCGGCGGCAACGCGTTCAAGAACGGTCTCGCCGAGGCGGCCTACATGACCGGCCTCGAACGCAACGCGGACGTCGTCAAGCTCGCCTCCTACGCCCCGCTGTTCGCCAACGAGGACTACGTCCAGTGGAGCCCGGACATGGTGTGGTTCAACAACCACGCCTCCTGGGGCTCGGCGAACTACGAGGTCCAGAAGCTCTTCATGAACAACGTCGGCGACCGGGTCGTCCCCTCCACGGCCACCGGCACCCCCTCCCTGCTCGCCCCGATCAGCGGCGCCGTCGGCCTGTCGACCTGGAACACCAGCGCCGCCTACGACGACGTCAAGGTGACCGACGCCGAGGGGAACACCCTGCTCAGCGACGACTTCTCCGGTGACGCCTCCCGGTGGACCCACACCGGCACCGGCAGCTGGAGCATCCAGGACGGGCAGTACGTGGAGACCTCGGACACGGCCGAGAACACCATGGTCTCGGCCGGCGACCCCTCCTGGCACGACTACGACCTGCACGTGAAGGCCACCAAGAAGTCGGGCAAGGAGGGCTTCCTCGTCGCCTTCGGCGTCAAGGACACCGGCGATTACTACTGGTGGAACATCGGCGGCTGGAACAACACCCAGACCGCGGTCGAGCAGGCCGTGGACGGTGGCAAGTCGACACTGGTCGCCAGGCCGGGGTCGGTGGAGACCGGCCGGACCTACGACGTCGACATCAAGGTGCGGGGGCGGCAGGTCACCCTCTCCCTCGACGGGCAGGTGTGGGGCAGCTTCACCGACGACAAGCCGGCCGAGCCGTTCCGGCAGGTCGTCACCAAGGACAAGAAGACCGGTGACCTGATCGTCAAGGTCGTCAACGCCCAGTCCTCGGCGGCCCGTACGGCCATCGACCTCGGAGGCGCCGAGGTGTCGAGGAAGGCGAAGGTGACCACCCTCGCGGCCGCGCCGGACGCGGTGAACACCGAGACGTCCACCGCGGTCGCTCCGGTCACGTCCGCCTTCGCCGGAGTCGCCGACAGGTTCACGTACACCTTCCCGGCGAACTCCGTCACCTTCCTGCGGATCAGGCAGAAGTAGCCCCCGGCGTGGGCTGCTGCCCGACCGGTAGCAGCCCACGCTCGGCGAAGACCTTCTTGGCGACGAAGGTCGCGTTGAGCGCCTTGGGGAAGCCGCAGTACCCGGCCGCGTGCAGCAGGGCCTCGACGATCTGCTCCGGGGTGAGGCCCACGTTCAGGGCCGCGTTGACGTGCACCTCCAGCTGGGGCTCGCAGCCGCCCAGCGCTGTGAGCATGCCCAGGGTCACCAACTGGCGGTCACGCGGCGGGAGTTCGGGCCGGGCGTAGATCTCGCCGAACCCCCAGGAGACGATCTGGTGGCCCAGTTCGGGGCTGATGTCGGCGAGCGAGTCGATGACCCGCTGCCCGGCCTCGCCGTCGACCTTCCGCAGGACCTCCAGACCGCGGGCGAAACGCTCTTCACGGGTGGTGCTGTCGCTCATGTCAGCTCTTCCGTTCTCCTCGGGAGCGGCTGTCCGCCGGTCATGACGAGAACGCTAGGAGTTGGAGCGTGCTCCAGGTCAAGTCCCTTCTGGATCAGCCCCGGACGCGGATGGTCTCCGCCGCGGCCCGCAGTTCGCCGAGCACGGTCCGCACCGCCCTGCGGGCCGTGCGCTCGGGGCGGTGGAGCGCGTCGATGTGGCGGTGGGCCTCGATGTCGTCGAGGGGCCTGAGGGTGACGCCCGGGTGCGGTCGGGACGTCCAGCGGGGCATCAGGGCGATCCCGCCGCCCGCGGCGACCAGCTCGGCGACGACCGAGATCTCGTTGACGCGATGCACGATGTCGAGCCGGTGCCCGGCCGCGGCCGCGATGGCCTCGACGGTCGCTAGCAGCGGAAAGCCGTCGTGCACGGTGATCCAGGGCTCGCCGGAGACGTCCCGCGCGGTCAGGGCGGTCCGCGCGGCCAGCGGGTGGCCGACCGGCAGGGCGATGTCGAGGGGCTCGCGCAGCAGCGGGGTGGCCGTGGCGGTCTGCGGCCAGGGCGGAGCGTGGTCGAGACGATGGGCGAGGACCAGGTCATAGGCGCGGGTCAGGGGCGGGAAGTCGGCCTGGGCCACGTCCTCGTCGTGCAGGGTGATCCTCGGGGAGCCCGGGCCGCGCACCTGTCGCAGCAGCAGCGGATAGAACGCGGCGGCCCCGCTGTGGAAGGCCGCCACCGACACCGTGCCCTCGGGCTCGTCGACGTACTCCTCGACGGTGTGGCGGGCCCGGGCCAGGGCGGTCTCCACCCCGATCGCCGCGTCGGCCAGGGCCTGCCCGGCCGCCGTGAGCACCAGCCGCCGCCCGGAGCGCTCGGTGAGCGGTACGGGGAGGGACCGCTGCAGCAGGCGCAGCTGCTGCGAGATCGCCGAGGGCGTCACCCGCAGCGCCTCCGCGACCGCCGTGACGCTGCCCAGTTCGCCCAGCTCCCGCAGAACGCGCAGCTGCCGTTCGTCCATGCCGTGAGTGTAGCTCTGCTACAGGGTTGGTTGAGCAAGTCGTCGTTTACTTCAAAGTGCTGGCCAGGGATCGTGAACGGCATGCCGCACACCCGTCGTACCGATGGGGTGCTCCTGGCTCTCGCCGTCGTCTGGGGCTCCAGTTACCTGACGGCGAAGACGGCCACGGACGCCCTCCCCGTGCTGATCGTCCTCTTCCTGCGCTACGCCATCGGCGCGCTCGTCTGCCTCGTCGCACTGCGCGGCTTCGGCTCCCTCACCCGGGAGGAGAGGCGGTACGGCTCACTCCTCGGCCTCACCCAGGCCGCCGTCCTCGTCCTGGAGACCTACGGTGTCGCCCACACCAGCGCCGGGAACGCGGGCCTGATCATCAGCCTGACCCTCGTCCTCACCCCGGTCCTGGACCGGGGGCGGCTGCCGGGGAGGTTCTTCCTCGCCGTCGGCGTGTGTGTCGTGGGTGTCGGGCTGCTGGTGTCCGGCAACGGGCTGCGCGCCCCCGGCGCCGGTGATCTGCTGATGCTCGGGGCCGCGGTGGTCCGGGCCGGTCATGTGGTGCTGGTCGGGCGGGTGACCGCGGGCCGGCCCGTGCGCCCGTTCCAGCTGACGGCCGTGCAGACCGCTGTCGGCACGGTTCTCTTCCTCGTGCCGGCGGCGCCCGGCCTGCCGGTGCTCGCCCGGACCGGCGCCGTCACCTGGGCCCAGCTCGTCTACCTGGCCCTGTGCTGCGGCCTGCTCGCGTTCCTTGCCCAGACCTGGGCGGTCCAGCGCACCTCCGCGACCCGGGCCAGTCTGCTGCTGGGCACCGAACCGGTGTGGGCCCTCCTGGTCGGCGTCGGCCTCGGCGGCGAACGCCTCACCGCCCTCGGAGTGCTGGGGGCCGCGCTGATCGTCTCGGGGACGTACTGGGGTCAATCAGTCGAACGCGCCCATCGGGTGGACTCCCCGGAGGCGGTGCGCGATACGGCCCTCCGTCACGCCGACACAGGCCTGCCACAGGCGCGTTAACCAGCAGAACACCTTCCTGAAATCCGCAGTTCCCTTTGAAGTCGCGAATTCTTTGCGATATCGCACGCGGATTCGGAATTCGAGTTATTACTTCACAGGAGACGTACAACCATCAGGAACTTCTCCCCGTCTTAGTCGGCGAAACACCGACCAGCGGGGAGTACACCCCCGTATTTCTCTGGGGGCCGCACAGAATGAATCGCACGACCCTGACCGGGGGCGAACAGGGGGTGAAACCGGCGGGGGGCGAAGAGCGGGAGACCGGACCCGCGCGACGGCTCGACGCCGATCCGCGCTGGGCGGCCGCCCTGCTCGCGGCGCTCCTCACCACCGCCGCGTTCTGTACGGCCGACGTCGTGGCCCGCAGCTACCCCTTCGGCTCCCGCACCCGCAGTGTCAACGACCTCGGCAACCAGTACGTGCCCTTCCACGCCCATCTGTGGGACCTCCTGCACGGCAGGGCCGACGGCGGGATCGTCTTCAACTGGCAGTCCGGCTACGGCTCCAGCTTCCTGCCGGACATCGGCACCTATCTCAGCAGCCCGTTCGCCCTGCTGGTCGGGGTGTTCCCGCGTGACGAGATCGACCTCGCGGTGTATGTGATCACCGTCCTGAAGACGGCGGTCGCCGGTGCCGCCATGGCCTGGCTGCTGCTCAGCCTGCGCCGCGGCCGCTGGTGGGCGGCCGGGATCCTGGGCGCCTCCTACGCCCTGTGCGGCTGGAGCCTCGCGCTCGCCTCGTTCAACCCGATGTGGCTCGACGGGCTGATCGCGCTGCCGTTGCTCTGCCTGGTCGGCGAGTGGGCCATGGCCGGCCGGCGCCCGCTGCCCGGTGTGCTGATCGTGGCGCTCGCCTGGATCGCCAACTTCTACACCGCCTACATGGCCACCCTCGGTGCCGCCCTGGTGCTGCTGCTCCGGCTGGTGCTCGCGGAGCTGCCGTGGCGGCGGGCGCTGGCGGTGGTCGGCCGGGCCGCGGTCATCGTCGGGCTCGGGGTCGGCCTGGCCGCGCCGCTGGTGATCGTCGTCTACTCCGGCACCAAGCACGCCTACCCGGGCCGCGAGGGCCACTTCGCCCCGGTCGGGGCCGACGACCTGTTCGCCCGACTGCTGCCGACCACCTACAGCTACAGCTCCCCGGCCCTCTACGTGGGCGTCACCGCGCTGGTGCTCGCCCTGGCCCTGCCCTTCCACCGCAAGGTCCCGGTCCGGGTGCGGGCGGGCTGGACGGTTCTGGTGCTCGCCGTGGCGCTGTCGCTGCAGTGGGCGCCGACCAGCCTGGCCTGGCACGCCTTCGCCGCTCCGAACGGCAGCTCCTATCGCCAGGCCTTCGTGCTCTGTGCCCTGCTGGTCATAGCGGCCTGGCATGCTCTTGCCTACGGCCTGCCGGACTGGCGTGCCCTGGGTCCGGCGGCCGTGCTCCTGGTCCTGGTCGCCGCCGTCGCCAGCCGCAGCACCCTGACCCAGCAGCACTCCCATCACACCTGGCCGGTGGTGCTGCTCGCCGCCGCCGGCGCCCTCGGCGGGCTCGCGCTCCTGAGCCTCAGGAACGGCCGGCCCCTCCTCGCCGGACTCGCCGCCGTGCTGCTGATCGGCGCCCAGTTCGGCGAGGCCGCCGCCACCTCCGCCGTGGCCACCCACATGCGCCTCAACCAGATGGACGACTACGCCCCCTGGGGCGACCGCCAGCAGCGGGAGTCGGACGCCGTCGCCCAGGCCGACGCCTGGCCGAAGTACCGCACCGAACCCGGCCGCGACCAGACCGTCGCCAACGACCCGATGGTGGTCGGCGGCCAGGGCTCCCAGTACTACAGCAGCCTCACCGCCGACGTCCTCAGCCGCACCATGACCGCCCTGGGCGACGGCTGGACCTCACGCGGCCGCAGCCTGCAGAGCCTCGACAACCCCGTCACCGACGCGGTCTTCTCGGTGGGCGCCCGGGTGCACAACCCGCCGGACCCGCACCAGAAGTGGCTGCCCCAGGGCGGCGGACCGTCGACCGTCACCCGCGAGGACGTCCCGCCGTTGGTGACCGTGCGGCCCACCGCCGCGCGCACCACCCCGGCCGCCTTCGGCCCCTCGCCGTACCGCAACCAGGAAATGCTGCTCGGCGCCCGCGTCTACACCCTGCCCCGCACCACCCTCAGCGGTGCGCGCGAGGGCGACGAGGCGCGCGGGCTGCTGGTCGACGGAGCGCAGACGCTCACCGCACGATGCCGGGCCGGCAGCGAGGTGTTCCTGTGGGCGCCGCACTACGCCGGTACGGCACAACTGTCCGACGGCGGCGAGCAGCGGCTCTACCGGTCCGACGCCGAGGGTACGAAGATCGCCGCGATGCAGCCGCTCGGCACGGTACGAGCCTCGGGGCAGGTACGGATCGACCTGAAGCCCGACCGGCTCAGCCGCGTCCCGGCGCAGGGCGCGGTCGGCTGTCTCGACACCGGCGAACTGCGGTCCGCCGTACAGCAGTTGAAGGCCACGGGGGCGACCGAGGTGACCGTCTCCGACGGCACCCTGCACGCCCGGCTCCCCGCCGGCAGCACGGGAACCGCCGTCGTGGCCGCCCCGCGGATCGCCGGCTGGCGCTGCTCCGCCGGCGGCGACGAGGTCGCGGCGGGCGAGTTCCACGGCCTGATCGCCGTCCCGCTGGGCGCCTCCGCCACCAGCCTCACCTGCACGTTCCACCCGCCCGGCCTGCGCCTGGGCACGGCCGTCGGCGGCGCCTCGCTGCTGACCCTGATCCTGCTCGGCGCCTTCTCGGCCCTGCGCCGCAGAACCGCCATCCACCCCGGCGAGCGCACGACCACCGCTCACTGACCCGTTCCCCAGGGGGAGAAACCCATGCTGATATCGATCGTCGCGCCGTGTTACAACGAGGAAGACGTCATCGAGCGCTTCCACGAGCAGATCCAGAAGATCGCCAACGAGCTTCTGCCGCTCGGTCACGACATGGAGTTCGTGTACGTCGACGACGGCAGCCGTGACAGGACGCTGCCCCTGCTCAGCCAGATCGCCGACGGCGACGCGCGGGTCCGGTACGTCTCCTTCAGCCGCAACTTCGGCAAGGAGGCCGCCCTGCTCGCCGGCCTGAAGCACGCCACCGGCGACGCCGTGATCGTCATGGACGCCGACCTCCAGCACCCGCCGTCGCTCATCAAGCGCATGGTCGAACTGCGCGGCGAGGGCTACGACCAGGTCATCGCCAAGCGCACCCGGCAGGGCGACCGCTTCACCCGCACCCTCACCGCCCGCCTCTACTACCGGCTCATCAACCGGCTCGTCGACGTCGAACTCGTCGACGGCGTAGGCGACTTCCGGCTGATGTCGCGCCGGGTGGTGGACGCGATCGTGGACCTCACCGAGTACAACCGGTTCTCCAAGGGCCTGTTCGCCTGGGTCGGCTTCCCCAGCACCACCTTCGAGTACGAGAACGCGGTGCGCGAACACGGCTCCAGCTCCTGGTCGTTCCGCAGCCTGCTCAACTACGGCCTCGACGGGCTGCTCTCCTTCAACAACCGCCCGCTGCGCGCCGCGCTCTACCTCGGCATGACCCTGCTGGCCCTGGCCGGCGTGTACACGGCGTGGATCGTGGGCGGAGCGATGGTCAACGGCGTCCAGACGCCGGGCTATGTCACCATCATTACAGCCGTCACCGCCCTGGCCGGCGTACAGATGATCATGCTCGGGGTCATCGGCGAGTACACCGGCCGGATCTACTACGAGGTCAAGGGGCGCCCGCACTTCCTGGTGAAGGCGACGAACGTGGATCGAGCGGACAGCCGCACCCGCGGCACGACGAAGGACCTCATTCCCTGATGCCGAACGCCCTGTCGACCACCACCGGACCCACTCGCCCGATATCGGGGCAGATCATCACCTTCGCGCTGATCGGGGTCATCAACACGGCGACGTACTACGGCCTCTACCTGCTGTTCCTGATGTATTTGCCGTACCTCGCCGCGCATATTCTCGCGTTTCTGCTGAGCATGATCGGTTCGTTCTTTCTCAATGCGAGGTTCACTTACCGAATACGGCCCACCTGGCGTAAATTCCTGCTGTTCCCGCTGACCAACGCCACGAATTTCGTGATCACGACGGTGGGGGTGTACGTGATCGTCGACGTCCTGCACGCCGGCAGCCGGTTCGCTCCACTGATGGCGTCGGCGGCGGCGATTCCGGTGACGTTCGTGGTGTCGCGGTGGGTCATGCTGCCGAAGGTGGAGGCGGCGTAGCCGCGACGCCCTCTCCCAGGGCGAGTGCCTCGTCGATCGCGGACCGGATCTCCTCGTCCTGCAGGAACGCGCGGTAGTCCCGGTACGGGGACAGCCGCCGGTCGCTCTCCGGACGGCGCGTCGCATCTCCTCGGTGAGGCGGTCCCCGCAGGCGGACTCCGGTCGCTCCCGCGGCACGTCGGCGAGCGCACCCAAGGTCGTGTCCGTCACTTCGTCCCACCTGTGATCTCCCGCCCCTCCCCGCCGGACATCCTGTCACCGATGGCCGGCCGCGGATCCGCGCCGGGCCGCCACGTCCGGCCGGGACCCGCAGGGACGCCGCCGCGGCCCCGGCGCGGGTCCGTGTCCTCGCACTCCTCGACATGGAGAGGACGTCGGGACGACGCCGGGAGGGCACGGGGAGGACGTTCTCCCTTGCCCCCTCGGGGGCATCATCGCCATGCCGCCCGTGCACTCGGGGGATGCGGCGGCGAAGCACTCCGTTGCATAAAAGTGCAGGGAACCGTATAGTCATGCCATCTGGAGGAGGATGGACATGGCGGTACGTGCGGCGGTTGCCGGAGCTAGCGGGTACGCGGGCGGAGAGGTCCTGCGGCTGCTCCTCGGGCACCCCGAGGTCGAGATCGGTGCCCTGACCGGCAACTCCAACGCCGGGCAGCGCCTGGGCGCGCTCCAGCCGCACCTGCTGCCGCTGGCCGACCGCGTGCTGGCGGAGACGACCGCCGAGGCCCTCGCCGGGCACGACGTCGTCTTCCTCGCCCTGCCGCACGGGCAGTCCGCCGCCGTCGCCGAGCAGCTCGGCCCGGACGTCCTCGTCGTCGACATGGGCGCCGACTTCCGCCTGGACAACCCGGCCGACTGGGAGCGCTTCTACGGTTCCCCGCACGCCGGCACCTGGCCCTACGGCCTCCCCGAACTTCCGGGTGCCCGCGCCGCGCTGGAGGGGTCCAAGCGCATCGCGGTACCCGGTTGCTACCCCACCGCCGTCTCCCTCGCCCTGTACCCGGCCTACGCCGCCGGGATCGCCGAGCCCGAGGCGGTGATCGTCGCCGCCTCCGGCACCTCCGGAGCCGGCAAGGCGCCCAAGCCCCATCTGCTGGGCAGCGAGGTCATGGGCTCCATGACGCCGTACGGCGTCGGCGGTGGCCACCGGCACACCCCCGAGATGATCCAGAACCTCAGCGCGGTGGCGGGGGAGCGGATCGCCGTCTCCTTCACGCCGACCCTCGCGCCGATGCCCCGCGGCATCCTCGCCACGTGCAGCGCCGCGGCGAAGAGCGGGGTGACGGCCGAGTCCGTCCGCGCCGCCTACGAGAAGACCTACGCCGACGAGCCCTTCGTCCACCTCCTCCCCGAGGGCCGGTGGCCCGCGACGGCGTCCGTCTACGGTTCCAACGCCGTTCAGGTGCAGGTCGCGTACGACGACGCCGTGGGCCGCATCATCGCGATCAGCGCCATCGACAACCTGACCAAGGGCACCGCCGGTGGTGCCGTGCAGAGCATGAACATCGCCCTCGGACTCGACGAGTCCACCGGGCTGACCACGATCGGAGTTGCGCCGTGAGCGTGACGGCAGCGAAGGGATTCACGGCCGCGGGCATCGCCGCCGGGATCAAGGAGAACGGCAACCCGGACCTGGCCCTCGTGGTCAACGACGGGCCCCGCCGTGCCGCCGCGGGCGTCTTCACCTCCAACCGTGTGAAGGCCGCGCCGGTCCTGTGGTCCGAGCAGGTCCTCGGGAGCGGCCAGGTCTCGGCGGTCGTCCTCAACTCCGGTGGCGCCAACGCCTGTACGGGCCCCAAGGGCTTCCAGGACACCCACGCGACGGCCGAGAAGGTCGCCGAGGTGCTCGGGCGGGGTGCCATCGAGGTCGCGGTCTGCTCGACCGGTCTGATCGGTGTCCTCCTCCCGATGGACAAGCTGCTGCCGGGGGTCGAGACCGCGGCCGCCGCGCTGAGCGAGCACGGCGGCGAGAAGGCCGCCATCGCCATCAAGACCACCGACACCGTGCACAAGACGTCCGTGGTCACGAAGGACGGCTGGACCGTCGGCGGGATGGCGAAGGGCGCCGGCATGCTCGCGCCCGGCCTCGCCACCATGCTGGTCGTGCTCACCACGGACGCCGTCGTCGAGAGCGAGGTCCTGGACAAGGCGCTCCGGGCCGCCACCCGCACGACCTTCGACCGCGTCGACTCCGACGGCTGCATGTCCACCAACGACACCGTGCTGCTGCTCGCCTCCGGTGCCGCCGAGGTCACCCCGGAGTACGAGGAGTTCGCCGAGGCCGTACGGGCCGTCTGCGACGACCTCGGCCAGCAGCTGATCCGGGACGCCGAGGGCGCCAGCAAGGACATCAAGGTGGAAGTGGTCAACGCCGCTTCCGAGGACGACGCCGTCGAGGTGGGGCGCTCCATCGCCCGCAACAACCTCCTCAAGTGCGCCATCCACGGCGAGGACCCCAACTGGGGCCGCGTCCTCTCCGCCATCGGCACCACCAAGGCCGCCTTCGAGCCCGACCGGCTGAACGTCGCGATCAACGGCGTCTGGGTCTGCAAGAACGGCGGCGTCGGCGAGGACCGCGAGAAGGTCGACATGCGCTACCGCGAGGTGCACATCGTCGCCGACCTCGCCGCGGGCTCCGAGACCGCCACCATCTGGACCAACGACCTGACCGCCGACTACGTCCACGAGAACAGCGCCTATTCGTCATGAGCGTCACGCGTAAGCACACCGCGCTGCCCAAGGCGCAGATCCTCATCGAGGCGCTGCCCTGGCTGGTCCGTCACAACGGCAGGACCGTCGTGATCAAGTTCGGCGGCAACGCCATGATCGACGAGGATCTGAAGGCCGCCTTCGCCCAGGACGTCGTCTTCCTGCACCACGCCGGCCTCAAGCCGGTCGTCGTGCACGGCGGCGGCCCGCAGATCAGCGCCGCCCTCGACCGGCACGGCATCGTCAGCGAGTTCAAGGCCGGACTCCGGGTCACCACCGAGGACGCCATGGACGTCGTACGGATGGTGCTCGCCGGCCAGGTCCAGCGCGAACTGGTCGGACTGCTCAACCAGCACGGCCCGCTGGCCGTCGGGCTGACCGGCGAGGACGCCCACACCATCACCGCCACCCAGCACCGGCCCGAGATCGACGGCGAGCTCGTCGACATCGGGCGGGTCGGCGAGATCACCTCGATCGACACGGGCGCGATCGAGGCCCTGCTCGCCGACGGCCGGATCCCGGTCGTCTCCTCCATCGCCCGCTCCGAGGACGACGGACATGTCTACAACGTCAATGCTGATACGGCGGCTGCGGCACTCGCTGCTGCGCTGGGCGCCGAGACCCTCATGGTCCTCACCGACGTCGAGGGCCTCTACGAGGACTGGCCGAACTCCGACGAGGTGATCAGCCGTCTCACCGCTTCCCAACTGGAGAAGCTGCTGCCGGAGCTGAGTTCCGGCATGGTGCCGAAGATGGAGGGCTGTCTGCACGCCGTACGCAACGGCGTCACCACCGCCCGCGTCATCGACGGCCGGGTCCAGCACTCGATCCTGCTGGAGATCTTCACGGACGAAGGCATCGGCACGATGGTCGTGCCCGACGAGCGACAGGGGGAACGGTCATGAGCAACCAGGAGCTGACCACGCGGTGGCAGGGCGCGCTCATGAACAACTACGGCACCCCGCGGCTGCCCCTGGTACGCGGCGAGGGCGTCAAGGTGTGGGACACCGAGGACCAGCAGTACTACGACTTCGTCGGCGGTATCGCCACCAACGCGCTCGGCCACGCCCACCCGGCGATCGTCGAGGCCGTGACCCGGCAGATCGCGTCCCTCGGTCACATCTCCAACTTCTTCATGGCCGAGCCCACCGTCACCCTCGCCGAACGGCTGCTCCAGCTCTTCGGCCGGGAGGGCAGGGTCTTCTTCTGCAACTCCGGCGCCGAGGCCAACGAGGCCGCCTTCAAGATCGGCCGGCTGACCGGGCGCACCCACATGGTCGCCACCGACGGCGGCTTCCACGGCCGTACGATGGGCGCCCTCGCGCTCACCGGGCAGCCCGCCAAGCAGGACCCGTTCCGCCCGCTGCCCGCCGACGTCACCCACGTGCCCTACGGTGACGCACGGGCGCTGGCCGCCGCCGTCACCGAGGACACCGCCCTGGTCGTCATCGAGCCCGTGCAGGGCGAGAACGGCGTGGTCGTACCCCCGGCCGGCTATCTCAAGGCGGCCCGTGCGATCACCGCGGCCACCGGTGCCCTGCTCGTCCTCGACGAGGTGCAGACCGGCATCGGCCGGACCGGCACGTGGTTCGAGTACCAGGCCCACGAGGGCGTGCTGCCCGACGTCGTCACCCTCGCCAAGCAGCTCGGCGGCGGACTGCCGCTCGGCGCGACCGTGGCTTTCGGCCGGGCTGCCGAACTCCTCCAGCCGGGCCACCACGGCACGACCTTCGGCGGCAACCCGGTCGCCTGCGCCGCCGGCCTCGCCGTCCTCGACACCATCGAGAACGAGGGGTTGCTGGAGAACGTCAAGCGGCAGAGCGAGAAGTTGCGGGACGGAATCGAGGGCCTCGGCCACGGGTTGATCGATTATGTCCGGGGTGCGGGTCTCCTCCTGGGTATCGTGCTCACCGAGCCGCTGGCAGCACAGGTGCAGCAGGTGGCTCAGGAGGCCGGGTTCCTGGTGAACGCGCCCGCCCCGGACGTCGTTCGGCTGATGCCCCCGCTGAACCTCCGCGACGACGAGGCGGACGCGCTGCTCAGTGCCCTGCCGGGCATCCTCGACGCAGCGAGCGGGGACGGACGATCCGGAGAATGAGACGACGATGAGCCAGGCGCAGGAGTTCGACCAGTCGGGCGGGGCGGGGCCCGCGGTACCGCAGACCCGGACCGCCCGGCACCGGCGGATCGTGGACATCCTCAACCGGCAGCCCGTGCGGTCGCAGAGCCAGCTCGCGAAGCTGCTCGCCGACGACGGACTGACGGTCACCCAGGCGACGCTCTCCCGGGACCTCGACGAGCTGAACGCGGTGAAGATCCGCAACACCGACGGGGAACTGATCTACGCGGTGCCGAGCGAGGGGGGTTTCCGTACCCCGCGTGCGCCGCTGGGGGGGTCGGCGAAGGAGGAGCGGATGCGGCGTCTCTCCCAGGAACTCCTGATCTCCGCGGAGGCGTCGGCGAACCTGGTCGTCCTGCGGACCCCGCCGGGAGCGGCGCAGTTCCTCGCCTCGGCGATCGACCAGGCGGAGCTGCAGGACATCCTGGGGACGATCGCGGGTGACGACACGCTGCTGCTCATCAGCCGGGAGCCGACCGGCGGCCAGGCGCTCGCGGACCACCTGCTGCGTCTGGCCCAGAACGGCCACTGACCCGCGTGCGGGGCCCGGCCCGCCGACGGACAATGGGCATGTGATCTTCCGCGGCGGGCGGACAGGCGGGAGAGCAATCCCCTGGCGGCCGTCGAACGTATACAGAGGTGTGTCGGGATTCCGGTTCCCCGTCGGCCGCCTCCCGGACGAGGCTCTGCTGTCCGGGCTGGCCACCGGAGATCCGGAGCTCGCTGTGATCTTCGTACGGAGGTTCCAGCACCGGGTCTTCGGGGTCGCCATGGCCGTCACCGGGGACCAGCAGCTCGCCGAAGACGTCTCCCAGCAGACGTTCGAGCGCGCCTGGCGGCATGCCCAGGTCTACGACTCGCGCCGCGGCTCGGTCGCGACCTGGCTGACGACCATCGCGCACAACCTCGCCGTCGACGCCGTCCGCGCCCGGCGGACGGAACCGATGGCACCCGAGGACCTCGACCCCCTCCTCGACGCCGTCACCGAGACCCCCGAGCGATGGGCGCTGGCCGACGAGGCCTCCACCCAGCTCCGGGCCGCACTGGCACGGTTGCCGAGGGAGCAGGCCAGGGCCCTGATGATGGCAGGCATCTACGGCATGACCGCCCAGCAGATCGCCGACGCGGAGCAGATCCCGCTGGGCACCGCCAAGACGCGGATCAGAGCGGCGATGGCGAAACTCCGCACCGCACTCGCGTCTCCGAAGCGAGGCGACCATGTCCAGTGACGCGCACTGCGAGAGGCTGCGGGAGGTCGGCGCCGAACTGGCGCTGGGCGTACTGCCCGGCCGCGAGCGGGCCGAGGCCGTCGCCCATCTGGACGGGTGTGCGGACTGCCGGGAGTACGTACGCCAGCTGACCGGGATCGGCGACCGGTTGATCGGCCTGCTGCCGGAGCGCGAGCCGCCGCCCGGCTTCGAGACCCGGGTGGCGCGCAGTGTCACCGAGCAGGCGGCGGGGCCCGAAGGGCAGCGGTCCGCCGTCCGCGCCCCCCGGGACTGGCGCAGCCACGCCCGGCGGGCCCGGCTGCGGCTCGCGGCGGTCGCCGCCGCCCTCGCCGTCGCGGTCGGATTCGCCGGCTGGGCGGTCGGCACCGCCGTCCAGGAGGTCACCGCCTCGGCGCCGCCCGCCGTCGAGTCCGAACCCGTGCTGGTCGGGGACATGATCCCGGCCGGCGGGGGGCAGCCCGTCGGCGAGGTCTACGCCCACCCCGGCAGCCCCGCCTGGATCTTCGTGTCCGTCGCGCTCACCGGCACTCCGTACACCGGCAAGGTGACGTGCCTCCTCGAACGCGCCGACGGCGCCACCGTCGGGGTCGGCCAGTTCCCGCTGCGGGCCGGACGCGGCAACTGGGGCGTGGCGGTCCCCGTCGACCTCACCAAGTACACCGGCGCCCGTCTGACCTCTCCCGCCGGCGCCGTCCTGGCCACCGCCGAACTGCAGAAGGGGAAGGTGGTGGCCCCGCGGACGTGAACCGCCCCTCTCGAGTACGCACCGGCAGGGCTCGGCCCGCGAGGCTCATGACAGCACCGCGCCCGCGTTCAGCCGGTGCAGCCGGGCGTACGTCCCCTCCCGCCGGAGCAGATCCGCGTGCGCGCCGTCCTCGACGACCCGGCCGCGGTCGAGCACCACGATCCGGGTGGCGTCGCGGACGGTCAGCAGGTTGTGGGAGATGACGACGGTCGTCCGCCCGGCCATCAGCCGGCGCAGCGGATCCATGATCCGCCGGCCCGAGCGGACGTCGAGCCCGGCGGTCGGTTCGTCCAGGAGCAGCACCGGCGCGTCCCGGATCATCGCCCGGGCGATCGCCAGCCGCTGGCACTGGCCGCCGGAGAGCGTCCGGCCACGCTGCCCGACGAGCGTGTCGTAGCCATCCGGGAGCCGCTCGACGAACTCGTGCGCGTCCGCGGCCCGCGCCGCCGCGACGATCTCCGCCTCCGTCGACCCGGGCCGGCCGTAGGCGATGTTGTCCCGCACGGTGCCGTGGAAGACGAGCGTCTCCTGCAACACCACCGCGATGCTCTCCCGCACGTCCGACAGGCTGAACTCGCGCAGGTCGGTCCCGTCCAGGCGGACCGCGCCCCGGTCGGGGTCGTAGAACCGCAACTGCAGCTTCGCGACCGTGGACTTGCCCGCCCCGCTCGCCCCGACCAGCGCCAGCGTCTCCCCGGGCGCCACCTCGAAGGACACGTCCGACAGCGCCCAGGCCTCGGTACCGGGATAGCGGAACCACACCCCGTCGAACTCCACGGCACCCCGCGCCCGGCGGATCCGCCGGGCCTCCGGCGCCTCGGTCACCTGGGGCCGCTGGTCCAGCAGTTCGATGATCCGTTCCGCCGAGGCGGAGGCCGCGTAGAAGGCGGTGCCCAGCCCGGACAGGCCGTGCACGGGGCTGTACAGCTTGCCGATCAGCGCGAGGAACACCAGCAGTCCGCCGAGGGTGAGCTGGCCCTCCGCCAGCTTCCAGGTGCCGAGGCCCAGCACCGCGAGGCCGCCCGCCACCTCGATGAACTCGACGACGGGTCCGTACACGGCACGGATCCGTGCGGAGGCCATCGCCGCCCGGAACCTGCCGAGGTTCTCCCGGTCGAACCGGCGCCCCTCCCATTCCTGCCGGTTGTACGCCTGCACCAGCACCACGTTGGCCAGCGACTCCTCGGCGATCGCACTGAGCGAGCCGCCGCGGCGCCTGCGCTCCCGCGACGCCTCCTTGATCAGCCGGGAGAAGTGCCGGGCGGCCCCCCAGAACAGCGGCACGATGACGAGGGCGAGCAGGGTCAGGTCCCAGCGCAGGTAGAACAGCAGACCGACGAAGACACCGAGGCGGATCACGTAGTACAGGGCGTCCGCCACACCCGAGAGCAGGAACGTCTCCACGGCGTCGACGTCGCCGGTGACCCGGGAGAGCACGTCCCCGAGCCGACGGCGCTCGAAGAAGCCGAGCGACAGCCCCTGGACGTGCCGGAAGACATCGGAGCGCAGCGACAGCAGAAACCGTTCGCCGACCCAGGTGGACGTCACGTCGTCGGCGAAGCCCAGCACGCCGGAGCAGACGACGAGACCGAGATAGGCCGGTGCGACCCACAGGAACGGCCGCAGATCCCGTGGCACCAGCACGTCGTCCACGACGGTCTTGAACAGCCAGAGTTCCGCCGCGTCGACGACCGGGGCGGTCAGGCTCAGCAGGACGACGGGCACCAGCCAGCGGCGGCCACCGCGGGTGTACGGCCAGAACCGCCGGAACACCTCATACGGGGGGACCGGGGGAGCGGCCGCCACCACGGTGTCGGAGGGCTCGTCGACCGACAGCAGACGCCGTAGCACATGCGCCATGACAGGGGTTCCTCGGAAACCGCGGCGAAGCGGACCGGCAGCCCCGGTGGCCGGTCCGCTCAGCCTTCAGGTGTGGTCAGTAGCGGTCGTGGTCGTGGTCGTGCCGGTCGCCGTGGTCGTGCCGGTGACCGTGACGGTCGTGGCGGTCGCGATCGTGGTCGTGCCCGTGGTGGTGCCCGTGACGGTGCCCGTGACGGTCGTCGTGATCGCGGTCGTGGTCCCGATGCCCGAACGGCATGAGGTTGCTGAAGACGGCCATGGTGTTCCTCCCGAAACTTGCTTCACAGGGGGTACGGCCGGGAGGGGGGTTGGGATGGCGTTTTACGGGACGAATCTGAAAAACTTCGCGGCAGAGTTCGCGTGTCGGCGGCTGCGGGTGGTTCGTGGCTGGTCGCGTAGTTCCTCCCCCAGCCTTCGGCCGGGGGTGCCCCCAGCGCCCCTACCGGGCGCTGCCCAGCCGCCCCCTTTCTCAGCTACCTCAGCCGCGGGCAGGCGGGGCGCAGGGCGGCACGGGTGGGCGCGGCGGCACCCGGCAAGCTCCGGTGAGCGTCCCTACCCCCCACCTCAGCCCAGACGCGCGGCCAGCCCCCCGGTGCACCGCACCTCATCGCCCGCAGTGATCAACAGCCCCTCCACACCCGGCAGCGACTCCAGCCAGGCCAACCCGGCCCGTGATCCCATCGCGAACGCCGCCGTGGCCCAGCAGTCCGCCCAGGTCAGACGGGGGCCGACCACCGTCACGGCCACCAGGTCCGTCACCGCCGACTTCCCGGTCCGCGGGTCGACGATATGGGCGCCCCGCTCCGCCGTACCGGACGTGGCCACCGCCAGCTCGTCCACCCCCGCCGCCGTGATCACCGCCGCCAGCCCGCCCGGCCTGAGCGGATCGGCGATTCCCACCCGCCATGCCCGCGTGGGCTCGGGCGCGCCGAACATCTGGACGTCGCCCCCGCCGTTCACGCTCACCCCGGTCACCCCGGCCACCCGCGCCAGCGCCCGCGCCGCCCGCTCGACGGACCAGCCCTTGACGATGCCGGTGGGGTCGAGGCGACCCCGGTAGCGCGTGCTGAACCAGCCGTCGCTCACCCGTTCCGCCTCGGCCGCGAGGTCCAGCACCTCCACCATCTCGGGGTCGCACTCCGCGAGGTCGATCTCCTCCCGCGCCAGCCGGGACAGCTGGCTGTTCTCACGGTAGGTACTGAACACCTCGTCGACCCGGTGCAGCCCGGCGACCGACTCGTCGAGAGCCGCCCGTACGGCGTCCGGATCCCCGCCGCGGATGTCGAAGGAGAAGACGGTCCCCATGACCTCCTCGGCGTGACGTACCGCGACCGGAGCCTCCGCGGACTCGGCCACGGCCTCAGCCACCGGCCTGGTCCAGCGCCGACTGCAGGGACTGCTTGTAGCCGGTGCTGGTGTAGGTGGCCCCGGAGACCGAGTCGATGTTCGCGTTCCCGGCCGCCACCGCCTCCTGGTTGAGCTTCGGTACGGACAGCGCGGTCTTCTGGTCGCTGGTGCCGCCGCTGGGCGCCTGCACGGCCTCCGCCTTGGTGATCTTTCCGCCGGCGACGGTGATCCGGACCTGCACCGGCCCGTACTGGGTCTGCGCGACCTGCCCGGTCACCGTCTTGGCCTGCGCCTGCGCGGAGCCGGAGGAGGAACCCGACGAGGAGCCCGAGGAACCGGTCGCGCCCGCCGTCTCCTTCATCTTGTCCAGCGCCGACTGCAGGGACTGCTTGTAGCCGGTACTGGTGTAGGTCGCGCCGGAGACCGCGTCGATGTTCGCGCTCTGCGCCGCCACCGTCTCCTTGTTCAGCTGCGGCACCGACAGCGCGGTCTTCTGGTCGCTGGTGCCGCCCTTGGGCGCCTGGATCGCCTCGGCCTGGGTGATCTTGCCGTTGGCGACGGTCAGCCGCACCTGCACGACCCCGTACTGGGTCTGGGTCGCGTCACCGGTGACGGTGGTGGCGCCGGCGGCCCCGGTGCCGCCCTGCGGCGACTCCTGCCCCGCCGCCGCGGCCGACGGGGCCGCGCCCGCCGCCGCGGACGCCGGGTCGGACGACGGCTTCAGCGACAGCAGCAGCACGACGCCGGACACGGTCGCCGCGGTGGCCAGCACCACACGCCTGATGGGGTGACTCTTCCTCATCGCTTACGAACTCCCGATTCCCTGGATTCCCGTGTGGTCCCGTCGCTCACATCTCGAACGACTCGTGATGGATGCGGCGGGCGGGAACTCCCGCGCCGCGCAGTGCTTCGTACACGCCCTGCGCGAACCCGGGCGGGCCGCACATGAAGACGTCGTGGTCGTCGATGTCCGGGATCTTCCGCTGGAGGTTCTCCGCGGAGATGTCCGGCCGCTCACCCTCCGGGCTGTTGACCGCGTACATCAGCCGGGCCCCGCGCTCGTTGGCGATCTTGGCGAGTTCGTCCCAGAGCGCCAGGTCCTGCGTGGTGTTGGCCCGGTAGAGCAGGGTCAGGTCGCCGGCGGCGCCGGGCAGCGTCTCGAACAGCGCCCGCATGGGCGTGATCCCGACACCGCCCGCCACCAGCAGGACCTTGCCGCGGCTGCGCCGGGACGCGGTCATCGCCCCGTACGGCCCTTCGGCCCACACCCTGGTTCCGGGCCGCAGTTCGCGCAGCCGCGCGCTGTGGTCGCCGATCGCCTTGACGGTGATCCGCAGCATGTCGGGGCGGGGCGCCGCCGACAGCGAGTACGGGTGTGAGCTGAACCGCATCCCGGGGGCCATGAACCGCCAGCGGAAGAACTGGCCGGCCTCCGCGCCCATCCGGTGCAGCTTGCGGCCGCCGATCAGCACCGACACGATGCCCGGCGTCTCCTCGATGACCGCCTCGACCCGCATCCGGTGCCGCAGGTTGAGCCGGATCGGGGTGAGGATCCGGTACCAGACGACCAGCGCGGTGACGGCGCCGTACAGGCCGTACCAGAAGGTCTTGGCGAGCGGCGTGAGGGCGAAGTCGTTGCCGGTGGTGATCTGGTGCCAGAAGGTCAGGAACACCGCCGCGTACGTGAGCAGGTGCACGTGGTACCAGGTGTCGTACGGCATCCTGCGCCGGACCGGGCCGATCGAGGTGAGGCCGATGACCACGAACAGCCCGGTGCCGATGGCCGCCTTGCCCATGTCGGGGAGCTGGTTGATGGAGTCGATGGTCTGCTGGACGATGTCGTTCAGCGTCTTGCCGGCCTGCAGGGCATAGCCCCACATGATGAGGAAGACGTGCGCGAAGACCAGGCAGAGGGTGTATCGGCCGCTCATCGCGTGCCAGCGGGCGACGCGGTCGGAGCCGACCCGCCGCTCCAGAGCCGGCACCCGGGCCATCTGCAGCACGACGAGTGCCATCAGGTATCCGGCCAGCAGACCGGTGATGCGGCCGGCGTTGAGGATCTTGCCGTTCTGGTCGGCGATGGACGGGGTGTTGTGCCACCACAGCCACAGCACGGCCGCCGCGCCGGCCCATACGGCGAGCAGCAGCGGTACGGCCGGGGAGCGGCGCGGGCGGATGCGGCGCATCGTCTGGCGGCGGGCGGCACGTCCGCCTGCGAGCGTGGTGGTCACGGTTCCTCCGTGGGGACTTGACCCTTGGCCCACAGATACGTGCCGCACAGCCTGAGTGTTCAGAGACCCGCGGAGTCGAGTGCGGACTGGAGTGACTGCTGGTATCCCTCGCTGGTGTAGGTGGCCCCGGAGACGGTGTCGATACTCGCGCTCTGCGCCGCCAGCGCCTCCCTGCGCAGCTCCGGCAGGGCGTAGCTGTTGATCTGCTGGTCCCGGGGGTTGTCCTGCGGGTACTGGAGCGCCGTGACGTCGGTGATCTTGCCGCTCTTGATGGTCACCCGCACCTGGACGGGGCCCCAGCGGGTCTGGACGGTGTCCCCGGTGACGGTCTTGGTGCCGGTAGCGCTCCCGGACTTGCCGGAGCCGCCGGACCCGCTCGAGCCGCCGGTCGCGCCCGGTGAGGCGGTCGCGCCGGCCGACGGCGCCGCGGCCGCCGAGTCGGTGATCACGGTCGGGGCGGTGTGCGGCTTCAGCGCCAGCAGCATCACCATCCCGGAGACGGTTGCGGCGCTCGCCAGCATGATGCGGCGCAAGGGGCGGTTCTTGTTCAGTGCGTGCACGACAGGGGCCTCACAGCTCTCGCGGTTCGTCTCACAGTTCGAATGACTCGTGGTGGATGCGGCGGTCCGGCACCCCGGCGGCGCGCAGCGCCCCGTACAGCTCCTGGGCGAAGCCGTGCGGACCGCAGATGTACACGTCGTAACCGGCGAGGCCCGGGAAGGTCGCCCGCAGCGACTCCGCCGTGAGGGCGGGCCGCTCGCCCCGCGGGCCGTTGAGGGCGTAGCGCACCTGGGCTCCGCGCCAGCGCGCGATCGCCTCCAGCTCGCCGCCCAGGGCCAGGTCCTCGGCCGTACGCGCCCGGTAGAGCAGGGTGACGTCGCCGGGCAGGGTCTCGAAGAGCGCCCGCAGCGGGGTGACGCCGACGCCGGCGGCGATCAGCAGAGTCCGGTGGCTGCTGCTCCGGTCCGCGGTGAGGGCGCCGTACGGGCCCTCCGCCCACACCCGGGTGCCCGGGCGCAGCAGCGCCACCGCCGTGCTGTGGTCGCCGAGCGCCTTGACGGTGATCCGCAGCAGGTCGCCGCGCGGCGGCGCCGAGAGCGAGTACGGAGTCGACGTCCAGCCCATGCCGTCGCCGCCGAAGAACCGCCAGCGGAAGAACTGCCCCGCCTGCGCGCCCAGTTCCCCGATCCGTCGGCCCTGGACGACGACCGAGTACACGCCCGGCACCTCCTGCTGCACGGAGTGCACCCGCAGCCGGTGCCGGAGGTTGAGCCGCACCGGCGCCAGGATCCGGCACCACACCACCAGGGCCGCGACCCCCAGGTACAGCGCGTACCAGAAGGCGGTGGCGACCGGCTTGCCGTTGAGGTCGTTGCCCAGCGTCAGCTGGTGGAAGAAGGCGAGGAAGACGGCCGCGTAGGTGAGCAGGTGGACGTAGTACCAGAACTCGTAGCTGGTCCGGCGGCGGGCCGCACGCATCGAGGTGATCCCGACGGCGAAGAGGATCACCGTGCCGGCGGTCGCCTTGAGCATGTCGGGGTAGTCCAGGACGACATTCAGCGTCTCGTGGACGAGGGAGGCGTGGTCCTGGGCCGCGTACCCGGTGAGGATCAGCACGACGTGCGCGACCAGCAGACAGACGGTGTACCGGCCGGCCATCGCGTGCCAGCGGGCGACCCGGTCGGAACCGACCCGCACCTCCAGCAGCGGCACCCGGGCCATCAGGCCGACGAGCACCGCACAGGAGTACCCGCACAGCAGCCCGGCGATCCGCCCGGCCCCGGTCAGCCAGCCCGCCGCACCCACGACGGAGCCGGTGTCCGACCACCACAGCAGGATCACGGCCCCGGCCCCGGCCCACAGCACGGCGAGCACGGCGGCGGCGGGGGAGCGGCGCGTGGCCACGGCGGGCACGGCCGAGGCCGTACGCCGTTCGTCCACGGTCGTCATGAGTCGTGTCCTTTCTCTGTTCGGTGCCGCCACTGTGCGGCTCGAACCTCTGAGTGACCTCTCAGTGACCACCGGGCTCAGCGGACTCAGAGCAAACTCAGAGGGCCGCGGGTCACCGCTCTCCGTCAGGAGGGGCGATGCTGGTAGACGCGATGAACACGACCCGCTCCGGCCGCCCCGCCCTCACCCGACCCGACGGCACCCCGCTCCGCGTCCTCGTCGTCGACGACGACCCCGACCTGGCGGAGGTCCTCACCGGCGCGCTGCGCTACGAGGGCTGGGAGGTCCGCGAGGCCGGCGACGGCGCGTCCGCCCTGGCCGCGGCCAGGGAGCTGCTGCCGGACGCGGTGGTCCTGGACGTGATGCTCCCGGACACCGACGGCTTCGCGGTGCTGCGCTCGCTGCACGGGGTGAAGCCGGACGTCTGCGTGCTCTTCCTCACGGCCCGGGACACCGTCGAGGACCGCATCGCCGGCATCACCGCGGGCGGCGACGACTACGTGACCAAGCCCTTCAGCCTGGAGGAGGTGGTCGCCCGGCTGCGCGGTCTGCTGCGCCGCGCCGGCATGGCCCGCCAGCAGGAGGACGGCCCCCGGCTGGTCGTCGGCGACCTGGCCATGGACGAGGAGGCCCGCGAGGTGACCCGGGCCGGCGAGCTGATCGAGCTCTCCCCGACCGAGTTCGAACTTCTCCGCTTCCTGATGCGCAACCCGCGCCGCGTCCTCAGCAAGGCACAGATCCTGGACCGGGTGTGGTCCTACGACTTCGGCGGCCGCGCCCACGTCGTCGAGCTGTACATCTCCTACCTGCGCAAGAAGGTCGACGCGGGCCGCGAACCGATGATCCACACGGTCCGTGGCGCAGGTTACGTCCTCAAGCCGGTGACCAGGTGAAGTTCCTACGCCGGCTACGGCACCTGCCCCGCCCCCGCACCCTCCGCGCCCGCCTCACCGCGGGCCTGGTCGTGCTGCTGGCGGTGAGCTGCGCGGCCGTGGGGATCGCGGCGGTGGTCGAGCTGAACGGATTCCTCACCGGGCGCCTGGACCAGCAGCTCCAGCAGACCGGGCCGAGCTTCCCGCAGTCCCTCGAACACGGCGGGTACAAGCCCAGCGACCGGGACGGCGACGAGCACGGCGACACCCGCCGGCAGGCTGCCGGAACCTTCGGTGCCCGCCTGCTGAAGAGCCGGGTCACGAACGCGGCCGTCATCCCCTCCGGAGCCGACCCGGACCTGACCGTCGGCCTCACCGGCCGCGATCGCAGGGCCCTCGCCGAACTGCCGGTGGACGGACGCGGCCACACGGTCCACCTCTCCTCGATCGGTGACTACCGGTTGCTGGCCGGGACGGGCCGGGACGGCGACGTCCTGATCACCGGCCTGCCCCTGGAGCCGGTACGGGCCACCGTCCACCGCCTGGAACTGGTGGCGGCCGGCGTCTTCGGCCTCGCCCTCGCCGCGACCGGAGTGGCCGGCGCCCTCTGGGTCCGCTGGTCCCTGCGCCCCCTGAGCCGTGTCGCGGCGACGGCCACCCGGGTCAGCGAACTCCCGCTCGCCAGCGGCGAGGTGGCCCTGCCACCCCGCGCCCCCGAATCCGACCCCCGCAGCGAGGTCGGCCGGGTGGCCACCGCCTTCAACCGCATGCTGGGCCACGTCGAGGACGCGCTGACGAAACGCCACGCCAGTGAGGAACGCCTCCGCTCCTTCGCCGCCGACGCCAGCCACGAGCTGCGCACCCCGGTCGCCTCGGTCCGCGGCCACGCGGAACTGGCGCTGCTCCACCCGGGCCCGCTGCCCCCCGAGATCACCCGGGCCCTGGAACGCATCGCCGCCGAGTCCTCCCGGATGGGCGAGATGGTCGACGACCTCCTTCTGCTGGCCCGCCTGGACGCGGGCCGCCCGCTGGAGAGCCACCCGGTCGACCTCACCCGCCTGACCCTGGACGCGGTCACGGACGCCCGCGCCACGGGTCCCGACCACCGCTGGACCCTGGACCTCCCCGAGGAACCGGTGACGGTGACCGGCGACACGCACCGCCTGCACCAGGTGCTGGCCAACCTGCTGGCCAACGCCCGGCTGCACACGCCGGCCGGCACGAAGGTGACGGTGACCCTGGAGACGGACGGCGGCCGGGCACTCCTCCACGTCCACGACGACGGCCCCGGCGTTCCGAAGGACATCCAGCCGGGCGTCTTCGAGCGCTTCACCCGAGCCGAACACCGCCGCCGCGCGGATGCCCCCGGCGGCGGAGCGGGCCTGGGCCTGTCGATCGTGGCGGCGGTGGTGGAGGCGCACCGGGGGACGGTGACCCTGGAGAGCCGGCCGGGCACGACGACGTTCACGGTCGCGCTTCCGGCGACGGGTGCGCGGAGCGCTACGGAGCTGTGAGCGGCCGACCCGCGCGGCAGCGTCGGCCGAGGCGGGACCGCGGTGGCGGGACTCCCGGAGAGGCGGACTCAGTACCGCGTGAGGGCCGTGTCGCCACTCGCCGTCCCGACGGCGATATGCGGCCCCTTTCCCGGATCCACCCACCGCACGATCTCCCGCATCGCGTCCACCGGCACGGACACACACCCCGCGGTGGCCCCGTCCCCGTTGACATGCAGGAAGATCCCGGCCCCGCGCCCCCGGACCGGACGCTCGTAGTTGAACCCGATGACCAGTGCGTACGCGTACTGCGTCCCGTACGACGACAGCCGCTCCGCCTCGGTGGCCCGGCAGTCGGCCGGCAGTGGCTCAACCCAACGGTTGTAAGAAGTCGAGTCGTTGTCCTGGCACCACCACGAATTCGCGGTCACCGCCCGGTACTTGACGGAGGTACCCGTCGGCGCGGCCTGGAGGCCGAACCCGAACGGAAGGTCGTACAACCCCGTCGGAGTCGTGTTCGTACCCTGCTGCCGCTCGGCCCCCTCGACCAGCCCCTTCGCCCCGAACCGGGCCGCGGCCGATCCCACCTGCACCCACTGCCCGTCCCGACGCTCCCACCAGGTCAAAGTCCCCGAGGTGGAGTTCAGGGCGGACGCCTCCGCGGTGATCAGCTGGTCGCCGCCGCCCGTGTCGGCCATGCGCGCGGGCAGCGGTGAGGCGTCCCCGTCCCCCGGTGCCGCACCGAGCAGCAGCAGGGACGCGGAGACAAGGGTGACGAGGACGCCTGGACGCATGGCTCAGACGGTAGACGGCGGCAGCGGCAACGGCAGCCCGGGTAGGCCATCCAGGCTCACCGCGACGTGGTCTTCTTCTCGAAGTACGCGCTCAGCGAGGCGTCGTCCTCGCGCGCGAACCGCTTTCCGTGCAGGTCGCGGTCGGCCTCCTACGCCATGTAGGGGACCGGGTAACCGCAGGTGTCCCGGATGAGTTCGGCGCGCACGACGATGATCGCGCGCAGGCCGTGCCGGGTCGGGTCGATGTCCGGGAAACGGGTGAGGAGTTCCCGGAAGCGCGGGTCGTCGCGGAAGACCCCCTCGCCGTGCCCGTGCACCCGCACGATGTTCGGCGACCCCTGGAAGGCGCACCACATCAGGGTGATGCGGCCGTTCCTCACTGTGGCCGCCCCGGCCGGCGCTGTACACGGGGCGGCCACAGCTGCCTGTCACGTCACTTGGTGAGCGTGCAGGCGGCCAGGGAGTCGAGGCCGGTCGGCTTGGTCGAGGTACGGCCGATCGCGATCGCGATCCGGTCGATGGTCGACTTCCGCTTGTCCGCCAGGGGGCCGAGGATCGCGTTCTGCACGAAGTTCGGGCCGCCCTGGCCGACCGTGGTCCGAAGCCGGTTGTTGGCCTCGTCGATCTGAGTCTGGAGCAGGGTGAGGTTCCGGGCGACCTCCGCCTGCGCGGACGCGGGGATCGCCGGCAGCTGCGAGGCGACGTCGGGGCAGGTGATCGTGCCCACCGCGGAGCCGCCGGTGCTCGTGCCGGTGCTGCCGGTCGACTGCTGCTGGGTGGCCGCGGTGCTCGGCGTGGCCGAGGCGGAGGCAGCGCCGGTCGCCGTACCGCTGCCCGTGTTCGTGCTCGTCCCGCTCGCGTTCAGGGTGCACGGCGCCAGCGCGTCCAGGCCGGTCGGCTTGGCGGCCGTACGGCCGATCGCCGTCGCGATCCGGTTGACGGTCGCCACGCGCTTGTCCTTGAGGGGACCGAGGATCGCGTTGTTCACGAAGTTCGGCCCGCCCTGGCCCACCGTGTCGACCAGCCGCTTGTTGGCCTCCTGGATCTGCGTCTGCAGGAGCGTGAGGTTGCGGTCGACCTCGGCCTGCGCGGAGGCGGGGATCGCGGGCAGCTGGGAGGCCACGTCCGGGCAGGTGATGGTGCCGGGCGAAGCGGCGAGGGTGCGCGCGTTGCTCGTGCCACTGCTCTTGTCGGGGGTACCGGCGAGGGCCGAGCCGGCGATGACCGCACCGGAGAGCGCCACGGCGGCAGCGCCGCCGATCAGCACGACGCGACGCTTGTTGTACTTCGGAAGAGCCCTGGACATGCGGATGCCTCACTTGGGTCAGAGGTGGGTTTACGAACGCGGCGCCGGCGTTCAGGGATGGGTACGAGAAAGCGGTTTCAATTGTTCAAGCCTCTTTCACAAATCCCTGACACCGCCCGGAAGCCCTCCGTGGCCGGGGCGGGCTGGATTGACGAAGCATGCAGACCTCTGCATACTCATGCATAGCAAGGGGATGTACGGGAGGAGGGACCCATGACCGAGCGCGTCGTACTCGCCTACTCGGGCGGGCTGGACACCTCCGTCGCCATCGGCTGGATCGCCGAGGAGACGGGCGCCGAGGTCGTCGCCGTCGCGGTGGACGTCGGCCAGGGCGGCGAGGACCTGGACGTCATCCGCAAGCGCGCCCTCGCGTGCGGCGCGGTCGAGGCCGAGGTCGCCGACGCCAGGGACGAGTTCGCCGAGGAGTACTGCCTCCCGGCGATCAAGGCCAACGCCCTCTACATGGACCGCTACCCGCTGGTCTCGGCCCTCTCCCGGCCGGCGATCGTCAAGCACCTGGTCGCCGCCGCCCGCAAGCACGGCGCCACCACGGTCGCCCACGGCTGCACCGGCAAGGGCAACGACCAGGTCCGCTTCGAGGCCGGCATCGTCGCCCTGGCCCCCGACCTGACCTGCATCGCCCCGGTCCGCGACTACGCGATGACCCGCGACCGGGCGATCGCCTTCTGTGAGGCGAAGCGCCTCCCGATCGCGACCACCAAGAAGTCCCCGTACTCCATCGACCAGAACGTCTTCGGCCGCGCCGTCGAGACCGGCTTCCTGGAAGACATCTGGAACGGCCCGATCGAGGACATCTACGAGTACACCCAGAACCCGGCCACCCCGCGCGAGGCCGACGAGGTGGTGATCACCTTCCAGGCGGGCGCCCCGGTGGCGATCGACGGCAAGCCGGTCACCGTGCTCCAGGCCATCCAGGAGCTGAACCGGCGCGCCGGCGCCCAGGGCGTCGGCCGGATCGACATGGTCGAGGACCGGCTCGTCGGCATCAAGTCCCGCGAGGTGTACGAGGCTCCGGGCGCCATCGCGCTCATCACGGCCCACCAGGAACTGGAGAACGTCACCGTTGAGCGCGAACTCGCCCGCTACAAGCGGCAGGTGGAGCAGCGCTGGGGCGAACTCGTCTACGACGGCCAGTGGTTCTCCCCGCTCAAACGCGCCCTGGACGGCTTCGTCAACGAGGCCAACCAGCACGTCACCGGCGACATCCGGATGACCCTGCACGGCGGCCGCGCGGTTGTCACCGGCCGCCGCTCCGACTCCTCCCTCTACGACTTCCACCTCGCCACCTACGACACCGGCGACTCGTTCGACCAGGCCGCGGCCAAGGGCTTCATCGACATCTACAGCCTGTCGTCGAAGATCGCGGCGCAGCGTCAACTGCGGGCGTAGCCCGACGCGACCTGGCCTAGCCAGTAGCGTGACGACCGCCTCCCCGTTCATGGCCGGGGAGGCGGTGCCACATCCGTATCTCTTCTAGGAGCAACGCAAGTGAGCAGCAACAGCGGTGACGTACGGCTCTGGGGCGGCCGTTTCGCCGACGGTCCCGCCGAGGCCCTGGCGAAGCTGTCCGCGTCCGTCCACTTCGACTGGCGGCTCGCGCCCTACGACATCGCCGGCTCGCGTGCCCACGCGCGCGTGCTGCACAAGGCGGGCCTGCTCACCGAGGACGAGCTCCAGCGCATGATCGCCGGCCTCGACCGGCTGGAGGCCGACGTCGCCGACGGCTCCTTCGTCGGCACGATCGCCGACGAGGACGTGCACACCGCCCTGGAGCGCGGCCTCCTGGAGCGCCTCGGCCCCGACCTCGGCGGCAAGCTCCGCGCCGGCCGCTCCCGCAACGACCAGGTCGCGACCCTCTTCCGGATGTACCTCCGGGACCACGCCCGGGTGATCGGCGGCCTGATCGCCGACCTCCAGGACGCCCTGATCGGCCTCGCGGAGGCCCACCCCGACGTGGCCATGCCCGGCCGCACCCATCTCCAGCACGCCCAGCCGGTGCTCTTCGCCCACCATGTCCTGGCCCACGTCCAGTCCCTGTCCCGGGACGCGGAGCGGCTGCGCCAGTGGGACGACCGCACGGCCGTCTCCCCGTACGGCTCCGGCGCCCTCGCCGGCTCCTCGCTCGGCCTGGACCCGGAGGCGGTGGCCGCGGACCTCGGCTTCGAGCACGGCAGTGTCGGCAACTCCATCGACGGCACGGCCTCCCGTGACTTCGTGGCCGAGTTCGCCTTCATCACCGCGATGATCGGGGTGAACCTCTCCCGGCTCGCCGAGGAGGTCATCATCTGGAACACGAAGGAGTTCTCCTTCGTCACCCTGCACGACGCCTTCTCCACGGGCTCGTCGATCATGCCCCAGAAGAAGAACCCGGACATCGCGGAGCTGGCCCGCGGCAAGTCGGGCCGCCTGATCGGCAACCTGACCGGGCTCATGGCCACCCTCAAGGCCCTGCCCCTCGCCTACAACCGCGACCTCCAGGAGGACAAGGAGCCGGTCTTCGACTCCTGCGACCAGCTGGAGGTCCTGCTCCCCGCCTTCACCGGCATGATGGCCACGCTCACCGTCAACCGTGAGCGCATGGAGGAACTGGCCCCGGCCGGCTTCTCCCTCGCCACCGACATCGCGGAGTGGCTGGTCAAGCAGGGCGTCCCGTTCCGCGTGGCCCACGAGGTGGCCGGCGAGTGCGTCAAGGCGGCCGAGGCCGAGGGCAAGGAACTGGACGAGCTGACGGACGACCAGTTCGCGAAGATCAGCGCCCATCTGACCCCCGAGGTCCGCTCGGTCCTCAACGTCCCGGGCGCCCTGGCTTCGCGCAACGGCAGGGGCGGGACGGCGCCGAGTGCGGTGGCGGTGCAACTGGCGGAGATCAAGGCGAACGTGGCCCAGCAGCACGAGTGGGCTGACGCGAAGAAGTAGAACTTTTCAGCGCCGGGAGGGACAGCGCCCCGCAAGGGGCGTGGGGAACTGCGCGAACAACCCCACCCACCCGCACCCGCCCACGCACCGAACCACCCGAGCTGAACGGCGAACCAAAGGTCATCGCGGGTTACGTTGGTCAATAGCCCGACGCAGCCGACCGAAACGGAGCCCGCGATGCCCTTCGCCCGCCTGGCGACCGCGACCACGCCGACCTGCCACATCGGCCTCGGCCTCGCCGCGGTCGGCCGTCCCGGCTACATCAACCTCGGCCGCGACGAAGACCTCGGCGAGGACCGCAGCGTCGGCGCCCTCCGCCACCGCACGCACGAACTCCTCGACGCCGCCTACGCCCAGGGCGTCCGCTACTTCGACGTGGCCCGTTCCTACGGCCGCTCCGAGGAGTTCCTCGCCGACTGGCTCAACGCCCGCCCCGACGCCGCCGCCGACGTGGTCGTCGGCAGCAAATGGGGCTACACCTACACCGCCGGCTGGTCGGCGGACGCCGAGACCCACGAGGTCAAGGACCACAGCGTCCAGACCTACGACCGCCAGCGCGGCGAGACCGCCGAACTCCTCGGCGACCACCTCGACCTCTACCAGATCCACTCGGTGACCCCGGACAGCCCGGCCCTCACCGACAAGGAGCTGCACGCCCGCCTCGCGGAAGCGGCCGCCACCGGCCTCACCGTCGGCTTCTCCACGAGCGGCCCCGCCCAGGCCGACGCCATCCGCGCCGCCCTCGCCGTCACGGTCGACGGCGAGCCCCTCTTCCGTACCGTCCAGTCGACGTACAACGCCCTGGAGACCTCGGCGGCACCCGCCCTCGCCGAGGCGCACGAGGCCGGACTGACGGTGATCGTGAAGGAGGGCATGGCCAACGGCCGCCTGGCCGCCGCGCACGCCCCCGACGCGCTGCGGGCCGTGGCCGAGGAGACCGGCCTCGGCTGCGACGCCGTGGCCCTCGCCGTCGTCCTGCGGCAGCCCTGGGCCGGCGTCGTCCTGTCCGGCGCGGCGACGCTCACCCAGCTCGACTCCAACCTGCACGCGGCCGCGGTCGACCTCGACGAGGACCAGCTGACCCGCCTCGCCACCCTGGTCGAGGAGCCGCACGCCTACTGGGAGCGCCGCGGCAGCCTCCCCTGGCACTGACGCCTCACCACCTCACCAGCCTCCCGTGAGTCACGCATGCCCACTGTGAGACAAAGATGTCTCACATGGGTTACTCTTGTCTCATGGCTCTCGATCGTGAGCAGGTGCTGCGCAGCGCGGCCGCCCTGCTGACCCGCAAATCCACCGCGACCATGGACGAGGTCGCCAAGGCCGCCGGGATCAGCCGGGCCACCCTGCACCGGCACTTCGCGGGCCGGGACGCGCTCGTCCGCGCCCTGGAGGCGCTCGGCATCGAGGAGTGCGAGGCGGCCCTGGACGCGGCCCGCCTGGACGAGGGTCCAGCGGCCGACGCCGTCCACCGCCTGGTCCGCGAGATCGAACCGGCCGCCGGTCTGCTGGCCTTCCTCTACACCGAGAACCAGCTGTTCGAGGGCGAGCAGCAGAACCAGGGCTGGACCCGCATCGACGAGCGCATCGCGGGCCTCTTCCGACGCGGCCAGCAGAACGGCGAGTTCCGTATCGACCTCACCCCCGCGTGGCTCACCGAGGCGCTGTACGGCCTGCTCGCCTCCGCCGCCTGGGCGGTGACGGAGGGCAGGGTCGCCCCCAAGGACTTCACCCACATGATCGTCGAGCTGCTGCTCGGCGGTGCACGACGGAGAGAGGAATCATGACCAGCACCATGCGGCCGGCGTTCGCCACGGAGACGGAGGAGAAGCGCCCGGGCCGCTGGCTCGCGCTCTCCGTCCTGGTGCTTGCCGTGTTGCTGGTAGCCGTCGACGCGACCGTGCTCGGTCTCGCGACCCCCTACATCAGCGAGGATCTCAAGCCTTCCGGCACCCAGCTGCTCTGGATCGGTGACGTCTACTCGTTCGTCATCGCGGGACTGCTGGTCTCCATGGGCAGCCTGGGCGACCGCATCGGCCGCAAGCGGATCCTGCTCGGCGGCGCGACGGTGTTCGGCGCGATATCCGTGCTGAACGCGTACGCGACGACGCCGGGGATGATGATCGCGGCCCGCGCCCTGCTGGGCGTCGCCGGCGCGACCCTGATGCCGGCCACCCTCGCCCTGATCCGCAACCTCTTCCACGACCCGCGCGAGCGCAGCCTCGCCGTCGGCATCTGGGGCGCCACCGCCTCCGCCGGTACGGCCGTCGGCCCGATCGTGGGCGGCTTCCTGCTCGAACACTTCTGGTGGGGCTCGGTCTTCCTCATCAACCTGCCGGTGATGGTGGTCCTGGTCCTCGTCGGCATCAGGACGCTGCCCGAGTCCCGCAACCCCGACCCCGGCCCCTGGGACCTGATCAGCGTCGTCCTGTCGCTGGTCGGCATGATCGCGGTCGTGTACGCGGTGAAGGAGGCCGCGACCCACGGCCTCACCGCAGTCACCGCGGCCACCGCCCTCCTCGGCACCGCGGCCCTCTACGGCTTCGTCCGCCGTCAACTCACCATGCCCAAGCCCCTGCTGGACATGCGGCTGTTCCGCCGGCGCGGCTTCAGCGGCGCGGTCCTCGCCGACCTGCTGACCGTGCTCGGCATGTCGGGCCTGGTGTTCTTCCTCTCCCAGTACCTGCAACTGGTCCAGGGCAGGCACCCGTTCGAGGCGGGCCTGGCCGAACTCCCGGCCGCCGTGGGCGCGGTGGCGGCGGGCCTGGTGGCCGGCCGGGCGGCCCGCCGCCTCTCGGTACGCGCGGTGGTCTCCGGCGGCCTGGCGGGCGTCGGCGTGGCCCTCGCGGCCCTGACCACGCTCTCGCAGTCCACCGGCTACCCGATCCTCGGCGCGGCCCTCCTGGTGGTCGGCGTCGGCGCCGGCTTCTCCTTCACGGTCACGGCGGACGTGATCCTCTCCAGCGTCCCCAAGGACCAGGCCGGTGCCGCCTCCGCGGTCTCCGAGACGGCGTACGAACTGGGCGCGGCCCTGGGCATCGCCCTGCTCGGCTCGATCGTGATGGGCGTCTACCGCGGATTCCCGGCCCCGGCGGGCACCCCGGCCGCCGCCCGCGAATCCCTGGGCGCGGCGGTGCAGGCAGCGACGGACATGCCCCCGCAGACGGCCGCCGAGATGCTGGCGGCGGCCCGGGACTCCTTCGTCCACGGCCTGCACCTGGCCTCGGGCGCGGGCGCCGCGGTCCTCCTGGCGACGGCAGCGGCGGCCTGGTTCTTGCTGAAGGGACAGGAACTGGAAGGCACCTGGTCCGCGTGACATCTCACTTCTGGTAGCCGAGGACCGTCATCATCCCGCTCTCCGAGTGGTACTGGTTGTGGCAGTGCAGCATCCACAACCCGGGGTTGTCGGCGTCGAAGTCGAGCACCAGCTTGCGGTGCGGCAGCACGATCGTCGTGTCCTTCCGGGCCCCCGCCGAGTTCAGCCCGGTGACCGAGAACGTGTGCCCGTGCAGATGCATCGGATGCCACATGTCGGTCGCGTTGATGAGTGTCAGCCGCACCCGCTCACCGGCCCGCACCGCATGCCGCTGCCGCACGTCGTACGGCTTGTGGTCGAATCCCCAGTCGTACTTCTCCATCGTGCCCGTGATCCTGATGCGCAGGTCGCGGTCGGGTACCCGGTCGTCCATGCGGACGGACTCGGCCGGCAGCAGCCGGCGGGCCGGCACGACCTCGCGGTCCAGCTCGTTCGGGCGGACATCCGGCGCCGGAAGGTTTCTTCCCTTGTCGGTACGGAGGATCGCCAGCGCCTTGCCCTTCTTGCCCTCGGCGAGTGCGACGAGCGGGAAGACGCCGTCCTTGGCGGTGACGAGGACGTCGTACCGCTCGGCCATGCCGATGAGCAGGGCGTCGGTCTTCTTGTGCTGCACGGGGTAGCCGTCGGTGTGGGTGACGGTCATGGCGTGGTCGCCCAGCGCGACCCGGAAGGCCGTCTCGGAGCCCGCGTTGATGAGGCGGATCCGGACGCGGTCGCCGGGGTTGCAGCGGAAGACGGAGGGGTCGGTGCGCAGCCGCCCGTTGGCCAGGTAGTGCGGATAGGCGACGTTGCCCCCCTCGCCGTGCAGCATGTCGCTGTGGGAATCGCGCAGCACCCGGTCGGGTCCCATCCGCTTCCTGGACTTGGACGATGTCGAGGGCGCGCTCGCCGACCGGTGCGGGCTCGGGCTGCCGTGGCCGGGGCCCATGCCCATCCCCATCGCCATCCCCATGGAGCCGCCCGGCTTGAGCTGGTCGAGCACCTGCTCGGGGTCGGAGCCGTCGATGTCGTCGACCCAGTCGTCCAAGACGACGACCCACTCCTTGTCGTAGGCGAGAGGCTCCTTCGGGTCCTCGACGATGAACGGCGCGTACAGGGCCCGGTCGGGCTGCATGCCGACGTGCGAATGGAACAGATAGGTGCCCGGGTGGGCGGCGACGAAGCGGTAGACGAAGTCCGTCCCCGGTTCGATGGGCGGCTGGGTCAGATCGGGAGCGCCGTCCATGTCGCAGCGCAGCCGCACCCCGTGCGCGTGCAGCGTGGTCTTCTCGGTCAGCCGGTTGCTGACGGTCAGGCTCAGGACGTCACCGGCGGTGACACGCACCAGCGGACCCGGAACCGACTCGTTGTAGGCCCAGCTGTGCACCGACCGGCCGCCCAGGTCCAGCATGCTCTCGGCGGCCGTGAACGTGACCATGCGGACGGGCCCGGAGCCGCGCTTCCGCTCGGCCGCGAGTACCTCCGGATCCGACGGGTTGACAAACCCCTTGGGCCCCTGCGGGACGAACGCCGCGGTCCCGGCCGTGTGCTGCGGGCCGGAGTGCGAGGGGGAGTCCGAGTCGGAACAAGCGGCCAGGAGCCCCGCGCCGACGGCAGCGAACGGAGCACTGAGCAGGGTACGCCGAGAAGGTTTCTGCATGTCTGAATAAGACATGCTGTGTGCTCATATGGCCGGTAAATGCGAAGGAATGACCGAAGTGTCGGGCCAGATTCCACCGCCAGGCGGACGTGGGCGGATGTCAGGCGGATGGCAGACAGAAGAGCACGGACACCCGGTCCGTGCCCTTCCACCGAAAGAGTGTCAGGCGGCCTTCGCCTTCGTGGCGTACATGTCCACGTACTCCTGCCCGGACAGCCGCATGACCTCGGCCATCACCGAGTCGGTGACGGCCCGCAGCACATAGCGGTCCCGGTCCATCCCCTCGTACCGGGAGAACTCCATGGCCTCCCCGAACCGGACGGTGACCTTGCCCGGCCGCGGGATGCCCGCGCCGCCCGGCTGCAGCTTGTCCGTGCCGATCATCGCGAACGGCACCACCGGCGCGCCGGTCATCAGCGTCAGCCGTGCGATCCCCGTCCGGCCCCGGTACAGCCGGCCGTCGGGGGAGCGGGTGCCCTCCGGGTAGATCCCGAAGATCCGGCCCTCGTCCAGGACCCGCTTGCCGGTCATCAGTGCGGCGACACCGCCGCTCGCGCCGTCCCGGTCCACCGGGATCATGCCGACGCCGGTGAAGAACCAGGCCATCAGCCGGCCCTTGAAGCCCTTCCCGGTGACGTACTCGTCCTTGCCGATGAAGAACACCTGCCGCTTGCTGACCAGCGGCAGGATCATCGAGTCGATGAACGTGAGGTGGTTCCCGGCGAGGATGACCGGACCGTCTCCCGGGATGTGCTCCACGCCCTCCACCTGGGGGCGGAACATCAGGCGCATGATCGGTCCGAGCACTGCCTTGATGAGCGCGAAGCGGGACAACGGGTCCTCCGATGTCGAGGGGCGGTATGAGTCTGTGCAGGTGAGGACATTACTCGCGGCCCCATGGGGAGCGCACATCGAGTACGGCCGGTTCACCGAGGTCTTACGCACTGTTGACGCTGGTTTACCTGCGGTGCCGCCCGAAAGACAGCGTGCGGCGAGGCCTTGGCGATGTGACGGAAGTCGCCGACGGGCCGTCATGACGCGCCGTCCATCAGCCATACGGCGTCACCCGGCCGTTGGGTCGGCGGTCTCCCGTCGGTCATGTCGGCAGCCCTACGATCAGCCGGCATCCAAGGGCGAAGGTCAGGAAGGGCGCTCATGAACACGAACGACTCGAACGAGCGGACGCAGGTGAACGGCGCGACCGGACGGCGGGCGCTGCTCGGAGCGGCGGTGCTCGGCGCCGGCGGTGCGGTCCTCGGACTGCCCGGCGCCGCCAGAGCGGCCGAGGCGAAGCGGTCCGGCCACGGCGGTCTGAAGAGCCTGCCGAAGCCGACGATCATCGGCCACCGCGGTGCCAGCGGCTACCGCCCGGAGCACACCTTCGGCTCCTACAACCTGGCCCTCGACCTCGGCGCCGACATCGTCGAGGCCGGTGACCTGTGCCCCACCAAGGACGGCCACCTGGTCTGCCGCCACGAGCCGGAGATCGGCGGCACCACGGACGTCGCCGACCACAAGGAGTTCGCCGACCGCAAGACCACCAAGGTCCTGGACGGCATCCCCACCACCGGCTGGTTCACCGAGGACTTCACGCTCGCCGAGCTGAAGACGCTGCGCGCGATCGAGCGCATACCGGCCAACCGCCCGCACAACACGCTCTACAACGGCCGCTGGGAGATCCCCACCTTCGAGGAAGTCCTCGAGTGGCAGGACGAGCAGACCCGCAAGCGCGGCAAGCAGGTCTGGATCTACCCCGAGACCAAGCACCCCACCTACTTCCGCAAGCTGGGCCTCGGTCTCGAGGAGCGGGTCGCGAAGCTGCTGCGCAAGTACGGCAAGGACAAGCGGAACTCGCCGGTCATCCTGCAGTCCTTCGAGCCGACCAGCATCCAGCGCCTGAACACGCTGGTCGACAACCCGCTGGTGGTCCTGCTCTCCGGGGCGAACACCCAGCCCTACGACTTCGTGGCGACCGGCGACCCGCGCACCGTCGCCGACCTGATCACGCCGCAGGGCCTGCGGGAGATCGCCGGCTACGCGCAGGGCATCGGCCCCACCCTCGACCTGGTCATCCCGAAGGACGCCAACGGCGACTTCACCAAGCCGAGCACGCTGGTCGCGGACGCGCACAAGGTGGGCCTGATCCTCCACCCCTACACCATGCGCAACGAGAACCCGTTCCTGCCCCCGGCCTACCGCAAGGGCAGTGACGCGGACGCGTACGGCAACGTCTTCCCCGTCTTCCAGACCTACTTCGAGACCGGCATCGACGGTGTCTTCTCGGACAACGCCGACACCGCGATCCTGGCCCGCGACGCCTTCGTCAACGGCTGAGACCCCGCGCCCCGTTCGGGGTGTCTCCCGGCCGCCCCGGCAACCTGCCCCGGGGCGGCCGCGTCGTTCCGCACATGACGCACGACCTGGTTGCCGCCCTGGGCCCCCTGCTCACCGCCGAGGCCTCGGCCGAGGCGTATGCCTGCGGAAGCGACCCCGGCGACCTGGAACAGACCGTCTGGCTCCGCCTCCTGGAGCGGCTGGAGACCCACGGCCCGCCGCGGGCCCCCGAGGACTGGCTGCGCAGAGCCGTCCGCGCCGAGTCCCGCCGCACCCGCCGTACGGCACGCCGCGAACGCCCCTACGGCACCGAACCCGCCGACCCCACCGCTCCCACGCCCGAACAGCGCGTCCTCGCCACCGCCCACCGCCGTGCCGTGCGTGAGGCGGTCGACCGCCTCCCCGGCCGCTGCCCCCGGCTCCTCCAGGCCCTGCTCTCCCCGAAGGACCTGACATACCGGGAAATCGCGGGGGAGTTGGGTATCTCACAAGGCAGTCTGGGGCCGGAACGTTCCAGATGTCTGGGATGTCTGCGCCGATTGTTGACGCCGGAGGTTGCGTCCCGCGAAGCACGGGGATAGGAGTGAGGACGACAGGCGATCAGGTGAGCGGGAGGCGTGCGCACATGGGCATGAGCGTGACCATCTCGGTGGCGACCGAGCAGGACGCAGAGCAGATCTTCAGGCTCCAGTATCTGTGCTTCCAGAGCGAGGCGGCGCTGTACGGCAACTACCGCATCGACCCGCTCGTCCAGAGCCTCGACTCGGTCCGCCAGGAGCTCGCCACCGACTGCGTCTTCGTCGCCCGACTCGGCGAGGAGGTCGTCGGATCGGTCCGCGGCTCGGTCACCGAGGACGGCGCCGCCGCCATCGGCAAACTCTGCGTCCACCCCCGCCTCCAGGGCCACGGCATCGGCGCGCGGCTGCTGCGCGCGGCGGAGGGCGCGTTGGAGGAGGAGCGCGGCGCCAAGAGGTTCCGCCTCTTCACCGGCCACCGCAGCGAGGGCAACCTCCGCCTGTACCGCCGGGTCGGCTACGAAACGGTAGGCACGTCGAAGGGCGCGGACGGCGTCCCGATGATCGTCCTGGAGAAGCCGGCGAGCACTTACGCGACGACGGCTTGAGTTTCAACGCCCCGCGCCGAGTGGTCGGGTGGGCGCCGGTTGCCACGGTCCCGTCGGTGGCTCCGCTGCTCGTCGGGGTTGTCCGGGGCGGGACAGCGTGACGGCGGTGGTGCCGGCCTGGCCGGCACCCGTCGCGGTCACCTCATCGCCCCACCGCTCGCTCCCGGGCTGTGGGATCCAGGACCGGCCTTCGGAGAGGGGTCGTGGTCCCGGACACAGACGGTGACACGCGCGTCGTACATCAATGGACATCGGCGACAGGGCCTTTTCAGCTCCCGCCCGCGAAGAAGCAGGCTCAGGCCGCCGCCCCCTGGGCGCCCTTCCGCAACCAGTACAGCGCGGAGATCGGCAACAGCACGGGGATGAACACGTACCCCATGCCGAAGTCCGACCACACGGTCGCATCGGGGAACGCCGACGGATCGGCCAACGTCCATGTGCCGACGGTCAGCACCCCCACCAACTCCGCCGCGCAACACACCACGGCGACTCGGCGCGCCGTCTCGCCGCCCCTCACCAGCGTGTACGTGATGAACCCGTACACCACCCCGGCGACCGCCGACAGCGAGTACGCGAGCGGCGCCCGGTCGAACTCGGTCGCGATCTGGTACACGGATCGCGACACCGCCCCGACGACCATCACGCCGTAGAACCACACGAGAAGCGTGCCCGGCCCACTGGTGAGCCGCTTCGGCCTCTGCTCCACGGTCGTCATCTCACCCTCCCCAGATGTCATAGAGCCGCACCTCCAGCACGGCCAGCACCACACCGCCCGCGGCGACCGTCACGGAGCCCCACCGGGTCCGCTCGGCCAGCGACATGAACCCCGCCGCCGGGACGCACGCGAAGGCGCCCAGCAGATACGCCACGAAGATCGTCGTACCCTGCGCCGGCTTGTCGCCCCGGGCCAGCAGCACGATCCCGGCCACCAGCTGGATCACCGCCAGCACTGACACCACGGCCATCCCGATGAAGTGCCAGTCCTTCGTCGGCTGGTCCCGGTACGCGGCCCAGCCGCACCACGCGGCGAGCAGCAGTGCGGCGACTCCGGTCACCAGCAACAGGGCATTGAGCATGCGGTGACCTTATTACGGCGGAAACGGCCGCACGCCGTCACCCCTGCCGTACGCCGTAGGGTCTAGACCATGACGATCCACGCACAAGCCCTGCTCTTCGACAACGACGGCACCCTGGTCTCCTCCCTCGACTCCGTGGAGCGCTGCTGGACCCGCTGGGCGGCGGAGTACGGCGTCACCGAGGAGTTCGCCCGAGTCGAACTGCACGGCCGGACCGCCGCGGAGATCGTCGCCGACCTGCTCCCCGCCCACCTCGTCCCGGAGGCCGTCGCGCGGGTCGAGCGGCTGGAGGTGGAGGACGTCCCCAACGGCGGCGTCCGGCTGCTTCCCGGCACCACGGCCCTCCTCGACTCCCTGCCCGCCGACCGCTGGGCCGTCGTCACCTCCGCCACCCGCCGGCTCGCCGAGGCCCGCCTGGACGCGGTCGGGATACGGCCCAAGACGCTGATCGCCGCCGACGACATCACCCGCGGCAAGCCCGACCCCGAGCCCTACCTCCTCGCCGCCCGCCGGCTGGGCGTCGACCCGGCCCGCTGCGTGGTCTTCGAGGACGCCCCGGCCGGACTCCAGGCGGGCCGCGCCGCCGGGATGACCACCGTGGCGTTGGCCACAACCCACCCGGCACACGAGCTGGACGCGGACCTCGTGGTGCAGGACCTCTCGGCCCTGTCGGCGCTGGTCACCGACCACGTCGTCGAGATCTCGACGCACCGCTGACGGGCGTCCGCCACTGTCCAGCATGCGGACAGCGACGACCTGTCAGGACCGTCCGTCTGGTTTACTGATCGCATGACCACGACGAGCGACCGCACCCCTGCGACCGAGGCGACCATGACGCCCGGTGCTCGTTGTATGTGTCGAATGTGCGCCTTCTAGAGGGCCCCCGCACCACCCGAGAGCCTCGCGCCCCGAAGCGAGCCGCCGCCGTGGCCTGTCCGTACGCCGTGAGCCGTATGTGACCCGGCTGCCCCGCGCACATTTTCCCTCCCGTACCTGGGCACACCCACGCCCGCGTACTCAACAGTGATGGAATCCCAGTGATCACCACAACGGGCCTGACGAAGATCTACCGGTCCCACCGCTCCCGCGGCCGCGAGGTCACCGCCCTCGACGGCGTCGATCTGCACGTCCGTGAGGGCGAGGTGTACGGCGTGATCGGCCAGTCCGGCGCCGGCAAGTCCTCGCTCATCCGCTGCGTCAACCTCCTGGAGCGTCCCACCGCCGGCACGGTGACGGTCGACGGCCAGGACCTCACCGCCCTCGCCGGACGCGGCCCCCGGGCCGGCCGGGAGCTGCGGCAGGCACGCAGCCGTATCGGCATGGTCTTCCAGCACTTCAACCTGCTCTCCTCCCGGACCGTCCAGGACAACGTCGAGCTGCCGCTCGAAATCCTCGGCATCTCAGGGAAGGAACGTTCCCGCAAGGCGCTGGAGCTGCTCGACCTGGTCGGGCTCGACGACAAGGCGAAGGCCTACCCGGCCCAGCTCTCCGGCGGCCAGAAGCAGCGCGTCGGCATCGCCCGCGCACTCGCCGGCGACCCCAAGGTGCTCCTCTCCGACGAGGCCACCAGCGCCCTCGACCCGGAGACCACCCGCTCCATCCTCCAGTTGCTGCGCGACCTGAACCGGCAGCTGGGCCTGACCGTCCTGCTCATCACACACGAGATGGACGTGGTGAAGTCGATCTGCGACTCGGCCGCCCTCATGGAGAAGGGACGCATCGTCGAGTCCGGGACCGTCAGCGAGCTGCTCGGCACGCCCGGTTCCGAGCTGGCCGCCGCGCTGTTCCCGGTCGGCGGCGAGGCCTCCGGCGACGACCGCACCGTCCTCGACGTCACCTTCCACGGCGAGGCCGCCACCCAGCCGGTCATCTCCCAGCTCTCCCGCACCTACAACATCGACATATCGATCCTCGGCGCCGCCATCGACACCGTCGGCGGCCTCCAGATCGGCCGGATGCGCATCGAACTGCCCGGCCGCTACGAGGACAACGTGGTGCCCATCGGCTTCCTGCGCGAACAGGGCCTGCAGATCGACGTGGTGGGCCAGGAGCCCACGCTGGTGAAGGAAGGTGCCAAGTGAGCTGGACTGATTGGTCTGCGATGCAGCCGCTGCTGTCCCAGGCGTGTTGGGACACCCTCTACATGGTCGGCTGGTCCACACTGATCGCCGTCGTCGGCGGACTCCCGCTCGGCGTCCTGCTCGTGCTCACCGACCGCGGCGGACTGCTCCAGACCGTGCTGGCCAACAAGGTCATCGGGCAGATCGTGAACGTCGCCCGCTCGATGCCGTTCATCATCCTCATGGTCGCGCTGATGAACTTCACGCGCTCGATCACCGGGACGACCATCGGCCGCGAGGCGGCCATCGTGCCGCTCGCCATCGGCGCGATCCCCTTCTTCGCGCGTCTTGTCGAGACGGCTGTCCGCGAAGTGGACGGCGGGCTGGTCGAGGCCGTGCAGTCGATGGGCGGCAACACGTGGACCGTCGTACGCAAGGTCCTCGTACCGGAGTCGCTGCCCTCGCTCATCTCCTCCACCACGACCACGATCGTCGCGCTCATCGGTTACTCGGCCATGGCCGGCACGGTCGGCGCCGGTGGGCTCGGCGACATCGCGATCCGCTACGGCTACCAGCGCTTCGAGACCGAGCTGATGTGGATCACCGTGGCGATCCTCGCCGTCGTCATCTCGCTCATCCAGTTCGCCGGTGACTACACGGCCCGCTCCCTGCACCGCCGCGGCGGCCAGTCCGGCCCGGTGCCGAAGCTACGGCTGCTGAAGGCCTCCACGGCCACCGGCAAGACCGTCTGAGCCCCTTCGGCACCCCTTCGGATTTCCCCGCACCACCCATCGCGGGGTTGCTCCACCCTTAAGGAAAGGCACTTTTCGTGCGTAACACCGCCAAAATCACCACCGCCGTCCTCGCCGCCGGAGCCCTCACCTTCGGGCTCACCGCCTGCGGCTCGGACAAGGACTCCGCCTCCGGCTCCGCCGACTACAGCGGCCCGCTGGTCGTCGCCGCGAGCCCGACCCCGCACGCCGAGATCCTGAACTACGTCAAGGACAACCTGGCGAAGAAGGCCGGACTCGACCTGCAGGTCAAGGAGTTCCAGGACTACATCGTGCCGAACACGGCGACCGAGGACGGCTCGGTGGACGCGAACTACTTCCAGAACCAGCCGTACCTCGACGACTTCAACAAGAAGCGCGGCACCCACATCGTGCCCGTCGTCACGGTGCACCTGGAGCCGCTCGGCCTCTACTCCCACAAGGTCAAGAGCGCCGACGCGCTGAAGAGCGGTGCGACCGTCGCCGTCCCGAACGACGCGGTGAACGAGGCACGTGCCCTCAAACTGCTGGCCGCCAACGGGCTCATCACCCTCAAGGACGGCGCCGGCAGCGAGGCGACCCCGCAGGACATCGCCAAGAACCCGAAGAACCTTCAGTTCAAGGAGGTCGAGGCGGCCCAGACCGCGCGCTCCCTGGACGACGTGGACGCCGCGGTGATCAACGGCAACTACGCCATCTCGGCCGGCATCAAGCCCGCCAAGGACGCCCTCGTCCTCGAGTCCGCGAAGAACAGCCCGTACGGCAACTTCCTCGCCGTGAAGAAGGGCAACGAGAAGGACCCGCGGGTGAAGAAGCTCGCCAAGCTCCTCACGTCGCCCGAGGTCAAGAAGTTCATCGAGGACAAGTACCAGGGCTCGGTCATCCCGTCCTTCTGATCGCCGTTCCCGTCGTCTTCCGGCGGCACGTATACGGCGTTTCGCCACGCACGGGGTCCACTCGCTCACCGCGGGTGGGCCCCGTCGTGCGGTTCAGTGGTTTCATGCTGCATGCTGGGCAGTTCGCACGCCCTGAAGGATTTCCGAAGGTTACGGAGTGGCGCATGACTAGCACCTTCCCCAACATCTCCATCAGCACGGAGCGGTTGGTGCTGCGTCCCCTCGACGAGGACGACGTGCCCGCCCTGGCCGAGATGATGAACGACGAGCAGGTCGCCGCCTGGACCGACGTGCCTCAGCCGTTCACCGAGGACGCGGCGCGGCACTGGATCACCCAGTACGCCCCCGCCGAACGCACCGACGGCCGGGGCCTCGATCTCGCGGTCACCGAGTTCCTCACCCAGCGACTGGTCGGCGTCATCCAGCTCACCAAGACCAACTGGCACATCCGGTCGACCGAGTTGTCGTACATCATCGCCCCCTGGGCCCGCGGCGAGGGTTACGCCTCCGAGGCCGCGCTCGCCACGGCCCAGTGGCTCTTCGGCGACCAGAAGCTCGAACGCGTCGAGATCCGCACCGCCGCCGACAACACCGCCTCCCAGCAGGTGGCCCAGAAGATCGGCGGTATCAGCGAGGGCGTGCTGCGCAACGCCTGCATAGTCCACGTCCGCACCGAGGACGGCACCTGGGCGGACGTGCGCACCGACTTCATCGTGTGGAGCCTGCTCCCGGAGGACCTGGAAGGCGCGGGCGAGGAACTCGCCGAGAGCGGTGGCTTCACCTCCTGGAACTGACGCCGACGGGATTCGCCCCGTCGCGCGCCGGACAGCTCCACCAGGTACTCTCACGGAGCCCGCCCACGGGCCCGGACCCTGACGACCTGCGAAAACCCTGGAGACTGACGACGATGGCCGACCGGGTCACGGTGATCGGCTGGGACGGCTCGCCGCTGACGGCCGCGGGACGAGGCGCGCTCGGCGCCGCCACGCTCGTCGCGGGCGCGGCCCACCATCTGGCCCTCCCCGAGGTGCCACCGACCGCCGAGCGCATCCGCCTCGGCAGCGTCGCCCTCGCCGCCCGCCGCATCGCCGGCCACCGCGGCACCGCCGTGGTGCTCGCCGACGGCGACCCCGGCTTCTTCGGTGTCGTACGGACCCTGCGCGCGCCCGAGTTCGGGCTGGAGGTCGAGGTCGTTCCCGCCGTCTCCTCGGTGGCCGCCGCCTTCGCCCGCGCCGGCATGCCCTGGGACGACGCACAGGTGGTCGTCGCACACCGGCGTACCCTGCGACGCGCGGTGAACGTGTGCCGTGCCCACACCAAGGTCGCCGTCCTCACCTCACCCGGCGCCGGACCCGCCGAACTCGGTCTGCTGATGGAGGGCGTCCACCGCACCTTCGTCATCTGCGAGGAACTCGGCACCGACCGCGAGCAGGTCAGCGTCGTCACCTCCGACAAGGCCGCCGACCACACCTGGCGCGACCCCAACGTCGTCATCGTCATCGGCGGGCCCTCCGGGCCGGTGCCCGCGGGCGAGGGCGGTGGCTGGATCGCCGGCCGGGACCCCTCGGCCGGCCCGCGCGGCTGGGTGCAGCCCGACGCGGAGTACGGCGAGGGAGTCGCGCTCGGCGAAGGGGAAACGGATCTGCTGAGGGCCGCCCAACTCGCCCGGCTGGGCCCCCGGGTGGGAGACCTCGTCTGGGACATCGGCTGCGGCAGTGGCGCGTTCGCCACCGAGGCCGCGCGCGCCGGAGCAGCCGTCATCGCCGTCGACCGGGACCTCGCGGCCTGCGTCCGCAGCGAGACCGCCGCCCGCAGGTTCGGGGTCCAGCTCCAGATCGTGCACGGCGGCGCGCCCCATGTGCTGGAGAACCTGCCCGAACCCGACGTCGTCCGGGTCGGCGGCGGGGGAGCGGCCGTGGTCAACGCGGTCGCCGACCGGCGCCCGCAGCGCATCGTCACCCACGCCGCCACCCGCGACGCGGCCGAACTCATCGGACGCGATCTGACCGAGCACGGATATCAGGTCGAGTGCGCCCTGCTGCAGTCCGTCGAACTCGACACCAGGGCCTGGACGGAGACCGAGCGGAACGTCGCGTTCCTGCTCAGTGGCGTGCTACCCGAGCGCGCCCCGTGATCCTGTTGTCATACTGCGCGCGGTAGGCTGGCCGATCGCTGCACCGCACCGGTGGCCCGGACATTCGTTCGTCAATATCCGGAAAACGCGCCCCTTTTGGGGCGGGTGTGGTACGGCAGAACCGGGGACGCGCAACGTGGCGCAGTCCACAGCGGGCTGTCGCGGATCACGCTGTCGCGACAGTCGAACGGCCGGGACAATGCCACTGAATGGCTTTGTCGCCTTTTCCGGCGGGTCGTTCGTGCCGCTGGGCACGCACGCTCGTTCTTCACTGCGGGGCGGTCGGTGCGCCGCCCCGAGTGAGCTGGTCGTAGAAGGCACTAACCGATGGGCGAGGGGTACGCATGACGGACACCGGCCAGGTCCCGGGCGAGGGACTGCCGGAGAGCGCAGGCATGGTGGAACAGCCGGGCGTTCCCGCGCACGGCGCGTACACCTACCTCTCCGAGTCGCCCGCCGAGGACGAAGACCTGCTGCTGCCCGGCGCTCAGGGCGCCTGGGGCAACGAAGTGCCGCCGCCGGCCCCGGAACCGGTCGTCGAGACCGTCCACGAGCCCGGCCCGCACGAGATGGACGGCCGGGACAGCGGCTCGGTCGACCTCACCGCCGTCCGGCTGCCCAACTCGGTACCGGCGTCCCCGATCCTCTCCGTGCCCCACGACCCGGCGGCCGCCCCGGCCCCGCGCCGTCCGCTGCACCTCGGTCCGCCGATCCCCGACACCTCCGCCAGCCCGGTCCGCTCCCTCGCCGACCGCGGCCCGGCCGGCACGCCGGCCCGCCAGCCGGGCGCGCCGACGGCCGGGCCCGAGTACCTCGACGCCCAGCCGTTGGGTGATGCCGCGCCGCAGTCCGCCGCGCCCTGGGGCGCGCCGCAGACGGCGGTGCCCGGGACCGCGGTGCCGGGGACTGTCGCGCAGGCCACTCCGGTGGCACAGGTGGCCGCACAGGCCCCGGCTGCGGAAACGGTTGTTCCGGCACCGGAGACGGTTGCTCCCGTCGCTCCCGTGACCGTCGCGGATCCCGCGGCCTTCGCGCAGGAGTCCGTGGCGGTGGACGTCGCGGGTGTGCCGGCGGAGCAGCAGGCGCCGGCGGCCCCCGGGGTGTGGCCCGAGCACGCGTACGGCCCGCAGGGCGCGGCCCAGCCGGCCGACGGGACCGTTCCGGTGCCGGTGGCCGAGCCGGTGGTGCCGCAGGTCGCCGAGGCGCTGGAAGGTGCCCAGGGGCCTGTGCCGGGTGGGGTGCCGATTGCGGCGCCGGAGGCCGCTGCCGTGGTCGCGGAGGTTCCGGAGGCCGCGCAGGCTCCTGGGATGCCGCAGGCCCCGGAGGCCCCGGAGGCTCCGGTGGCCCAGGTGGCCCAGGTGGCCCAGGTGGCCCCTGAGGCTCCCGAGGTCGCCGAGGTTCCGAGGGGGCAGGACGCGGTTCCGGCGCCAGGTGCCGGGGTGGCTCCTGGCGCGGTGGCCGAGTCCGAGGCCGTGCCCGTGGCGGAGGCCGCCGGTCAGCTCATGGAGCCGGTGGTTCCGGAGCCGGCCGCCCAGGCGACGGCGGCCGCGCCGGTGCAGCCGGTGCCCGTGCAGCCGCAGGTCGCGCCGGAGCCCCAGGGCTTGGCACCGGCCCTACCCGAGCAGGCCGCGGAGACCGTCGCGCCCGAGTCCGTTCCGGCGCCGGAGGCGGTCGCGCACGAGCCCGTTCCCACTCCGGAAGCCGTCCTGGCGGAGCCCGGTCAGCCGGTGGCCACCGCGCCGCTCGCGCCGCCCGTGCCGGTGCAGCCCGAGGAGGCCGTCGTCGAGGCGCCCGCCCCGGCAGCCTCCGCGGCCGCCGTCGAGGCCCCGCAGCCGCCGGAGCCCTTCACCGCCGCCGTGACCGAGCAGCCCACGCCGGACGCCGCGGCCCCCGAGGCCCCCGCCGAGTTCCCCGTGGCGGCTGCCGTACCGCCGGCGGAGACCGCTGCCGACCCTGAGCCGCTGCCCGCCCAGCCCCTCGCCGGCCCCCAGACCCTGGGCACCCCGCCCACCCCCGCGGCCCAGCCGGAGGAAACCCCGGCGCCCCAGGACCCCCTGGACGCGGCCGTTCCGGCGGAGCCCGCGCCCGACCAGCCGCTCGGCGAGTTCGTCGCCGTCGACGGCCTGGTGCCGACCACCCCGCACCTCGCCCCGACCCCGCCGCACCCGCTGGTACTCCCCGCCCAGGACCAGGGCGAGACCGTACCGGAGCAGGCCGCCACCGTCCCCGCGCCCCGCGAGGCCGAGCCCGGTCCGGTGGCGGAGCACCACCCCGATGTCGTACAGCACGCGGAGGACCTGGAGACCAGGGCCGCCGAGCAGGAAGAGAGCACGGCCCCCGTGGCAGAGGCACGTCAGTCCACCGGCCCGGCCGCGCCCGCCTACGACGACGCCGAGCGCGAGGCCGTCCTCAAGGTCATGCGCGAACGCCGTGACATCCGCAACGGCTTCCGCGGCGACCCCATCCCGCACGAGGTGCTGCTGCGTGTCCTGGAGGCCGCCCACACCGCGCCCTCCGTCGGCCACTCCCAGCCCTGGGACTTCGTCGTCATCCGGTCCGCGGACACCCGGCGCAGCATGCACGAACTGGCCATGCGCCAGCGCGACGCCTACGCCAAGTCCCTCCCCAAGGGCCGCGCGAAGCAGTTCAAGGAACTGAAGATCGAGGCCATCCTCGACACTCCGGTGAACATCGTCGTCACCGCCGACCCGACCCGGGGCGGCCGCCACACCCTCGGCCGGCACACCCAGCCGCAGATGGCGCCGTACTCCGCGGCCCTCGCCGTCGAGAACCTCTGGCTCGCCGCCCGCGCCGAAGGCCTCGGCGTCGGCTGGGTCAGCTTCTTCGACGAGCGAGAGATGGTCCGCGCGCTCGGCCTGCCCGAGCACCTGGAGGTCATCGCCTACCTCTGCGTCGGATACGTCGACGAGTTCCCGGACGAGCCCGAGCTGATGCAGGCCGGCTGGTCCAAGCGGCGCCCGCTGTCCTGGGTGGTGCACGAGGAGACGTACGGCCGCCGTGCCCTGCCCGGCGAGGACCCGCACGACCTGCTCGCCGAGACCGTCGCCGGGATCCGCCCGCTGGACGCCAAGGCGCTCGGCGAGGCCTGGGAGCGGCAGAAGCGGATGACCAAGCCGGCCGGTGCGCTCGGCATGCTGGAGATCATCTCCGCCCAGCTGTCCGGCCTGTCCCGGCAGTGCCCGCCGCCGATCCCGGAGCCCGCGGCCGTCGCGATCTTCGCCGGTGACCACGGGGTGCACGCCCAGGGCGTCACCCCCTGGCCGCAGGAGGTCACCGCCCAGATGGTGGCCAACTTCCTCGGCGGGGGAGCGGTCTGCAACGCGTTCGCGTCCCAGGTGGGCGCCGAGGTGTGCGTGGTGGACGTCGGCGTCGCCTCCGAACTCCCGGCGACGCCCGGGCTGCTGCCCCGCAAGGTCCGCGCGGGCACGTCCGACATGACGACCGGCCCGGCCATGACCCGCGAGGAGGCCAAGCAGGCCATCGAGGTGGGCATCGAGACCGCCCGCGATCTGGTGGCCGCCGGCAACAAGGCCCTGCTCACGGGTGAGATGGGCATCGCCAACACCACGGCGTCCGCCGCGCTCATCTCCGTCTACACCGGGGCCGACCCCGCCGAGGTCACCGGCCGCGGCACCGGCATCAACGACGAGACCCTCGCCCGCAAGACCGAGGTCGTCCGCCGCGCCCTGGACCTCCACCAGCCGGACCCGGCCGACCCCATCGGCGTCCTCGCCGCGGTCGGCGGCTTCGAACACGCGGCGATGGTGGGCCTGTTGCTCGGCGGCGCGTCGCTGCGCACGCCGGTGATCCTGGACGGCGTGAGCGCAGGCGCCGCGGCCCTGGTGGCCCGCGCGATCGCCCCCGAGGTCCTGGCCGCGTGCATCGCGGGCCACCGCAGCGCGGAGCCCGGCCACGTCGCCGCCCTCAACAAGCTGGGCCTGCGCCCCCTGGTCGACCTGGACCTCCGCCTGGGCGAGGGCACTGGCGCCCTGCTGGCCCTCCCGCTGGTCCAGAGCACGGCAAGGGCGATGCACGAGGTGGCCACGTTCGACTCGGCGGGCGTGACCGAGAAGTAGCGGGGGCGGTCCTGCGCCGACCAGAAGCGAACGGCGGCCTGTATGACGCCGCGCGGGCAGGGAGCCGTCCCTGCCCCGGGCGCCCGGCCACAACCTGCACGGTTCCTTCCCCACCGGCAGCGGGCCCCGCGGCCCGGACGGCCCGCCCTGCGGGGGGTACCAACAGGCTCGTGGTGTGGGCGGTTGGTTTTGCGCGGGTGGGTTGGCCGTTTGGTGGCCGGGGCGCTCTGTCCTGCGGGGGGCGTTGGCCGAACGGTGCTCTGGGCGGTTCGTCGCGCGGGGGCGCAAACTGCTTCGTGGTCAGGGCGATTCGTTCTGCGGGGCGCAAGCCGCATGGTGGTACGGGCGGTTCGTCTGCGGGGCGCAAGCCACATGGTCGTCCGGGCGGTTCGTCGCGCGGGGGCGCAAGCCGCATGGTGGTCCGTGGGCAGGCGTTCCGCAGGGCGGAACGGGTGGGCACGGACCACGCACCCGCACCCGGGCATCCTGCCCAGCACCCGGGCACCTGATCCGCCGAAATCCTGCGCCCCGTAAAATCTGCACGTCAGGGCATCGCACCGCCGCCACACCAGGGAGTCGCACCCTCATGGCCGAACACCCCGCCTACCCCGTAGGCCTCCGCCTCGCCGGCCGCAAGGTGGTCGTCCTCGGCGCCGGCCAGGTCGCCCAGCGCCGCCTCCCCGCGCTCATCGCGGCCGGCGCCGCCGTCACCCTCGTGTCCCCCGAGGCCACCCCCTCCGTCGAGGCCATGGCGGACGCCGGCGAGATCACCTGGGTGAAGCGCCCCTACCGGGACGGCGACCTCACCGAGGCCTGGTACGCCCTCATCGCCACCAGCGACCCCGACGCCAACACCGCGGCCTCCGCCGAGGCCGAGCGCCACCGCGTCTGGTGCGTCCGCTCCGACGACGCCGACCAGGCCACCGCCTGGACTCCGGCCACCGGCCACAGCGAGGGTGTCACGGTCGCCGTGCTCACCACCGACGCCCGGGGCCGCGACCCCCGCCACACCGCCGCCATCCGGGACGCGGTCGTCGAGGGCCTGCGCGACGGCACCCTCGTCGCCCCGCACCACCGCACCCGCCACGCGGGCGTCGCCCTGGTCGGCGGCGGCCCCGGCGACCCCGACCTGATCACGGTGCGCGGCCGCCGCCTGCTCGCCGAGGCCGACGTGGTGATCGCCGACCGCCTCGGCCCCCGCGACCTGCTCGCCGAACTCCCGCCGCACGTCGAGGTGATCGACGCGGCGAAGATCCCGTACGGCCGCTACATGGCCCAGGAGGCCATCAACAACGCCCTGATCGAGCATGCCAAGCAGGGCAAGTCGGTCGTACGACTCAAGGGCGGCGACCCCTATGTCTTCGGCCGGGGCATGGAGGAGGTCCAGGCGCTCGCCGAGGCCGGCATCCCCTGCACGGTCGTGCCCGGCATCTCCAGTTCGATCTCGGTGCCGAGTGCGGCCGGTATCCCGGTCACGCACCGAGGCGTCGCACATGAGTTCACCGTGGTCAGCGGCCATGTCGCGCCGGACGACGAGCGCTCGCTCGCCGACTGGCCGTCCCTCGCGAAGCTCACCGGGACCCTGGTGATCCTGATGGGCGTCGACAAGATCGGGCAGATCGCCGAGACCCTGGTGGCCCACGGCAAGTCCCCGGACACCCCGGTCGCCCTGGTGCAGGAGGGCACGACGGCCGCCCAGCGCCGCGTCGACGCCACCCTCGCGACGGTGGCGGAGGTCGTCCGCGCGGAGGACGTGAAGCCTCCGGCGGTCATCGTCGTCGGCGAGGTCGTGAACGTCGGCCCGCACCCGTCCGCCGGAGAGTCACCGGCTCCGTCCGCCGGACAGGCACCGCACCCGTCCGCCGGAGAGCCCCCGGCTCCGTCCGCCGGACAGGCACCGCACTCGTCCGCCGGAGAGCCCCCGGCTCCGTCCGCCGGAGAGCACCCGGCGTAACCCCGGGTAACACAACCCGTTCCAGCCCGTTGGCACCACACCCAGGACAAGGCAGTATCACCCTGTGGCCGATCTCATCACCGTTGAGGACCCCGACGACCCGCGCCTGCGCGACTACACGGGCCTGACCGACGTCGAGTTGCGCCGCAAGCGTGAACCGGCCGAGGGCCTGTTCATCGCCGAGGGCGAGAAGGTCATCCGCAGGGCGAAGGACGCGGGCTACGAGATGCGTTCGATGCTGCTGTCCGCCAAGTGGGTCGACGTCATGCGCGATGTCATCGACGAACTCCCGGCCCCCGTCTACGCGGTCAGCCCCGAGCTCGCCGAGAAGGTCACCGGCTACCACGTGCACCGCGGCGCGCTCGCCTCCATGCAGCGCAAGCCGCTGCCGACGGCGACCGAACTGCTGCGCACCACCCGCCGGGTCGTCGTCATGGAGTCGGTCAACGACCACACCAACATCGGCGCGATCTTCCGCTCGGCGGCGGCCCTCGGCATGGACGCGGTGCTGTTGTCCCCCGACTGCGCCGACCCCCTCTACCGCCGCAGCGTGAAGGTCTCGATGGGCGCGGTCTTCTCCGTGCCGTACGCCCGCCTCGACACCTGGCCCAAGGGGCTGGACTCGGTCCGCGAGGCCGGGTTCACGCTGCTCGCCCTCACCCCGGACGAGAAGGCCCGCAGCCTGGACGAGGCCGCCCCGCACCGGATGGACAGGGTGGCCCTGATGCTCGGCGCGGAGGGCGACGGCCTCTCCACGCAGGCCCTGGTCGCCGCCGACGAATGGGTTCGCATCCCGATGTCCCACGGCGTCGACTCCCTCAACGTCGGCGCGGCAGCCGCGGTCGCCTTCTACGCGGTGACCACGGGCCGCCCGCAGGCGTAGGACCTGTCACTCCCTGAGGGCTGCCGACTTCGCGGGTACGGCCCCACCGGGCACGCCCATCCCGTGCGCCGGACCGGAACAGCCCTGGGCCAGCGCGATCCCCAGCGCCACCAGCAGGGTCACCACCACGAACACGAAGAGCCGCTGGCGCAGCAGACGGGGGTTGGCCGGGCGCCGTCCGGTGCCCGTGGGGCGCGGCGCCGGGCGTCCCGTACCACTGCGCGGCCCGGGCCGGTTCCCGTTGGTGTTCCCCGGCCGGGTGCCGTTGCCGCGCGGAGCGGGCATGGGGCGCACGCCACCGGGCCGGGACGGCATCCCGCCGTTCGCCCGTGGACCGCTGCCGCCGCGCGAGGGCGCGTTCCCCCGCACCGGCGTGCCCGGCGAGGACTGCGGCGGCCGCCGCTGAGCGCGCTGCGGCTCCGGGTAGGTCTCGGCGAGCCGACCGGTGGGCCGGTCCGCCTCCGCGGCTCGCGGTGCCGGCGGCCGTACGTCGGGCAGCCCCTGCGCCTCACGCGCGGCGATCTCCTTCAGCCGGAGCGACAGCTGCAGCGTGCTCGGCCGGTCCTCCGGGTCCTTCGCCAGGCAGGCCCGCACCAGCGGGGCCAGCGCGTCCGGCACCCCGTACAGCTGCGGCTCCTCGTGGACCACGCGGTAGAGCATCACCTCGGAACTGCCGTGCCCGAAGGGCGAGTCACCGGTCGACGCGTACGCCAGGGTCGCGCCGAGCGAGAACACGTCGGTGGCCGGGGTGACGGCCGCGCCGCGCACCTGCTCGGGCGCCAGGAACCCGGGGGAGCCCACCGCCGTACCGACGTGCGTGAGCGTGGAGGCCCCGGTGGCCCAGGCGATACCGAAGTCGATGATCCGCGGCCCCTTCGGGGACAGCAGGATGTTGGACGGCTTCAGGTCCCGGTGGACGACCCCGGCCTCGTGCACGGCGACCAGGCCCTCGGACAGCGCGGCGCCGACCGCCGCCGCGTCCGCCGCGCCCAGCGGGCCGTCGTCGGCGACCTTGTCGTGCAGCGAGGGGCCGGGCACATACTGGGTGGCGAACCACGGCCGCTCGGCCTCCAGATCCGCGGCGACCAGCCGTGCCGTGCAACCGCCCCGGATCCGCCGGGCCGCCGAGACCTCACGGGCGAAACGCGACCGGAACTCCTGGTCCTCCGCCAGATCGGGCCGGATCACCTTCAGCGCGACCCGCTGCCCCTTCTTGTCGGAGCCCAGGTAGACCACGCCCATCCCGCCGGCGCCGAGCCTTCTGTGAAGCCTGAACGAGCCGACGACGCGCGGGTCCTCGCGCCTCAGGCGCATCATCGCCATGTTCATCCCCGCTGCCCGGTCCGTGTGACGTGGCACAGCTTACGTTTCCACGGCCGCCCGCGCGCAGAGGCCGCGCCCTCTCGGCCCGACGGATTGTCAGTGCCGGGTGCGAGACTTGAGGAGTGGTCAGGAAGGCGCCGGTATCGGCGTCTTTGAGTACCCGTCTGCTCCAACAAGCCATCACAGAAGGGGGATTGAGGCTGTGAAGGGTGACCGAGTGGAGATAGTCGTGGACGCCGGTGACACGACCCGTACGTACGAGGTGGTGGCCAGCAGGGCGGGCCGCCGGGTGGAGACGGCGGTACGGCGGGGGGTGGTGGAAGTGAGCGAAGTCACGAGAAACGGCAGTGTTGTCCGGACGGCCCGTTTCATGGCGACCCGGGTCCTGGCCCTTGTCGAGCAGCCCGTGCCCCGCGAGGACAGCTCGGAAAAACCGGGAAGGAGCGGGCACCCCCTCCGGGAAGACCCCGAGGCCTAGGACGAGGTGTAGGACCCGTCTCCACCCAGGGGAGTAGACCGCAGGTCACGGCTCATCCTCTCGGAGGCCCGTGATTCGGTACGAGGGCATGACGTCCGCGAAGTGCCACGCGCCTAGATTTGAGGTCAAGCGGCGGGTGCAGCACTCGTCCCCCGAGGTCAGACACCCGCCGCTGCCAACGACAACTGAACGGTCAGGAGAGGGACCATGGCTCTTACGGCACAGCGGACACACACCACCCGCCCCCGCCGGCAGGGCCGCCGCCACCCCCTGGTGGCGACGCTGATGGCCCTTCCCCTGGCGGCCCTGCTCCTGCTCGTCTTCGACGGCTGGGAGACGGTGGCCACACAGGCGTCGTCCGTGGGAGTGATGCTGGGGCGCTGAGCGGCGACCCCAGGCCCGGAAGAGCGGTCCGGGCGGGGACATCCACCCATGAAACCCCGTGGGGACGGGGGTGCGGCGGACGGCAAAATGCCGGCGCAGCTGGGGAGCTGCGCCGGCATTGCTTTTTCGCGATGCGCACGACCGATGTGCACCTGCGGCCCGGCGGGGGCTGATCGCGCAGCTCCCCGCGCCCCCGCCACACAGCTGCGGGCAATCGTGCCTCCCCCAGTGCCTTGAGGGCCTGGGAGGTGCCCCCAGGCGGCACGGGTGGGCGATGGGGGTCCCCCCACTCGAGCGGAGCCGAGAGTGGGGGAGGCACCCCGTAAGCGCGCGCGAGCGACACCCCGGCACCCCAGCCCCCACCCCGTCCCACCGTGAACCCCGGCCAAGTGCACCCACGTACGCTCGGCGCAACATGCATCCGCACACCCCGGGGGACCCTTGCCGACCGCAGACGTGATACCCCAGCTGACCGCCGAGGTCAGAGCAGCCGCCCACCCGGACGCGGCCCCCTGCCACTGCGGCGCCACCACCACCCTCGCCCACCGCCCCGACACCACGGTCCTCCGGCACGCGGAAACCGTCGCCAAGGCCCACGCCCCCGGCACCGACCCCACCGCTCTGGCCCGCCGCCTGGCCACCGCCGCCCACCTCCCTGACGTCTTCCTCGCTCCGCTCGCCGCCACCCCGGCGACCGTGCTCGGCACCCGCCCGGTCACCCTCTGGCCGTACGGCCGTCCCGTGGACCCCGACGCCCCGGACGCCGCCCCCTGGGAACCCGCCGCCACCCTCCTCGCCCGTCTCCATCGCACTCCGCCGCTCACCGCCACGCCGCCGATGCGCGGCCCCCACAAGGCCGCCCAGGCGATAGTCCGCCTTCGCCGGGCGCTGGCCGCCGCACCGCTGCACCCCGCCGCCCCGCCCGTCCTCCGCGCCTGGTCCGCGCTGCCGGCCTGGGCCCGCGCCGAGGCCCCGATGTCGGGCACCCGCACCCTCTGCCACGGCGATCTGCACCTCGGCCAGCTGGTCCGGCACCCGGCGCCGGACGGCCCGTGGCGGCTCATCGACGTCGACGACCTCGGCGTCGGCGACCCGGCCTGGGACCTGGCCCGCCCCGCCTCCTGGTACGCCTGCGGCCTCCTTCCGGCCGAGGACTGGACCCGCTTCCTCACCGCCTACCGCGCGGCCGGCGGCCCGGCCGTACCGGAGGACGGCGACCCCTGGCCGACCCTGGACGTGCCGGCCCGCGCCCTCACCGTCCAGACCGCCGCCCGCTATCTCGCCAAGGCGCTCGCGGCGGACCGTGCCCTGGACGAGGTGGGGCAGTCCTTGATCGACGCTTGTGCCCGGATGGCCCCGGAATGACCCCGGCGCCGTCCCTCAACGCCCCCGGTCCCCGCCCGGTTGGCCCTCGATTTCCCGAAGTAGGGTGCAACCGACCGGGGCCGGACGGAGTCTGTCCTGGGAGAACGTGAAGCAGTTTTTACCGGCGAGGAGTTGAGCCGACCATGCAGTGTCCGAAGTGTCATGCGCCGATGCACACCTACAACCGCAACGGCGTCCAGATCGAGCAGTGCAGCGGCTGCCGGGGCATCTTCCTCGACTACGGCGAGCTGGAGGCACTGACCCAGATGGAGGCCCAGTGGTCGAAGCCGGTCCCGCCGGCCCCGCAGGCCTACCCGGCACCGCCCGCGCCGGCCTGGGGCGCCCCGCAGCAGCACCACGGCGGTCACTACGGCGGCCACGGTGGGCACCACGGCGGTCACCACGGGCACAACAAGAGCTGGGCCCACATGCTCTTCTCCAGCTGAGCCCGGCGCGCCCGGCACCTGTGCCGGGCGCACGCGCAGCCCCTGGAACACGAGGAAGCCCCGACCGTCGCAACGGTCGGGGCTCTCTGCGGTGTGGACGATACTGGGATTGAACCAGTGACCTCTTCCGTGTCAGGGAAGCGCTCTCCCGCTGAGCTAATCGTCCTCGGGACCGCGATCCGAAGATCACGGGCACTGCGTGCGCGATACTGGGATTGAACCAGTGACCTCTTCCGTGTCAGGGAAGCGCTCTCCCGCTGAGCTAATCGCGCGGGATCAGATCCTCGGTCCTTCGACGCGAGCGACGAAGCGGGTGAAGATCCAGTGGACGATACTGGGATTGAACCAGTGACCTCTTCCGTGTCAGGGAAGCGCTCTCCCGCTGAGCTAATCGTCCTTGGAGGTGGAGACGGGATTTGAACCCGTGTAGACGGCTTTGCAGGCCGTTGCCTCGCCTCTCGGCCACTCCACCAGGAGTGTAGGGGACCGGGAAGACCCCTAGTTCCTTCGAGCGGACGACGAGGCTCGAACTCGCGACCTCAACCTTGGCAAGGTTGCGCTCTACCAACTGAGCTACGTCCGCCTGTCGTTTCGGTCCGCTCTCGCGGCCCGGCGACGTGTTGAACTCTAGCGGATTCCCCGGCCAGCACAAAAACGCGTTTGCGCAGCGTGCTGCGCCTGACCCGGCAGACGACGTGGTCAGGGCCCCCTTGACGACACGCCCGGGTCACCCCCAGGACACCCGCCATAGACTCGACGACGTGCTCCATCACCCTCCTCTCGCCCGCTTCGGCACCCGTCTCGCCACCGGTCTCCTCGATGTCACCAGCGATCCCGCGGCCCTCGACTCCACCGGTTTCTGGGCGGTCTGCGCGGACTTCGAGGGTGGGCTGACCTGCGCCCGGTTCGGCGACGTGCGGGAGGAGCCGGTGCCCGCGCCGGTGCCGGGGCAGTGGCGGGGCCCGGCCGCCGGTGACTGGACGTCGTCCCTCGACCGCGCCGCGTACACGAGGGCCGTACGGCGGATCCGTACGCACATCGCGGCCGGCGAGGTGTACCAGGCCAACCTGTGCCGCGTGCTGTCCGCGCCGGTCGACCCGGACGCCGACGTCGACGCCCTGACCGCGCTGCTCGCCCGCGGCAACCCGGCCCCGTACGCCGGAACGATTCGGCTGCCGGAGCACGGCGTGGAGATAGCCACTGCCTCGCCCGAGCTGTTCCTGCGCCGGGCGGGGCGGACCGTCGAGAGCGGACCCATCAAGGGCACCGGCCGCACCGAGGCGGACCTTCTGGAGAAGGACTACGCCGAGAACGTGATGATCGTGGACCTGGTCCGCAACGACATCGGCCGGGTCTGCGCCACCGGCACGGTGACCGTCCCCGACCTGTGTGCCGTCGAGAAGCATCCCGGGCTCGTCCATCTGGTCTCCACGGTCCGGGGCGAGCTGCGCGTGGGGGCCGGCTGGGCCGAGCTGCTCGCCGCGGCCTTCCCGCCCGGCTCCGTCACCGGCGCGCCGAAGTCGAGCGCCCTGCGGATCATCGAGGAGTTGGAGACCGCGCCGCGCGGCCCGTACTGCGGCGGCATCGGCTGGGTCGACGCGGACCGGGGCGTCGGTGAGCTGGCCGTGGGCATCCGCACCTTCTGGATCGACCGGGGAGCGGGCGTGCTGCGGTTCGGTACCGGGGCCGGGATCACCTGGGGATCCGACCCGGAGGGTGAATGGCGGGAGACCGAGCTGAAGGCCGCCCGGCTGCTCGCGGTAGCGTCGGGTACGTACGACATGAACGAAGGGGGTCTCGGGTGAAGATCTGGCTGGACGGCGGACTGCAGGACGTCGAGTCCGCGCGTGTCTCCGTGTTCGACCACGGGCTGACCGTGGGGGACGGCATCTTCGAGACGGTGAAGGCGACCGAGGGCAGGCCCTTCGCGCTCACCCGGCATCTCGACCGGCTGACGCGCTCGGCGCGGGGCCTCGGCCTGCCCGACCCCGACCACGACGAGGTGCGCCGGGCGTGCGAGGCGGTGCTGGCGGCCAACCCGATGCCGCTGGGCAGGCTGCGCATCACCTACACCGGCGGCCACGGCCCGCTCGGCTCCGACCGCGGTGACCGCGGACCCACCCTCGTGGTCGCCCTCGGGGAGACCGGCCGCCGCGCCGACTCCACCGCCGTCATCACGGTCCCCTGGACCCGCAACGAGCGCGGTGCGCTCACCGGCCTGAAGACCACCTCGTACGCCGAGAACGTCGTGGCCCTGGCCCGCGCCCACCAACACGGCGCCACCGAGGCCCTGTTCGCCAACACCGTCGGGCAGCTCTGCGAGGGCACCGGCTCCAACGTCTTCGTCGTCCTCGACGGCGAGATCCACACCCCGCCGGTCGCGTCCGGCTGTCTGGCCGGCATCACCCGTGTCCTGACCGTCGAATGGACCGGCGCCAAGGAGACCGACCTGCCCCTGGACGTCCTGGAGCGGGCCGACGAGGTCTTCCTCACCTCCACCCTGCGCGACGTCCAGGCCGTGCACCGGGTCGACGACCGCGAACTCCCCGGTGCCCCCGGCCCGGTCACCGCCAAGGCGATGCGGATCTTCGACGAGCGGTCCGGGGCGGACCTGGATCCGTAAGAGCCCCGTTTAAATGGGCTGACGTGGGGTTCCGTGGCGGGTAGAACACCTCTGATGACCACGACCCTGCGGCCGACCGAGCCGCTTCAGCACGAAGTCGACGGGACGCGTTCACGCCGGTACCAGGTGTGTGTGAACAGCCGTCCCGTCGGGGCGATACACCTCGGCATGAGCCCCCTCTTCGGCGACTCGGTGGGCCTGATTCTGGACCTGCGCATCGAGGAGCCGGACCGCCGACGCGGCCGGGGCACGGTCGCCGCGCTCGCCGCGGAGGAAGTGCTGCGCGGGTGGGGGTGTACGCGGATCGAGGCATCGGTGCCCGCGGAGGCGGAGGCGGCACTGAGGGCGGCGACCGCCCTCGGCTATCTCGTACGCAACCGCCACATGGAGAAGCCGCTCGGCGACACCCCGCCCGGACTGCCCGCGGGGAGCCGGGGGCGGCCCATGACCCCAACGGAGTTCGGCCCCTGGCGGGAAGAGCACCAGGAGAGCTACGCGCAGAGCTGGATCGAGCGCGGGATGCCCGAGGCCGATGCCAGGGCCAAGGCTCTGCGGGACACCACCACCTCGCTGCCCGAGGGTCTGGCCACGCCGGGAATGGGCTTCAGTGTCCTGGAGCACGAAGGGACCGCGGTCGGCATGCTCTGGACGGGCGTCCGGGAGGGCAGGGCCTTCGTCTACAACGTCGAGACCGACGCTCGCCACCGGGGCAGGGGACACGGCCGCACGCTGATGCTCCTGGCGGAGGCGCAGGCCATTGCGGCCGGCTGGCCCGCCCTCATGCTGAACGTCTTCGCGGGCAATACCCCCGCCGAGCGGCTCTACGAGTCACTCGGCTACGAGACGATCACCTACCACCTCTACAAGAACCTGCTCTGAAAGCCGCTCCGAAACCGGCTGCGAGGTTCTGCGCGCATCACTGCTCCCGCTCGGCCAGCAGCCGGTCGGCGATCTCCGTCACCCGCTCGCGCAGGCCCTCCTGGCTCTTGCCGCCGTCGAGGCGTTCGCCCCCGATGACATAGGTCGGGGTGCCCGTCACGCCGATGGCCTGCCCCTCGGCCTGGTCGGCGTCGACGATCAGGATGTGCCGGCCGTCGACCAGCGCGGTGTCGAACTCCTCCGCGTCCAGGCCCAGTTCACGGGCCACCTCGACCAGGAACGGCTCGCCTTCGCGATCCAGCTTCTCGACATGGCCGAGGACCGCCTCGACGTACTCCCAGCCTTTGCCCTGCTCCAGCGCCTCCTCGGCGGCCTGCGCGGCGGCGAAGGCGTGCTTGTGCTTCTCCAGCGGGAAGTGCCGCAGCCGCAGCTCCAGCCGGTCGCCGTACCGGGCCCGCAGGGCACGGAGGTCGTCCAGGGCGCTGCGGCAGTCGGGGCACTGGAGTTCGCACCAGACCTCGAGGACCGGGGCGTCGGTGGGCGCGGGGGAGTCGTTCATGGCGACCAGTCTTCCAGGCCGGGCTCCATCGACCCAATCGTGACGGTGGGCGGCGTCCGGTGGCCGGCTGTGGTCACCGCTCGTACCTGGGGTGGAGACGACCCGGAGGGGACCCCGAGATGCCCCTGATTGTCGGGCCCGGGCATGGATCGCACGGGCCGGGCGGTGCACGATGGAAGGGGCGCGACGCAGCGCGTGTCCGTCGCCCCCCCCGCCCGAGCCAGCCAGGAGGACCGGATGATCGCCGAGACAGTCTGCTCCGCCGCGTCCGCGGCCGGCCTGGGCATCGCCGTGGTGACCGCCTACCGCAAGCGGTACCTGTCGGCGGCCCGTATCGCCGCCTACTCACTCGTGCCCGTCGGCCTGGTCATGACGGGAGTGGTCGGCTGGCTCGCCGACACGGCGTTCAGCCCCACCGCCTGGGCGGGCTTCGGTGTGCTCGGCGCGGCCTGGGCCCTGTTCACCTCCACGCGTGCCGTGGAGCGCCGGCGCGGTGGCACCCGCGCCGAGCGCAAGGCGGCCGCCCGGGATGCGAAGCGGGACGCCGTGGCTCCCACCGCCTCGGCACCCTCGCTGGGTCCCGCCACCCGCCCGGCGGCCAGGCCCGCGGCGGCACCCCGCGGCACCGGGTCAGGTGAGGACTTCAGCGACATCGAGGCCATCCTGAAAAAGCACGGAATATGACCCACCCGCGGCGGGACGGGGGCGCGCCGTCCTGCGGGCCCGACGCTGTTCAGGCGGGCCGCGGCGGATGCATATGACAGTCACATGAGGCATTGAAACGACACAGTGCGTCTACGGCATGCGCGGAAGCGTTCACGGGGCGGGCTGAAGTGAACCGGACATCACGGAATTCGGCGAACTCCCGCCCATTCCGGGCGTGTTGATCGCGCGGCGGGTGCCCACTAGGTCATCATCGCCGCGAGATGCTGGACACGAAACAGAGCGAGGCCGCGCCGCCGAAGGACGAGCCGCGCGGGTGCCTCTTCGCCCTTTCCCAGCCACCGCTGATGATCTTCCTTGCGGTGATCGGGTGTCTGCTCCTCATGGCTGCGCTGCACGACCTGCTGTGGCTGTGAGCCGTACCCGCCCGTCCCGGCGCCACCCGCCGGGACAGGCGTCGGCATCGAGGAACTCCGACGACCAACTCCGACGACCAACTCCGACGGCGAATCCTGACGGCGAACCCCGACGGCGGCCCGGCCCGGCGGCCCGGCGAGGTCCGCCTGTCGGGGATCAGCCCGCCGCCTCCTTGCGGCGTGCCCGGTAGGCGGCGACATGCAGCCGGTTTCCGCAGGTCCGGCTGTCGCAGTAGCGGCGCGAGCGGTTGCGGGAAAGGTCGACGAAGGCACGCCGACAGTCCGGGGCCTCGCAGCGCCGCAGCCGCTCCTGCTCCCCGGCGACGACGAAGAACGCGAGCGCCATCCCGCAGTCGGCGGCGAGGTGGTCGGCCACCGAGGCGCCGGGCGCGAAATAGTGCACATGCCAGTCGTAGCCGTCGTGGTCCGTGAGCTGGGGGGTGGTGCCCGCGGCCGCGACCAGTTCGTTGATCATCCCGGCGGCGACCCGGGCGTCCGGGGCGGCGAAGATGCCCGCGAACCGGCCGCGGACCTTGCGCACCGCCGCCAGGTCGAACTCCGAGAGCACGCCCACATCGCTTATGTTGTGGTTTCGTACGAAAACCTGGAGCGCCGCGACATCGGGCAGCCCGTCCGGCGCCGCGTCGTCCTCCGGCGCGGTGTTCACCAGATCCACCACGGCGTCGAGGGAACACCGGGTGTCGTGGGTGATCAGCACGTTTCGCTCCCTGGCCTGAGGGTCGGGCGGGCGCCCGCCGATGGTGGCCGATCGTAGCGACATACTGCTCCGGCGCATCGTGCTCAGCCCCACTCGTCGCTGCCCTGTAGAACGCGCGCCGGCCGGCGGGGGTTCCCAGGGCGCACGGGCACACCGGCGCCGCCCCCGTGACCGATCACGGTGGCGGCGCCGATGCTGCCGTATGCGGTTGTCTAGGCCCGAGCCGTCTCCCCGAGTGGACGGCGCCGGGCGGCTTGCAGGGGGCGTTGCCCTAGCTCTCCGCCAGAATGTGCGAGAGCTCCTGATCGAGATCGAAGTGCCGGTGCTCCGTGCCGGGCGGCACGGCGGCGTCAGTTCGCTTCAGGAAGGATTCCAGGGCCCGCGCGGGGGCTTCGAGCAGGGCTTCGCCCTCCGGAGAGCTCAGGGCGATGCACACGACGCCCTGACCGTGGCTGCGGGACGGCCAGACGCGGACGTCGCCGGTGCCGGTGGGGCGGTGCAGCCCCTCGGCGAGGAGGTCGCGGGCGAACACCCACTCGACGGTCTCCTCGGCTCCGGTGTGGAAGGTGGCGTGCACGGCGTAGGGGTCGGCCGTGTCGTACCGCAGGCCTGCGGGGACAGGCAGGGAAGACTCGCTCGACACAACGAGGCGCAGGTGCAGCTCGCAGCTGACCGTGGTGTTCATAAGCGCCAGGGCCTTTCGCTCAGTGTGCGCTCGGGGATTCGCACGTCGGCGAAATCGACATGCCACCTACGGTGCCGTTGTAAACCCCTCTGAGTGTTTTGCGTGTGTTTACGTAACTCTTCCGGCCGAGAACCCAGGCGAGAGTTACGACCATTCCGGTGACCGGAATCGCTCAGGTAGGGTTTGATCGTATGAATACGGGGAGTAACGAACCGGGCGAGGCCGCCGTGGCCTCGGACGGGAGCGAGGTGGACGGGACGGAGACGGACGGGGCACGCGACGAGCGGGGGCTCGGATCGCGGGCGCCCGAGTTCATCAAGGCGCGCCGGATGCTGCACCTGAGCTGGCAGGTCGGGGTCTTTGCGGTCGGCCTGGCGGTGGTGGGCGTGGGTGTCGTCCTGCTGCCGTTGCCGGGGCCCGGCTGGGTGATCATCTTCGGTGGCATGGCGATCTGGGCGACCGAGTTCGTCTGGGCCCAGCTGGTGCTGCGCTGGACGAAACGCAAGGTCACGGAGGCGGCCCAGAAGGCCCTCGACCCCAAGGTGCGCCGCCGCAACATCACGCTGACGGCGATCGGCCTGGTGATCGTGGCCGGTCTGGCCGGGATCTACCTCGCCAAGTTCGGCATGGTGATGCCCTGGAAGATCGAGGAGTGACCCGGCCGACGGCCGCGGACCCCCGGCGACTGGTCGGGGGCACCCCCTGACATGGGGTAATGTTCTTCCTGCGTCCGGGCGATTAGCTCAGTGGGAGAGCGCTTCGTTCACACCGAAGAGGTCACTGGTTCGAACCCAGTATCGCCCACCCGGAACCACGGCCCACCTGCGAGAGAGCAGGTGGGCCGCGGTTGTTTCAGGGCCCCGGGGCGCGAGCACCGGCGCCGCCGCCCAGCCTGTACGGCATACCTGCGGCCGGCTGGTGCGGCTCCGGCCGGGCGTTCTCCCGAGACGTCCCGTGCACCGTGCGGGCAGGCCGCTGCGCGATCGTGCGCCCAGGCGGCGGCGCGAAGAGCTGTGCGGCGCCTGATCGGCTTCGCGGCGCCTGCCTGGCGTGCGGCGCGCACCGGTGCGCCTGACGGCAATGGAGCGGCGCAGGTGAGAGGTGTCGGTCGGTGTCGACGTTGTCGCGCTCCGTGATTCCCCGTGCGATGCGGAGAGGATCCGTCTGTCTGTGCGGCGTGGGCGGACGCGGTGGGTGCAAGGCCACTCACCGAACCCGTCGGCGGCTGACGGCATCAGGCGAGCAACCGTCCATGGCGGACGGCGATCTTCAGGGCTGGCCCGCCGTGGCGGGTGCATGACAAGTCGTGCCCGAGGGTCGCAGTCGTCGGAGGAATCGGCCCTGCCGACCAACTCGGACCGGCGCCGTCCGCCCGCCCCTCGCCGCGTCCCACCCTCGAATGGACCCGCACCAGCCGCCCGCCCCTCACCGTGCCCCCTTTCGATGCCGACCGCCTCGAGCGCTCCGCTCGGAAGGAGATCCACGGCGCCCACCTGCTCCCTCGCGAACCCACGCAACGGATCTTCGTCCCGGCCCGGTCTCCGGCCTGGTCTCCGCCCCGGTCAACGCCCCGGACCGCGCATCGAAGCCAACCCGTAATCCCCGGCCACCGCAGGCCACTTCACGTTCGGCCCACCGGCTGCACGCCCCCCACCTGCGGCGTCACCCGCCCATCGGCCATCGTGCCCGCGCCCTGCCCCGCCTCACCGCCGCCCCTCGGCACAAGAAATTCCTGTCCGAATCATTGACGCCTCACCGGCCCCTCCGTAACTTGTGCCAGCAAGCGCTTACTTGAAACGATTCATGCAGGCGTCGGCGACGCTGCGGGGAGGGGCCCGACTGTGGGAACGAGCAGGAATGTGGAGAGGCGGACCGTCCTGAAGGCGGCCGGGGCCTCGGCGGCCGCGCTCGGGCTCGGCGCGACGACAGGGTGCGGAGGCGGAAGCGGTTCCGGGGACGGGGCGGTGACGATCCGTTACTCGTGGTGGGGTGCCGAGGAGCGCGCCACGAAGATCAACCAGACCATCAAGCTCTTCGAGAAGAAGTACCCGAAGATCAAGGTCAAGACGGACTTCCAGACATATCAATCGTTCTGGGAGAAGTTCCAGACCCAGGCCGCCGGCGGAAATCCCCCGGACGTTTTCCAAAATGCCGTCACCTTTCTTCGGAAGTACGACAAGCGAGGAATTCTCCTCGACCTCAAGTCTCAGGTTCAGGCAGGCAATCTGAGCCTGGATCACTTCCGGGCCGACGTCACGAAGGTCGGCGAGGTCGACGGCAAGCAACTCGGGATCCCCGTCGGCTCCAACACCATGGCGCTCGTCATCGACAAGAAGGTCTTCGAGAAGGCCGGCGTCGAACCGCACACGGGCTGGACCTGGGACGACTACTTCAAGGCGCTGAAGACCATCCACGACAAGACCAAGGTCGCGGGGGACACCGGCTACTTCGCCATCATGTACCTCTACGACCTTTACCTGCGCCAGAACGGCAAGGCGTTCTACACCGGCGACGGACTCGGCTTCGACAAGGCCGACCTGACGGAGTGGTGGACCGACGGCTACAACCGGGTCAAGGCCGGTCTCGTCACCGACCCGAAGGTCGTCGCACAGGACCAGCCCAAGTCCTCCCTCTCCGCCGGCCACGGCGCCTCGGAGTTCACCTGGGACAACTTCACCGTGCGCTACTCGTCGGAGGGCGACAGCACCTACGGCCTCGCGCCGATCCCGACCATGGACGGCAAGCACACGGGGCAGTACCTCGCCTCCCTGATGCTGAGCGCCTCCGCCCGTACCGCGCACCCCAAGGAGGTCGCGCAGTTCATCGACTTCATGGTCCACGACCCCGAGGTCGGCAGGATCATGGGCTACGACCGGGGCATCCTCGCGAGCACCGAGCAGTACGCGGCGTTCAAGCCGACCGACACGGTGAACAAGGAGATCGCGCAGTACGAGGACGACACCGCCAAGGCGGGCGTCCTCGGCACGATCACCCCGCACCCCTCCGGTGCCGACACCATCGAGGCCGCCTTCCTGCGTATCGGCGGCGACCTCGGACAGGGCAAGACGAAGGTCGCGGACGCGGTGAAGCAGTTCTTCACCGAGTCCGATGCCGCCTTCCAGGCCTGATGGGGCGTGCCGTGACGCTCGTCAAGGACTCCCTGCCCGCAGCGCGCGGGACGCGTCCGGCCGCCTCCGCCACGACGGGGCGGCGGCCGGGCCGCAGGCGCGAGAACCTCGCCGGCTACCTCTTCATGTCCCCGTGGATCGCCGGCTTCCTGCTGCTGACCGCGGGCCCGATGGTCGCCTCGCTGTACTTCGCGTTCACCGACTACAACCTCTTCAACACCCCGAAGTGGGTCGGGTTCGACAACTTCACCACGATGTTCGACGACCCCCGCTGGCAGAAGTCGGTGGAGGTGACCGCGAAGTACGTGGTCATCGGCACCCCGCTGAAGCTGCTCCTCGCCCTGGGGGTGGCCCTGCTCCTCGCCCAGAGCCGGCGCGGCCAGGCCTTCTACCGGGCCGCCTTCTACGCCCCCTCGCTCATCGGCGCGAGCGTCTCGGTGGGCTTCGTCTGGCGGTCGCTGTTCTCCGACGACGCGATCGTGGACCGTACCCAGTCCTTCTTCGGCTGGCACGTCGGCGGCTGGGTCGGCAACGCCGACTGGGTGCTGTACTGCCTGGTCGCCCTGACCGTGTGGCAGTTCGGCGCCCCCATGGTCATCTTCCTGGCGGGACTGAAGCAGGTGCCGAAGGAGCTGTACGAGGCGGCCGAGATGGACGGGGCCGGGCCGTTCCGGAAGTTCTGGAACATCACCCTGCCGATGATCTCCCCGGTGCTGTTCTTCAACGTGCTCCTGGAGACCATCCACTCCTTCCAGATCTTCGGCTCGGCCTATGTCGTCTCCAACACGTACTGCGGTCCGGCCGACGCCACGCTCGTCTACACCTGCTACCTGTACCAGCAGGGCTTCCAGAACGCCCGGATGGGCTTCGCCGCCGCGATGGCCTGGATGCTGCTGCTCGCGGTCGCCCTGGTCACGGCCGTCCTCTTCTGGTCCCAGAAGAAATGGGTGCACTACGAGGAGGCCGCCCGATGAGTTCCCCCGCTCTCTCCCGGAAGCACACCGGCTCGCTCGCCTGGCACCTCGGCGCCCTGCTGATCCTCGCGGTCATCCTCTACCCGGTGGTCTGGGTGATCGGCGCCTCGTTCAAGCCCAGCAAGGACATCATCAACAGCCTCCAGCTGTTGCCGTCCCACCCGATCCTGTCCAACTTCAAGGGCCTTGCCGACGGCATCGCGGACATCTCGATCTGGACCTTCTTCCAGAACTCGCTCTTCTACGCGCTCGGTGCCGTCGTCGGCGTGCTGATCTCCTGCTCGCTCACCGCCTACGCCTTCGCCCGGATCCGCTTCGCCGGCCGCAATCTGCTCTTCTCCCTGATGATCGGCACCCTGCTGCTGCCGTACCACGTACTGCTGATCCCGCAGTACGTGGTGTTCCAGAAGCTGGGCTGGATCAACACCTACACCCCCCTGCTGATCGGGAAGTACCTCGCCACCGAGGCCTTCTTCGTCTTCCTGATGGTGCAGTTCATGCGGAACCTGCCCCGGGAACTGGACGAGGCGGCCCGGCTCGACGGCTGCGGGCACTTCCGCATCTACTGGTCGATCGTGCTGCCGCTGTGCCGGCCCGCCCTGATCACCAGCGCGATCTTCACCTTCATCAACGCCTGGAACGACTTCATGGGTCCGCTGATCTACCTCAACGAGCCCGGCAAGTACACGGTCTCGCTGGGCCTGATGATGTTCCGCGACTCCGACGGCGTGGCCGCCAACTACGGCGGGATGATCGCCATGTCCCTGGTCGCGCTGCTGCCCGTGCTGCTGTTCTTCCTCGCCTTCCAGCGCTATCTGATCGACGGAATGGCGACCTCCGGACTGAAGGGCTGAGGCCGTGGCCGACGACGTACGGGGGAAGTCCGCCGCCTTCTCCGACGACGTACGGGGGAAGTCCGCCGCCTTCTCCGACGACGTACGGGCGAAGTCCACCGCCTTCTCCGACCGGTTCGGCGTCTTCGCCGAATGCCTCCTCACCGGCGTGTGGATCGCCGTCGCGTCCCTGGGGGTCATCACCTACCCGGCCGCCTTCGCCGCCGGCGCCCGGCACCTGCGCCGCCGTACCGGCCAGGTGGGCGGCGGCTGGCGGGAGTTCGTCGAGGACTTCCGGATCGCCCTGCGCGGCGGCTGGCTGGTCGGGCTCGCCGGGTGGGGTGCGGTCGCCGTCGCCTGGGTGGACGTCCAGGCCGTGCGGGCCGGGCTGCCGGGCGGGCCGCTCGTCGGGGCCGTCGGTCTGTTCGCGGTGATCGGCCTCGCCGTGGCGGGGCTGCGCGCGGCGGCCGTATGGGCGCCCGGCGACCGCTGGCGCGCCCTGCTCGCGGCGGCCGGTCGGCGTACCGTCCTCGACCCCGGCGGATCCTTCCTGCTCGTCGGGGGAGCGGTCCTGGTGGCCTGTTCCGCCCTGCTGATCGCGCCGCTGGCGGTGCCCGTGCTGGGCGCCGTCGCGGCGGCGGCCGTCGCCGTGGAGGAGCGCCTCCGGCGCCGCCGCTGACCGGCCGCGCACCAGGGGCGCCGCCTCCGGCGTCGCAACTCTCTCTGTCATGCACCTGATAACCCGCATGCGTACGGAAAGGAAGGGCGGACCATGTCTCCCATCCCCCGCAGGTCCCTTCTCAAGGCGGCCGCCGTCGCCGGTGCCGCCGCCCAGTTCAGCTGGGCGCTGGGCGCCAAGGACGCGCAGGCCGCGCCCGGAGCCGCGGCCGCCGACGCGGACCCGGTGACCCTGGACTGGCTGGAGGACGGCGGCCTCGGCGCCGCGCCCGGCTCGACCGTCGGGGTGCCCTGGCCGATGGGCGCGTTCCAGGAGGACCAGACCTTCGCGCTGACGGACGAGGACGGCAAGGACGTGCCCGTCCAGTCCTGGCCGATCGGCTACTGGCCGGACGGCTCCCTCAAGTGGACCGCGCACGCGGTGAGTTCGGGCAACGGCAAGCTCACGCTCGTGGCGGGCGACCCGGCCGCCCCCGCGCAGAAGGTCACCGTCGACAAGAGCGGCGGCACGATCGACGTGTCCACCGGCGTGATCGGTGTGAAGATCGGCAAGAACGGCTCGACGCTCGTCAAGTCGGTCACCCGCGGCTCGACGGAGATCGCCAGGAACGGGCGGCTCGTCCTCATCCGCCAGCCCGAGATCGAGGACGAGGACCAGGGCACGGTCAAGACCGAGCGCTTCAACGGGGCGATCGACGCCGTGACCGTCGAACAGGAGGGTCCGGTCCGCGCGGTCGTCCGCATCGACGGCAAGCACCGCAAGGGAAGCCGGAGCTGGCTGCCGTTCTCGATCCGTCTCTACTTCTACGCGGGCGCGGACTCCTTCCGGATGGTCCACACGATCACCTACGACGGCACCCAGGAGCCGGGCAAGGCGAGCGGTGACTTCATCCGCGGGCTCGGCGTGCGCTTCAGCGTGCCGATGCGCGACGAGGCGTACGACCGGCACATCCGCATCGGCGGCGAGGGAACCGGCCTGCTGCGGGAGGCCGTCCAGGGCATCACCGGGCTGCGCCGGGACCCGGGCGCGGCCGTGCAGGCGGCCCAGTACGCGGGGGAGAAGCTGGCCGACCCGTCCACCTGGGACCAGCGGGTGACCACACGGTTGCAGTACATCCCGCACTGGGGCGACTACACCCTCGCCCAGCTCTCCGCCGACGGCTTCACCCTGCGCAAGCGCACCAGGAAGGGGTACGGCTGGATCGCGGCCGGCGGCGGCAGACGGGCCTCCGGGTTCGGTTACGTCGGCGGGGCGAGCGGCGGACTCTCCTTCGGCCTGCGGGACTTCTGGGAGAAGTTCCCGGCGCAGCTCGACATCCGCGACGCCCACACCGACACGGCCGAGGTCACCCTCTGGCTCTGGTCGCCCGAGGCCCAGCCGATGGACCTGCGCTTCTACCACGACGGCATGGGCCAGGACACCTACGCCGAACAGCTCGAAGGCCTCAACATCACCTACGAGGACTACGAGCCGGAGTTCGGCACCCCGTACGGCATCGCCCGCACCTCCGAACTCCTCTTCTGGGCCAACGAGTCGACCCCCTCGCCGGACGCCCTGGCCGAACAGGTCCAGGCCGTAAGGACGTTGCCGCAGCTCACCGCCCCGCCCCGGCAGCTCATCAAGGCCAAGGTCTTCGGCCCCGGCCTCTACTCCGAGCCCGACCGCTCCACCGCCGCCAAGGCGAAGATCGAGGACCACCTCGACTTCCTCTTCGCCTACTACAAGGACCAGGTGGAACAACGCCGTTGGTACGGCTTCTGGGACTACGGCGACTTCATGCACACCTACGACACCGTGCGCCACCAATGGCGGTACGACGTCGGCGGCTACGCCTGGGACAACTCCGAGCTCTCGCCCGACCTGTGGCTCTGGTACGCGTACCTCAGGAGCGGCCGCTCGGACATCTTCCGGTTCGCGGAGGCACTCACCCGGCACACCGGTGAGGTCGACGTCTACCACCTCGGCCAGTGGGCCGGCCTCGGCACCCGGCACGGCGTCCAGCACTTCGCGGACAGTGCCAAACAGCAGCGCATCTCCAACACCACCTACCGGCGCTTCTACTACTTCCTCACCGCCGACGAACGCGTCGGCGACCTCATGGCCGCCAACGTCGACTCCGACGAGACCTTCCTCGTCCTCGACCCGCTCCGCAAGATCCGCACCGACCCCTACACCCCCGACCGGCACGCTCTCTCCATCGGCTTCGGCACCGACTGGAGTGGCCTCGTCTCGGCCTGGCTGACCGAGTGGGAGCGCAAGGGCCCCAAGTGGGAGAAGGCCAGGGCGCGCGTGCTGTCGACCATGGAGGGCATCGCCGCCCAGCCCAACGGATTCGTGCAGGGCAGCGGCCTGTACGACCTCGACACCGGCAAGTTCGCCACCGCCGCCACCCCGGTCGTCTCCGTGTCCCACCTCTCGGCGGTCTTCGGCCTCAACGAACTCTGCGCCGAACTCATCTACCTGACCGACATGCCCAGGTTCAACGAGGTGTACTTCGACTACTGCCGCTACTTCAACGCCACCAAGGCCGAACAGGCGGCACGCTACGGCGCCAACTTCGGCACCCTGCTGCTCTTCCAGGGCCACTCCCGGCTCGACGCGTACGCCGCCGTGCAGACGGGTGACGCGACGCTCGCCAAGCGCGCGTGGACGAAGTTCTACAGCTCCGACGGCTATACGGAGTCCTCGCCGTGGAAGACCGAACCGCTCTCCGGGCCGGTCACTCTGGTGGCGGGCAGCGAGGCGAGCTGGGTGTCCTCCAACGACACCGCGCTGTACGGGCTCGCGGCCATCGAGAACCTCGCCCTGCTGGGCGACAGGATGCCGTCGTAGCAGGTGAGAGGGGGAGCGCCGTCGCACGGGCGGCGGCGCTCGCACCCAAGAGTGTGGTCCAGGTCACTCCCTGCGGCATGAGTACGCGTACTCAGATCGATTAGGTGGGCAGACTCCGCCCATGGACTGGACCCACTACCGCTTCCGCAGCCTGTGGCCGTTGCCCGCCGAGTGCGCCGCCGTCTACCGGGCCCTCGAGCGGGTCGAGGACTACCCGCTCTGGTGGCCGCAGGTGCGTGCGGTCACACGGCTGAACGACACCACCGGCATCATCACCATCCGCTCGGTCCTGCCGTACGACATGACGTTCACCGCACGCGAGATCCGGCGCGACCCGGCCGCCGGCGTGCTGGAGATCGCGATGAACGGCGACATCGAGGGCTGGGCCCGCTGGACGGTCACCGCCGACGGCAGCGGCACCCTGGCCCGCTACGACCAGGTCGTCGACGTCGGCAAGCCGCTGCTGCGCCGACTGGCCGTCCCCGGGCGGCCGTTCTTCCGCGCCAACCACCGGCTGATGATGTGGTCGGGACGGCGGGGACTGTGCAGGCACCTGCAAGCGGTTTGAACGAAGCCCGCCGGTCCCTGTATCGTTCACTGCGTTCCCGGGCGATTAGCTCAGTGGGAGAGCGCTTCGTTCACACCGAAGAGGTCACTGGTTCGAACCCAGTATCGCCCACCACCGGGAAGGCCGGTCCGCCTGTGCGGACCGGCCTTATTTGTATGGGCCCGGCCGAATGGTGGACCCGCCGGCCCGCACCCGCCTGCCCATCGGCGCGCCGCGGTCAGGTGTGCCTAGGCTGTCACCGCTGCGGAAAGGTGGTGCCATGGACGCTGATTCCGGGATCAGGGCCGCGATCGACGAGCATTGGCGGGCATCGGAACGCGGGGACGTCGAAGCCGAGCACGCCGTCTACGCCGACGACGCGATCCTGGACTACCCGCAGTCGGGGGAGCGCTTCCGGGGGCGCGAGACGATCGCCGCGCAACGCGGCGGACACCCCGCCGACCGGCACTTCACGGTCCGGCGAATCACCGGACACGCGGGGGTGTGGGTGAGTGAGTGCGTCATCACCTACGACGGCGTGCCCTCGTACTCGGTGAGCATCATGGAATTCGCCGACCGGCATGTGGTGCACGAGACGCAGTACTTCGCCGGGCCGTTCGGCTCACCGGCCTGGCGGGCCGCGCTCGCCGAGCCGATGCCGGGGCGGACCATCACGAGGGCCTGACGGCCGGCCTCGCGGATCGGTCAGCCGGGCGGCCCAACGTCGCCGGCGGTGTCCGCAGTGTCCGTGGTGTCTGTGGCGTCCGTGGTGCGGAAGCGTGCCCGGTAGGTCCCCGGCGTGATGCCGAGGTTGCGTGTGAAGGCCCGGCGCAGCGACTCCGGTGAGCCGAAGCCGGTGCGCCGGGCCACCGTGGCCATGGGGTCGTCGCCGCCCTCCAGCATCGCCTGGGCGGCTTCCATGCGCATCCGCTCGACATAGCGGGCCGGGGTCGTGGACATCTCGTCGCGGAACAGGCGCGTCATGTGACGCGGACTCACACCCGCCCGGCGCGCCATGGCCGACAGGGTGTGGTCGGCGGACGGGTCCTCGGCGACCGCGTCCAGGACCCGGCGCAGCATCTCCTGCCGCACGAGCGGAGTCCGGGTGCGGACGCTGAACTGCGACTGGCCTCCCGGTCGCTGCATGAACACGACCATGTCCTTGGCCACGGCCCGGGCGACATCGGCGCCGAAGTGCTCCTCCACCAGGGCCAGTGACAGATCGATGCCCGAGCTGACGCCCGCCGAGGTCATGATGTGGCCGTCGCGCACGAACAGCGGGTCGGCCGCCACGGTCACCCGCGGGTACCGCAGGGCGAGCTGGTCGGCGAAGCGCCAGTGCGTGGTCGCGGTGCGCTCGTCGAGCAGTCCGGCGGCGGCGAGCAGGAAGGCACCGGTGCAGATGGACACCGTACGGCGGCTACGTGCGTCGAGCGCCCGCACGGTGTCCAGCAGGGCGTCGTCCTTGACGAGGGAGGGCCACTCGGGGCCGCCGGGGATGACCAGCACGTCGCTGACATCCTGCGCCTGCGCGGCAGGCAGATCGACGCTCAGGCCGGTGCCGGACGCGGTGGCCACGTCGGCGCCGTCCGGGGACACCGTGCGCACGCGGTAGCGGCCGCCGAAGTCGTTGGCCGACGAGAACACCTCGATCGGGCCGGTGACGTCGAGCAGGCGAACGCCTGGGAAGAGCAGCACGGTCACCAGCAGGGGTTTCCCGCCTGACGCTCTGTCCTTCATCGTGCGCCTCCTAGCCGGACGGACTCGCTCCACAGTAGGCCCGGTGGGTTTGATTACCCAATTCACCTGACCGGGCGGTGCCCCGATGTCCTGGAGTGAGGGCGTCCTGGCACGTGCTGCGCTGTGGCGGGATCAGTGCAGCGCCCTACCTTCGGAAGCGCCAACGGGCCGACGGTCTCGGCCGCGACCCGCGAGCTGCCGGGCGTGGACGGGCCGGTCGGCCCGTCACCGCCGCCGGTCGGAGGCGGTGACGAACCCCGACACGAGAAGAGAAGGCGCTCCACGCCGTGGCACCCCACTCCAGTACCAGCCCAGCGATCCCGTCCCAGGACGGCTCGGTTCCGGGAGTTTCCGGACGTACCCGGGGCCGGCCGGGCGGGGCCCACGGCACCCGGAGAGGGCGGCTCGGTCCCGGTTGGTTCGCGGCCGTCATGGGCACCGGGATCGTGGCCGGCGCGGCTGCCACCCTGCCGCGGACCTTTCCCGGGCTCGGGGTGGCCGCCACGGTGGTCTGGGCGGCGGCCGCGCTGCTGCTGATCGTGCTGGGCGCCGGGTATCTCGGGCAGCGGATGCTGCGCGTGCACGCCGGTGATCCGGTGCTGGCGCAGTTCTTCGGGGCGCCACCGATGGCGCTGCTCACCGTCGGGGCCGGGACGCTGCTGCTCGGCCGGCGGCTGATCGGGGAGCGGGCGGCGCTGGACGTGGACTGGGTGCTGTGGTCCGCCGGCACGGTGCTCGGTCTCGCCACCGCCTGCGCGGTGCCGTACCTGATGGTCACCCGGCACCGTTTCACGCCGGACGCGGCGTTCGGCGGCTGGCTGCTGCCGGTGGTGCCGCCGATGGTCTCGGCCGCGACGGGCGCGCTGCTCGTCCCGCGGGCGCCGGCCGGGCAGCCGCGGCTGGCCCTGCTGCTGGGCTGCTACGCGATGCTCGGCCTCGGGCTGGTGGCGGTCCTGCTGGTGCTGGCCATGGTGTACAGCCGTCTGGTGCACCACGACGCGCCCAGCGGTGCGACGGTGCCCACGGTGTGGATCGGCGTGGGGGCGCTGGACCAGGCGGTGACGGCGCTGGGCGCGCTGGCCACGGCGGCGCCGAGCACGCTGCCGGCCCCGTACGCGCGCGGGAGTGCGGTAGCGGCCCTCCTGGGCGGAATCGGGATATGGGGCTTCGCCACGCTGTGGCTGGTGCTCGCCACGGCGCTGACCGTGCGGGAGGTCCGGCGGGGGCTGCCCTTCGCGCCCACCTGGTGGTCCTTCATCTTCCCGCTCGGCGCCTGCGTCACCGGCACCAGTGCCCTCGCCGCCCGTACCGGCTCTGAGCTCTTCGTGTGGAGCGCCGTCGTCCTGTACGCGCTGCTCGTCGTCGCCTGGGCGGTGGTGGCCTGGCACTCCTTGCGGCACGCCGTCCGCCGGTGACACCGCCCCGGCGCCGTGCCGGGTGCGTCCACCGGAGGGCGCTCCCCGCCCGCGGGCGTCAACCCGCCGCGCGAGACGGCGTCCGGGGGGGTGCCGTGGCGAGCGGCCGGAGCACGGTCGCCGCCACGGCGGCGAACACGACGGCCCAGAACCCCGCGGCGACCCACACCTCCCAGCGGCCGGCCGTGGACATCCAGGAGGTTCCGGCGGCGCGTCCCAGCTCGTGGGTGGTGACCGCGTACATGCCGACCGGGAAGACGAGGTTCCACCAGCCGAGTTCGTAGCGCAGCGGAACGCGGCGCACGGCGTGCCGCCACACGCCCAGAGCCAGCAGGAGCGGGATCAGCCAACTGGAGAACGACCACAGGACCACGGACGACCCCAGGACGACCGGACGCGACAGCAGCAGGCTGCCCGGCGGAAGCGAGACCAGCCGCACGCCGGCGAGCACGGCGATCGCCGCCGCTCCCATGAAGATCCAGACCGACGTCATGAGAGTCTTCGGCTGCACCGGCCGGACCAGCAGTCTCGCCAGCACGATCCCGGCGGTCAGCAGGTACTGCATCAGCCCGACGGCCCAGCACACCACCGCCAGCACGGGCAGCACGTGTCCCGGCGTCACCCGTGCCAGCGCGGCCGCCGCGACGGCCACCGACTCCGAGGCCACCGCCCACAGGAACCAGGTGCCGTTCACCTGGTCGAGCGCCGGACCGCGCCGCGTGGTGGTGATGAGCGCGAGCGGAATGCCGTAGTCCAACACCAGCCACACCAACGCGCCGAACGCCAGGAACGCTCCGGCCACCGCGGTGCGGCCGTCCAGGACGAAGCGTGCGGCCAGCACGTTGGCGGAGATGGCGAGCGTGAGGAAAGCGAAGGTACGAGGCCCGAGGAGATCCGCGACGAACCGCTGCCGGTGGCGCAGCAGCCGCAGGCCGTAGGCGGGCACCAGGACCGCGAAGCCGGCCAGGGCCACCCAGAGCAGTGCTGTGGAGAGGGCGTCGGCACCGTTGGCGTACAGGCAGGTGGAGACGATGCCGGTGCCCATGACGAAGGCCAGCGCCCCCGCGTTGACGTCGGCCAGGGCGGCGAGAGCGGCTGCCCGGTGCCCAGGCGGGCGCCTGCCGGGATCGGCGTCTCCGGCATCGGGACGGTCGGTGCCGGGACGTTCGGTGTCAGGAGGGTCGGCATCAGGACAGTCGGCATCGGGACGTTCGGTGTCAGGGGCGCCGTGGTCGGTGAGCCACTCGGCGAGTACCGCGGCATGACTGTGGTCCGTGTCCTGAGCTGCGGTCAGCAGAGTGAGGCTGGTGTGCTCGGCCAGGTCCCGTAGCCGGGCGGCCGCCCTCCGGTGCTCAGGATCGTCCAGCTCGGCCAGGTACCGGCGACGGAACTCACCGAACCGGCGGGGGTCCTGGCCGTACCAGCGCTGCAGTTCGGCGGACGGCGCGACATCCCGCAGCCATTGGTCGAGAGGCGCGTCCCGCCGGTCGATGCCCTCCGGCCAGGCGCGGTCGACCAGCACCCGCTCGGCGCTCCCGCCGCCCTCGGAAGGCGGTTGCCCGTGGATTCCGCGACAGACGATCTGTTTGGCCATGGCATACGCTCCGGCGGCTCTTGCGGTAAGTGCATTCTAGTGGAATGTCCATTTCATGTATGTCCGGACGTTTTGTGAGGGGTGTGCGGGCCGGTGTCCTGATCCGAGGGCCTCGTGTCCGTTCGGCCCGCGATCGGTGTCGTACGGCGCCTGGTTGTGATGGTCCGGCCGCGGGTTCGCGGCCCGAGGAACCGCCTCCCGGAGCGACATGAGCGACATGAGCGACAGTGATCCGTCGGACACCACCCGGCGGCAGTTGCCACCGATCCTGCTGACCCTGGGGCACCTGCACGGCGAGCTGCGGTCGCTGCACGGGCTGTCGCTCCACGGTTATCTCATTCTCGGTGCCGTCGCGGAGGCCGGGGGCGGCCCCGTGCCCGTTGCCCGGCTGACGGCCTTCCTCCGGGAGTCGGGAAGCCGGATTACCTCTCTTCTCAAGGGTTTGCAGGCGGCCGGACTCATCGAACGCGATCGACGTGCCGGAGACCGCAGGACGGTCGAGGTCACCCTGACCGACGCCGGACACGCCAGGTTCGCCGACGCCGAAAGGACCGCTCAGGCGCTGCTGCGCAGCCGTCTCGCCCCTGGGCCGTGGTGAGCCGGACCGGCGTCGCCGGATGCCCGCGGGGTGGACATGCCGGCCGCGAGCGGCGGAGGTACGGTCGGGGGACGGCATGGATGCGGACCTCTCAGCCGACGAACAGGCCGGCGCCCGAGACACGCCCGGGAGGGCCCATGGCTCAGCAAGCGAACATCGCCGCGCAGACCGCCTTCGGAGAGGCCGTCGTCTCCGGTAACCTCGACGCCCTCGACGAGATCGTCGCCCCCCACTCGATCGACCACGATCCCGCCCCCGGACAGGGGCCGGGGCCCGAGGGGTACAAGGACATGTTCGGCGAGTTGCGCGAGGCCTTCCCCGACTTGAACGTCCAGGTGGAGCATCTGCTGGCCACCGACGACGAGTTGGCCTTCGCCTACGTCATCAGCGGGACGCACCTGGGGCCGCTCATGGGGCGACCGGCGACCGGCAAGAAGGTCAGCTACCGAGGCATGCAGATCAGCCGCTTCGACAGTGATGGCAAGCTCGTCGAACGCTGGGGCAGCAGCGACGAACTCGGCATGCTGCGGCAACTCGGCCTCGCCGCGCTATGAAGCCGTGAAGCCGTGAAGCCGTGAAGCCGTGAAGCCGTGAAGCCGTGAAGCCGTGAAGCCGTGAAGCCGTGAAGCCGTGAGGCCGTGATGTGGCGGGGCGCCGGATGGCCGGCGCCCCGCCCCTCAGGCTGCCGTCGGCAGTTCCGGCCGTAGTGGCCAGTAGGTGTTCACCGTCTCCGGTGTGCCGCTGCGCGCGAACCAGGCCTGAAGCCCGCGCGCCTGCGCCGCGTGCCACGTCGTCTGCAACGTGTGCAGCTCGGCGGGGCTCAGGCGCTCCAGCCGGGCCGCGAAACGGCGGCCCAGCGCCCGTACCAGATCCAGTGAGGCCAGTGCGTCGGCGGCCGCGTCGTGCGCGCCCTCCAGGCTGACCTCGTAGTGCGCGCAGAGGTCGGTCAGGGTGCGGCGGCCCTTGCGGTAGCGGTCCAGATGCTTGTCCAGGACCCGCGGATCGAGGACGAGCAGGGGGCTCGCCTCGAACCAGCGGTCCAGTGCGGACGCCCGGTGCCGCCGCAACTCGCGGTCCAGGAGCGTCAGATCGAACGGCGCGTTCATCACCACCAGCGGGCGGTGCATCGCCGCGTGCTCGGCCAGTTCCTCGGCTATCTCGTACATCACCGGCGCCGGCCAACGGCCGTTGTGCTGCAGGTGTTCGTCCGTCAGCCCGTGCACCGCCGTCGCCGCTTCCGGCACCGGTATGCCCGGGTTCACCAGCCAGCGGGTCACCCGGGGTCGGGTGCCCGGGGCGTCCTGGACGACGACCGCGGCGGACACGATGCGGTCGGTCTCCACGTCCACGCCCGTGGTCTCCGTGTCGAAGGCCGCCAAGGGCCCCTCGTACCAGCACGTCATGCCAATACAACTCCTCGTTCACCCACGGCAGCTGACGTTCCGTCTTCTGCCCGTTTGGTGATACCCGGGCCGTTTGCGGCGTACGCCGGAAGGACACAACAGGAGTGCGGGTCTTTGCAGTTCAGCGGCCCGCCACGGGGAAACTCTTTGGCTGGGAAGGCTATTGGTCATGGCGATAGCGCAGCCCGAGCGGGGCGGGCTGCTGCCCGAACGCACGGGCCCCCATCGCGGCACACTCGCCACCACCGCCTGCATGGAGACTCTGCAGGTGGGTTATCTGCACGCCGTCGCAGCGGCGGCCGGCTGCTCGCTCTCGCAGCCGTTCCCGGACAACGGCATCGACTGGCACGTCAGCCACGGCTCGCCCGGGCACACCGTCGACGACGAGGTGACCATCAAGGTGCAGCTCAAGTGCACGTACCAGATCGCACCCAACCCGCCGGGACGTTTCTTCTCCTTCACGCTGGACAACGACCACCTGCGCAAGCTCGCCCGCACACCGGTGTCGGTGCACAAGATCCTCGTGGTGATGCTGGTTCCGCGCTCCCAGGACGACTGGCTGCGCGCCAGCCACGACCGGCTCGATCTGCGCCACTGCTGCTACTGGGTCAACCTGGCAGGGCACCCGATCACCGGCCGGAACCGCACCACCGTGCGGATTCCGACCTCGCGCGTCTTCGACGACCGGGCGCTCTGCGAGATCATGACGCGGGTCGGGACGGGAGGACGACCATGAGGCACCGTCCGTACGAGGAGCAGCTGAGGGAAGTCCGGCCGCATCCGGTGGACCCCCACTGGAACCGTCCTCCCGAGCCCACCGAGGTCGACCCCGCGGTGCTCGGCGCCCTGCTGCGCCGGCACGGCTGGCAGCGGCGCGGCGGAGCCCCGGGACGTTACGGCCGCTGGACCCCGCCCGGGCCGGGCAACACCGGCACCAGCCTGCTCGTACCCGAGAGCCGCGCCTTCCCGGACAGTGACGACCTGCTCGGGGAAGCGCTCACGGCTCTCGTGCGCAGCGGCACTCCCGCCGCGCGTGAGGTGCTGGTCGGGCTGGCGGTGCCCAGCGACGAGATCCGCTGGTGGCGGGATGTGCCGAGCGGGCCCGCGGACGTCACGCCCTGGACGGTCGAGGAACAGCTGCGCACCGCGGCCCGGGGGACCCTGCTGGCCGGCGCGCTCGCCACGCGCGCGCGTGCCGGTTACTACGGCGCCCGGCACAAGCGTGCGGCCGCCGCCCTGCTGGAGTCCGTCCTCGTCGGCTCGGCGGAGGGCGGCCGCAGCCTGACCGCCTTCGTGCCCGTCGGCACCGGGCGGCCCCTCGCCGTCCGCCTCCACCAGGCCCTGTACGCCGCCCGCGAGGCCATCGACTACCAGCGGGCCACCGGCGGTATGGACGCCTTCGACGGAGCAGTCGAGGCAGGTGTGAGCCGCGAACTCACCGACGCCCTGGTCACGCTCGTGCGCGGCACCGAGGGTGCCCGGATCTCCGTCGGGTGGGCACCGGGCGCCGGGGTCCCCGACGACTGCGCGGCCACCGCGGAGCCCGTCGAGTTCTCACCCGGCGACCTGCCCGTGCTGCGCGAGGCCGGCGCCCGCTTCCTGCGCGACGAACCCTCCGTACCGGTCCGGATCACCGGCACCGTGGTCCGGATGCGCCGCTCGGAGCCGCGCGGCGAGGGCGCGGTACGGCTGCGGGTCATCGCCGGCGCCGAGGTGCCGTACGTCCGGGTCACCCTCGACGAGGAGGACTACCGGATCGCCGGGCAGGCCCACCTCGTCGGGCTCCCGGTGCGGGTGCACGGGCGGCTGGAGAGCCGGGGCGGGTTCCGGCGGCTGTCCGGCGCCTCCGGGGTCGTACCGGTGCAGGTGGACGAGGCCGAGCGGGACCGTCTGGTGAAGTCGCTCCAGGAGAACCTCGACTTCTTCGAGGAGGCGTGCAGCGGGGAAGACTGCGACTGACCGCGGACTGTCGGTGACCGTTTAGCGGTCGGTGGGGCCGGGTCGGTACGATCCGGTATTGCGCGCGCTCCGGGTATGGCGCCGCATTCACCTTCAGGCAGGAGAGACCGGTGTCAGACGTCCGTGTGATCATCCAACGCGATTCCGAGCGGGAAGAGCGCGTGGTGACGACGGGGACTACGGCCGCCGAGCTCTTCGCCGGCGAGCGCTCGATCATCGCCGCGCGTGTGGGCGGTGAGCTCAAGGACCTCGCGTACGAGGTGAAGGACGGCGAGACCGTCGAGGGTGTCGAGATCTCCTCGGAGGACGGTCTGGGCATTCTGCGGCACTCCACCGCGCACGTCATGGCGCAGGCCGTCCAGGAGCTCTTCCCCGAGGCCAAGCTGGGCATCGGCCCGCCGGTCAAGGACGGCTTCTACTACGACTTCGACGTCGAGAAGCCCTTCCACCCCGATGACCTCAAGGCCATCGAGAAGAAGATGCAGGAGATCCAGAAGCGCGGGCAGAAGTTCTCCCGCCGTGTGGTGACCGACGAGGCCGCCCGCGAGGAACTGGCGAACGAGCCGTACAAGCTGGAGCTGATCGGCCTCAAGGGCTCGGCGTCCAGCGATGACGGCGCGGACGTCGAGGTCGGCGCCGGTGAGCTGACGATCTACGACAACCTGGACGCCAAGACCGGCGAGCTGTGCTGGAAGGACCTCTGCCGCGGCCCCCACCTGCCGTCCACCCGCCTCATCCCGGCGTTCAAGCTGATGCGCAACGCGGCCGCCTACTGGCGCGGCAGCGAGAAGAACCCGATGCTCCAGCGCATCTACGGCACCGCCTGGCCGTCCAAGGACGAGCTCAAGGAGTACCTCGACTTCCTCGCCGAGGCCGAGAAGCGCGACCACCGCAAGCTGGGCAGCGAACTGGACCTGTTCTCCATCCCCGAGCAGATCGGCTCCGGGCTCGCCGTCTTCCACCCCAAGGGCGGCGTCGTCCGCCGGGTGATGGAGGACTACTCGCGCCGCCGGCACGAGGAGGAGGGCTACGAGTTCGTCTACACCCCGCACGCCACGAAGGGGAAGCTCTTCGAGACGTCCGGGCACCTGGACTGGTACGCCGACGGCATGTACCCGCCCATGCAGCTCGACGAGGGCGTGGACTACTACCTCAAGCCCATGAACTGCCCGATGCACAACCTGATCTTCGACGCGCGCGGCCGCTCCTACCGTGAACTGCCGCTGCGGCTCTTCGAGTTCGGGACCGTGTACCGCTACGAGAAGTCGGGCGTCGTGCACGGCCTGACCCGGGCCCGCGGCTTCACCCAGGACGACGCGCACATCTACTGCACCAAGGAGCAGATGGCGGAGGAGCTCGACAAGACGCTCACCTTCGTCCTGAACCTGCTGCGCGACTACGGCCTCACCGACTTCTACCTGGAGCTGTCCACCAAGGACCCGGAGAAGTTCGTCGGCTCCGACGAGGTCTGGGAGGAGGCCACGGAGACGCTCCGCGCGGTCGCCGAGAAGCAGGGCCTCCCGCTCGTCCCCGACCCGGGCGGCGCCGCCTTCTACGGCCCGAAGATCTCCGTGCAGACCAAGGACGCCATCGGCCGCACCTGGCAGATGTCGACCGTGCAGCTCGACTTCAACCTGCCCGAGCGGTTCGACCTGGAGTACACCGCCGCCGACGGCTCCAAGCAGCGCCCGGTGATGATCCACCGCGCCCTGTTCGGCTCCATCGAGCGGTTCTTCGCGGTACTCCTGGAGCACTACGCGGGCGCCTTCCCGGCATGGCTGGCGCCGGTCCAGGCGGTCGGCATCCCGATCGGCGACGGACACGTCGAGTACCTGCAGAAGTTCGCGGCCGAGGCCAAGAAGAAGGGCCTTCGGGTCGAGGTCGACGCGTCGTCGGACCGGATGCAGAAGAAGATCCGCAACGCCCAGAAGCAGAAGGTGCCCTTCATGGTCATCGCGGGCGACGAGGACATGACGGGCGGCTCGGTCTCCTTCCGGTACCGCGACGGCTCGCAGGAGAACGGCATCCCGTTCGACGAGGCCATCGCCAAGATCGCACAGGTGGTCGAGGAGCGGACCCAGGTCTGATCCCACCCGGCGTCGAGGGGCCCTCGGAGATCAGTTCTCCGGGGGCCTCTTCTCCGTCCCGCCCGCCAGCGCGTCCTCCTCGCCCTCCAGGGCGAAGCGCTGCAGCAGCATCGAGGAGAACGAGCCGGTGACCGCGCCGAGCAGGGCGACCCCGCAGGCCATCAGCCCCGCCGCGATGGTCCGGCCGAGCGTGGTCACCGGGGTGACGTCCCCGTAGCCCACGGTCGAGAGGGTCGAGCAGGTCCACCACACGGAGTCGCCGAAGGTGCGGATCGTCGCGTTGGGCGCACCACGCTCCGCCTGGTAGACGGCGAGTGCACCGGCGAAGCCCAGCAGGGCGATCGACAGGGTCGCGTAGGACATCACGCGGGCCTGCAGCGCGAGCCGGGGATGCCCGTGCCTGCGCTGCATCGCCTCGTAGGTGCGCACGATCCGCACCGGCCGCATCAGGGGCAGCAGCAGGACGAGCGTGTCCAGCCACTGCCGACGTACGAAGCGCGGGCCCTCACCGCTGATCCGCCAGCGCACCGCGTAGTCGACGGCGAACAGCGCCCACGTCCCGTAGGTCAGCGACAGGAACAGGTCGTGTACGGTCCTGGGCAGTCCGGGCGCCAGCACACGCACCGCGTACGCGCCCAGGAAGACCAGGGACGCGATGCCGAGCGGAAGGTCCGTCCCCCGCTTCCAGCGGTCCAGGCGGCGGTCGTCGTCCATCCGCCCAGCTTCGCCGCCGGCCGGCTTCCCCTGGCCCCGGCGACACGCCGCGAACGGGCGAAGCAATATGCTGCCTAGCATGACGAGTGAGCCGGAGCAGCAGATCGGAGTGGGGACGCAGGACGCGTTCCAGCGCCTGTGGACGCCCCACCGGATGGCCTACATCCAGGGCGAGAACAAGCCGAGCGGCCCGGGGGCCGACGACGGCTGTCCCTTCTGCTCGATCCCGGCCAAATCCGACGAGGACGGTCTGGTCGTCCGGCGCGGCGAGCACGTCTACGCGGTGCTCAACCTCTACCCGTACAACGGCGGCCATCTGATGACGGTCCCGTACCGCCATGTCGCCGACTACACGGACCTGACGGGCCCGGAGACGGCCGAACTGGCCGAGCTGACCAAGCAGGCGATGACCGCGCTGCGCACGGCGTCCGGTGCCCAGGGCTTCAACATCGGCATGAACCAGGGCGCGGTGGCCGGCGCGGGCATCGCGGCCCACCTGCACCAGCACATCGTCCCGCGCTGGGGCGGCGACACGAACTTCATGCCGGTGGTGGGCCACACGCGGGTGCTGCCGCAACTGCTGGCCGACACCCGCAAGATGCTGGCCGAGGCCTGGTCGGCGGGGGACTGAGCAGCCGGTCGGGCAACCGAGGGCGAGGGCCGGTCCGCTCCCCGCGCTCCCCGTCCAGCCGGACTCCCCGTGGGTCGGTGCCGAGGCCGTACCGGCCGGAGAGGTGGGGCCGGGACGCCACCCCCCGGCCCTCGCCCCTTCGGCCGGACCGCCGGAGGCCTACGCGTCGTACTTGTCCGCCTTCTTCGGTGACGCCTCCTGGACCGATCCGCTGAGCGCTCCCGCCCGCGAGGTGAACTTGTCGATGTCGACGTCGTGCTCCTTGAGGACACTGAGCGCGGCCCGGTGCACGGCACGGAGTATCGGCGTGGCCGCGCGCAGCGCGTCGTCGGCCATGAAGCGATGGTCCCAGGGCTGGTCCGCCCAGGCGTGCCGCAGACCGAACGGCTCGGGCAGGCCTATGGAACCGCCGAGCCACTTCAGCAGCGGCGGGTACCAGCTGATGGTGGCACGGGCGGTGAGGCGGACCACCTCGTCGGCGGTGACCAGCGGCAGCTTGACGGTCCGGGTCTCCCAGAACCGCACGGTCTTGGCGACCGTCTTGGTCGGAGCCTCCGGCTTGCCGGTGAACAGGCCGTTGACCGGGCCCAGGGCGTGTCCGGTGACCTCGATACGGAGGGTCTCCTTCAGTACGGTCACGGTCGCCATCATCGTGATGATCAGCTCGCCGTTCCACAGATACGGCCACTGCACGCCCAGGTAGTGGCGTTCGCCCTTGTCGAAGTGGTTGCTGTTGCAGATCCGCTCCACGTCGGCGGGCCCCACCTTGTAGTCGGTCCCCTCGGGCCTGGACACCGCCTTGGCGTCCGCTCCGACATGGGTGACGATCCAGTGCTTGACCTGGGGCTCCGGGAAGCCGCCGGTCTTCAGGTGCTGCCGGTGCAGCACGCTCAGCTCCTTCTCGATCTCCCGGACGACCGTCCAGGCCCGGAACTCGTGGACGCCCTTGACCGGGTCGAGGGGGACCAGTTCCTCCGCGAGCACCCAGGAACCCCAGCGGGTGCCCATGCCGAGTATGCCCTTGGAGCCGGCGTAGAAGACCGCGTTGGACTGCTGCTCGGCGCTGAGCCGGGCCAGCGACTGGCGCAGCTGCTCGGCCGCGGCCTGGTCGGGACTGGTCGGCACCGCCTCGGGGACCTTCGCGCCGACGCTGCCGCCGGAGAGCAGACCGCCCCAGGCGCCGCGCAGGTCGTTCGCGGTGCGCTCGCAGAGCCGCTTGGCCAGGTACCAGCCGACGACGGGGAGCACGATGCAGCCGCGCGCGTACCAGCCCCAGAAGCCGGTGAGCGGCATCCGGATCAGGAAGATCACCGCGAGCACGCCGACGGCGGCCAGCAGGGCGCTGCCGAGCCCGGAGACCCGCTTGTCGCCGGCCTTCAGCATGGACGCGCGGAGCTGGAAGACCAGCAGCCAGACCACCAGGCCAGGCAGGAACAGCACGCCGCACAGGAACATGACGGCGGTCAGGCGCTTGTCGCGTTCCTTGCGGATGCGGTTGGCGGCGAGGCAGTGCTCGACGACCACCTGGGGTTCGCTGCCGAAGGACTGGATGAGCGGTTTGCGGCCGACGCCCAGCATGCGGTCGATGACCGCCTGGGAGTACGCCTCACCGAAGTTGGGCCGGAAGATCTTCGCCCACTTGCGGCCCTCGTTGACCGTGGACTGGTGCCACTCGTTGTCGGCCTTCTTGATCTCCTCCATCGGTGTGTCCCGGTAGGCCGCCGAGGCCAGGGCGTAGGTCGGGGCCTGCGCCTCGCCGCCCGGCCTGGGCACCTGTGGCCCGAAGAAGTCCTCGAAGCTCATTCCCGCCCCCACTTGCCGCCGTCCCGCTTCTGCGGCCTTCCCGACTTCCGTACTCCGCACACCTGTTGATCAGGTACTCAGAGTATCCCCGGCCACCGACAACCGTCGGCGGACGGCCGAAGCCGTCCGCCGAACACCTTTGTCGTCGACCGTGACACCTTGTCGCCCACGACGGCCACGACGACTATGACGCCTATGACGACTATGACGTCTATGAAGCCAACTACGAGGCTTCCTTCACCTGTTCGCGAATCTTCTCGGCGATCTGCGGGGGCATCGGCTCGTGACGGGCGTACGAGCGGCTGAAACGCGCCGTGCCGTGCGACAGGGAGCGCAGGTCGACCGCGTACCGGCCGATCTCGAACTCCGGCACCTCGGCCTTGATCAGCGTGCGCCCGCCGCTGGTCTGCTCGGTGCCGAGGACCCGGCCGCGCCGCCCGGACAGGTCGCTCATCACCGCGCCCACGTAGTCGTCGCCGACCAGCACGGACACCTCGGCCACCGGCTCGAGGAGATGGATCCGGGCATCCGCCGCGGCCTCCCGCAGTGCCAGCGCGCCCGCCGTCTGGAATGCGGCGTCGGAGGAGTCCACCGAGTGCGCCTTGCCGTCGAGGAGGGTGACCCGCACGTCGACGAGCGGGTAGCCGGCCGCGACGCCCTTGGCGGCCTGGGCCCTGATGCCCTTCTCGACGGAGGGGATGAACTGCCGGGGCACGGCGCCGCCGACCACCTTGTCGACGAACTCGATGCCGGAGCCGCCGGGCAGGGGTTCCACCTCGATCTCGCAGATGGCGAACTGCCCGTGCCCGCCGGACTGCTTGACGTGCCGGCCGCGCCCCGCGGACCGGCCGGCGAACGTCTCGCGCAGGGACACCCGGTGCGGTACGACGTCGACCTGGACGCCGTACCGGCTGCGCAGCCGCTCCAGGGCGACGTCCGCGTGCGCCTCGCCGAGGCACCACAGGACGACCTGGTGCGTGTTCGGGTTCTGTTCGAGCCGCATGGTCGGGTCCTCGGCGACCAGACGGGACAGGCCCTGCGAGAGCTTGTCCTCGTCCGCCTTGCTGTGCGCCTGGATGGCCAGCGGCAGCAGCGGGTCGGGCATTTCCCACGGCTCCATGAGCAGCGGGTCGTCCTTGCCGGAGAGGGTGTCCCCGGTCTCCGCGCGGCCGAGCTTCGCCACACACGCGAGGTCACCGGCGATGACATGGGTGACCGGGCGCTGCTGCTTGCCGAACGGCGTGGACAGGGCACCGATCTTCTCGTCGACGTCATGGTCCTCGTGGCCGCGGTCGGCGAGGCCGTGCCCGGAGACATGGACCGTCTCGTCGGGGCGCAGGGTGCCGGAGAAGACCCGGACCAGCGAGACCCGGCCGACGTACGGGTCGGAGGCGGTCTTCACCACCTCGGCGACCAGCGGCCCGCCCGTGTCGCACGGCTTGATGTCGCGCGGCTCGCCGTCGATGGTGGTGACCCCGGGCGTGGGGTGCTCGAACGGGGTCGGGAACCCGCCCGTGACCAGTTCCAGCAGTTCCACCGTGCCGAGCCCCTGGCGGGCGCCGTCGGTGGCCGGGGCGGCGGCCAGCACGGGGAAGAACGCCCCGCGTGCCACGGCCCGCTCCAGATCCTCGATCAGCGTCTCGAGGTCGATCTGCTCGCCGCCCAGATAGCGGTCCATGAGCGTCTCGTCCTCGCTCTCCGAGATGATCCCCTCGATGAGCCGGTTGCGGGCCTCGTCGATGTCCGGCAGCTGGTCGGGCCCGGGCTCGGACTCCTTGCGCTCCCCGGACGAGTAGTCGAACAGCTTCTGCGTGAGCAGCCCGACAAGACCGGTCACGGGGGCGTGCCCGTCCGGCCCCTGTGGGCCGTGCAGCGGCAGGTAGAGCGGGAGTACGGCGTCGGGGTCGTCGGCGCCGAACGCCTCGGCGCACACCCGGGTCATCTCCTCGAAGTCCGCGCGGGCGGCCTCCAGGTGCGTGATGACGATCGCCCGGGGCATTCCGACGGCCGCGCACTCCTCCCACACCATCCGGGTCGAGCCGTCCACCCCGTCCGAGGCCGAGACGACGAAGAGGGCCGCGTCCGCCGCGCGCAGACCGGCCCTCAGCTCACCGACGAAGTCGGCGTATCCCGGGGTGTCCAGGATATTGATCTTGATTCCGTTCCAGTCGACCGGTACCAGTGACAGCTGTACGGAGCGCTGCTGCCGGTGCTCGATGTCGTCGTAGTCCGAGACCGTGCCGCCGTCCTCCACCCGGCCCGCCCGGTTCACCGCTCCCGCGGTCAACGCGAGAGCCTCCACCAATGTGGTCTTGCCCGATCCGGAGTGGCCGACCAATACCACATTCCGTACGGACGCGGGGTGGTCGGCCGCTGTTGCCCTGCCGGCGGCTCCGGGGTGTTCCTTGACCTTGTCGCCCATGGCCTTGCCTCCCGTGCACGGTGAGGTCTGTGTGGGCGCGGGCGAGCATGCCGGGCCGCGTGCGGCGGCGGCTCCGATGACGCCCGCGGTTATTCGAGCTTTCCACTCCCGTCACGGTGCGTCCATACGAAGGACGTGATCGTGCCCCCGAGCCCCTCCGCGAGCCCCTCGCCGAGCCCCTCCGCGCGCCGCCACCGGTCCCTCCCGCGAGTGCCCGGCCGTCGCACACACGCGCGCGTGGCTACGATGGGCCAGCCGGGGTGGCCAGCAGGGGCCGCACGGCGCAACGACCGTCGGGAAGGCCATGCTGAACAAGTACGCGCGTGCATTTTTCACGCGTGTCCTCACACCGTTCGCCGCGTTTCTCATCCGCCGGGGCGTGAGCCCGGACACGGTCACGCTCCTCGGCACGGCCGGAGTGGTCGCGGGCGCGCTGGTCTTCTTCCCCCGGGGCGAGTTCTTCTGGGGCACGATCGTGATCACGCTGTTCGTGTTCTCGGACCTGGTGGACGGCAACATGGCCCGCCAGCTGGGCCGCACCAGCCGCTGGGGCGCGTTTCTGGACTCCACCCTGGACCGGGTCGCCGACGGCGCGATCTTCGGCGGCTTCGCCCTCTGGTACGCGGGCAACGGCGACAACAACGTCCTGTGCGCCGTCTCCATCTTCTGCCTGGCCAGCGGCCAGGTGGTGTCGTACACCAAGGCGCGCGGCGAGTCGATCGGGCTGCCGGTGGCCGTCAACGGTCTGGTCGAGCGCGCCGAGCGCCTGGTGATCTCGCTGGTGGCGGCCGGTCTCGCCGGTTTCCACAAGTTCGGTGTGCCGGGCATCCAGATCCTGCTCCCGATCGCCCTGTGGGTGGTCGCGGTGGGCAGTCTCGTCACACTGGTCCAGCGGGTCGTCACGGTCCGCCGGGAGTCCGCCGAGGCGGAGGCCGCGGCCGAGCGGGAGACGGCCTCCCACGGGAGCGAGGCGGCGCAGTGACCGCCGCCGACCGGCTCACCGATGGTCTGTACGGGCTCGGCTGGAGCACCGTCAAGAGACTCCCCGAGCCGGTCGCCGTGCGCCTCGGCCGGACCGTCGCGGACCTCGCCTGGCGGCAGCGCGGCAAGGGCGTGGAGCGCCTGGAGTCCAACTACGCGCGCGTGCTGCCCGACGCGAGCCCGGAGCGGCTGCGCGAGCTGTCCCGCGCGGGCATGCGGTCGTACCTGCGCTACTGGATGGAGTCCTTCCGGCTGCCGGCCTGGAGCGAGGACCGGATCCGGGCCGGTTTCGCGCCCAAGGACGTCCACCACCTCACCGACGGCCTCGCCTCCGGCAAGGGCGTGATCATCGCCCTGCCGCACCTGGCCAACTGGGACCTGGCCGGCGCCTGGGTCACCACCGAGCTGAAGACCCCGTTCACCACGGTCGCCGAGCGCCTCAAGCCGGAGACGCTCTACGACCGTTTCGTCGCCTACCGCGAGGGCCTCGGCATGGAGGTGCTGCCGCACAGCGGCGGCTCCGCCTTCGGCACCCTCGCTCGCAGGCTCCGCGACGGCGGCCTGATCTGCCTGGTCGCCGACCGTGACCTGTCGGCCTCCGGTGTCGAGGTCGACTTCTTCGGCGACACCGCGCGGATGCCCGCCGGACCGGCCCTGCTGGCCCAGCAGACCGGCGCGTACCTGCTCCCGGTGACCCTCTGGTACGACGACACCCCTGTCATGAAGGGCCGGGTGCACGCCCCGATCGACGTGCCCGAGTCAGGTGACCGGGACTCGAAGACGTCTGTCATGACACAGGCGCTGGCCGATGCCTTCGCCACCGGGATCGCCGACCATCCGGAGGACTGGCACATGCTCCAGCGGCTGTGGCTCGCCGACCTCGACCCCGCGAAGGGACCGTCGTGAGGATCGGCATCGTCTGCCCGTACTCCTGGGACGTGCCGGGTGGCGTCCAGTTCCACATCCGCGACCTCGCCGCTTACTTCATCCGCCTCGGCCACGACGTCTCGGTCCTTGCCCCCGCCGACGACGACACCCCCCTCCCGCCCTACGTCGTCTCGGCCGGCCGCGCGGTCCCGGTGCCGTACAACGGCTCGGTGGCCCGCCTGAACTTCGGTTTCCTGTCCGCCGCGCGGGTGCGCCGCTGGCTGCACGACGGCGCCTTCGACGTGGTCCACATCCACGAGCCGACCTCGCCGTCGCTCGGCCTGCTGACCTGCTGGGCGGCGCAGGGCCCGATGGTCGCGACCTTCCACACCTCCAACCCGCGCTCCCGCGCGATGATCGCCGCGTACTCGATCCTCCAGGCCGCCCTGGAGAAGATCAGCGCCCGGATCGCGGTCAGCGAGTACGCCCGCCGCACGCTGGTCGAGCACCTCGGTGGGGACGCGGTGGTCATCCCCAACGGTGTGGACGTCGACTTCTTCGCCACGGCTGAGCCGCGCCCCGAGTGGCAGGGCGACACCATCGGTTTCATCGGCCGGATCGACGAGCCCCGCAAGGGCCTCCCGGTGCTGATGAAGGCCCTCCCCAAGATCCTCGCCGCCCGCCCGGAGACCAGGCTCCTGGTGGCCGGCCGCGGGGACGAGGCGGCCGCCGTCGAGTCCCTGCCCGCCGAGCTGCGCGCCCGCGTCGAGTTCCTCGGCATGATCAGCGACGAGGACAAGGCCCGCTTCCTGCGCAGCCTCGATCTGTACATCGCGCCCAACACGGGCGGCGAGAGCTTCGGCATAATCCTGGTCGAGGCTCTCTCGGCCGGGGCTCCTGTCCTCGCCTCCGACCTCGACGCCTTCGCCCAGGTCCTGGACCAGGGGGCGGCGGGCGAACTCTTCGCCAACGAGGATGCCGACGAACTGGCGGAGGCCGCGGTACGGCTCCTGGCGGACCCGGAGCGCCGGACCGCGCTGAGCACACGCGGCAGCGTGCACGTACGCCGCTTCGACTGGTCGACCGTGGGCGCGGACATCCTGTCCGTCTACGAGACGGTGACGGCGGGCGCGGCCGCGGTGGCGGCGGACGAACGCCCGGGCCTGCGAGCGCGATTCGGACTGGCACGGGACTGAGCCCCCGGGCGCGGTTCATGCCGGCGCGGTGCAGAGTCCCCGGGCGCGGTTCATGCCGACGCGGTGCCGAGTCCTCGGGCGTGGTTCGTGCCGGCGCGGTGCCGAGTGCCGGGGACGCGGCCCGGAATGCGCGGGATTGAGTTCCGGGGGTGTGGTTCGTGCGGGTGTGGGGCTGAGTGCGGCGGGGCTGGTGCTGGTGTGGGGCTGAGTTCTGCGGGGCTGGTGCTGGTGTGGGGCTGAGTTCGGCGGGGCTGGTGCTGGTGTGGGGCTGAGTTCGGCGGGGCTGGTGCTGGTGTGGGGCTGAGTCCGGCGGGGCTGGTGCTGGCGTGGGGCTGTGTCGCCGGGGCCGGTTTCGGTTGGTGTGGGCTGAGTTCTGCGGGCGCGGTTCGGAGTGGTGCGGGATCGCGTTCCGCGGGTGCGGTTCCGGTTGGCGTGGGGCTGAGTTCCCCGGGTGCGTCGGTGGGCCGCTAGCGTGTGCGCCCGTGACCGCAACCCTCATCTGGACGCTCTGGATCCTCGCCGCCCTCGTCGTCATCGGCCTCTATCTGAGCTGGACCGCGGGGCGGCTCGACCGGCTGCACGCGCGCATCGACGCCGCCCGCGCCGCCCTCGACGCCCAGTTGCTGCGGCGCGCCTCCGTCGCCCAGGAGTTGGCGACCTCCGGGGTACTGGATCCGGCCGCCTCGATCGTGCTCTACGAGGCCGCGCACGCCGCCCGGCAGGCCGAGGAGGAGCAGCGCGAGGTCGCCGAGAGCGACCTGAGCCAGGCGTTGCGCGCGGTCTTCGAGCACCCGCAGCAGGTCGAGGAGGTCCGCGCGGCCCCCGGCGGCGAGGCCGCGACGAGCGAGCTGGCCGAGGCCGTACGCCGGGTGCCGATGGCCCGCCGCTTCCACAACGACGCCGTCGGCGCGGCCCGCCGGCTGCGCGAGCACCGCAAGGTCCGCTGGTTCCGGCTCGCCGGACACGCGCCCTTCCCGATGGCCTTCGAGATGGACGACGAGCCGCCCGCGGCACTGGTGGACCGGGGCACCGGACCAGCCGCCTGAGCTGCGGCGGCCCGACTCCGGCGGGTCAAAAGGATCCACTGGCTTGCCATTGGCCCTTGCTGTGGACTGGTCCACTCACGTTTCCTCGGTGTTTGCAGAAACCCTCTTTCACCCAGTGAGGTCACCCGTGTCCACCGTTGAGAACCAGGCCCCCGAGACCGGCACCGCCCGCGTGAAGCGCGGCATGGCCGAACAGCTCAAGGGCGGCGTGATCATGGACGTCGTCACGCCGGAGCAGGCGAAGATCGCCGAGGACGCGGGCGCCGTCGCCGTCATGGCCCTGGAGCGGGTCCCGGCCGACATCCGCAAGGACGGCGGAGTGGCGCGGATGTCCGACCCCGACATGATCGAGGGCATCATCGAGGCCGTCTCGATCCCGGTCATGGCCAAGTCCCGTATCGGCCACTTCGTCGAGGCCCAGGTCCTGCAGTCGCTCGGCGTCGACTACATCGACGAGTCCGAGGTCCTCACCCCGGCCGACGAGGTCAACCACTCCGACAAGTGGGCCTTCACCACCCCCTTCGTCTGCGGTGCCACCAACCTCGGCGAGGCGCTGCGCCGGATCGCCGAGGGCGCCGCCATGATCCGCTCCAAGGGCGAGGCCGGCACCGGCAACGTCGTCGAGGCCGTCCGCCACCTGCGCCAGATCAAGGGCGAGATCGCCAAGCTGCGCGGCTGCGACAACAACGAGCTGTACGCCGCCGCCAAGGAGCTGCGCGCCCCCTACGAGCTGGTCAAGGAGGTCGCCGAGCTCGGCAAGCTCCCCGTGGTCCTGTTCTCCGCCGGTGGCGTCGCCACCCCGGCCGACGCGGCCCTGATGCGCCAGCTCGGCGCCGAGGGCGTCTTCGTCGGCTCCGGCATCTTCAAGTCCGGCGACCCGGCCAAGCGCGCCGCCGCCATCGTCAAGGCGACCACCTTCTACGACGACCCGAAGATCATCGCGGACGCGTCCCGCGACCTCGGCGAGGCCATGGTCGGCATCAACTGCGACACCCTCCCCGAGACCGAGCGCTACGCGAACCGGGGCTGGTGATGACCACTCCGGTGGTCGGAGTCCTCGCGCTCCAGGGCGACGTACGGGAGCACCTCGTCGCCCTGGCCGCGGCCGACGCCCTGGCCCGGCCGGTCCGGCGTCCCGAGGAGCTCGCCGAGGTGGACGGCCTGGTCATCCCGGGCGGCGAGTCCACCACCATCTCCAAGCTGGCCGTCCTGTTCGGCGTGATGGAGCCCCTCCGCGCGCGCGTGCGGGCCGGAATGCCCGTCTACGGCACCTGCGCGGGCATGATCATGCTCGCCGACAAGATCCTCGACCCGCGCTCGGGTCAGGAGACGATCGGGGGCATCGACATGATCGTGCGCCGCAACGCCTTCGGACGGCAGAACGAGTCGTTCGAAGCGGCGGTCGACGTCAAGGGCGTCACGGGCGATCCTGTAGAGGGCGTTTTCATCCGCGCGCCCTGGGTCGAGTCGGTCGGCGCCGCGGCCGAGGTGCTCGCCGAGCACGAAGGCCACATCGTCGCGGTCCGCCAGGGCAACGCCCTCGCCACCTCGTTCCACCCGGAGCTGACCGGAGATCACCGCGTGCACTCCCTGTTCGTCGACATGGTGCACGCGAACCGGGCGACGGAGTCCTAGTAGGATCTCTGGCGTTCGTTGCAGAGATGGGTTACGCGAAGGAGACAGGCAGATGTCCGGCCACTCTAAATGGGCCACGACGAAGCACAAGAAGGCCGTGATCGACGCCAAGCGCGGCAAGCTCTTCGCGAAGCTGATCAAGAACATCGAGGTCGCCGCGCGTATGGGCGGCGTCGACATCGAGGGCAACCCGACGCTCTACGACGCCATCCAGAAGGCGAAGAAGCAGTCGGTCCCGAACAAGAACATCGACTCCGCGGTCAAGCGCGGCGGTGGTCTTGAGGCCGGCGGCGCCGACTACGAGACGATCATGTACGAGGGCTACGGCCCGAACGGCGTCGCGGTGCTCATCGAGTGCCTCACCGACAACCGCAACCGCGCGGCCTCCGACGTCCGCGTCGCCATGACCCGCAACGGCGGTTCCATGGCCGACCCGGGCTCGGTGTCGTACCTCTTCAACCGCAAGGGCGTCGTGATCGTCCCCAAGGGCGAGCTGACGGAGGACGACGTGCTGGGCGCGGTGCTCGACGCGGGCGCCGAGGAGGTCAACGACCTGGGCGAGTCCTTCGAGGTGCTCAGCGAGGCCACCGACATGGTCGCGGTCCGCACCGCCCTCCAGGACGCCGGCATCGACTACGACTCCGCCGAGGCCAACTTCGTCCCGACCATGCAGGTCGAGCTGGACGAGGAGGGTGCCCGGAAGATCTTCAAGCTGATCGACGCCCTTGAGGACAGCGACGACGTGCAGAACGTCTTCGCCAACTTCGACGTCAGCGACGAGGTCATGGAGAAGGTCGACGCGTAACCCGCGCACGGGCTGAACGGACCGAACGGGCCGACGGGACACACCCGTCGGCCCGTCGCCGTGACAGCCGTTGTCGGTGGCACCGGATAGCCTGCACAAACAGGTGACCGATGGGAGGGGCGCGTGCGCGTACTGGGGGTGGATCCCGGGTTGACCCGATGCGGTGTCGGGGTCGTCGACGGCGTCGCCGGGCGGCCGCTGACCATGGTCGGCGTCGGAGTCGTGCGCACGCCCGTGGACGCCGAACTCGGCCGACGCCTCGTCGCCATCGAGCAGGGCATCGAGCAGTGGCTGGACGAGCACCGGCCCGAATGCGTCGCCGTGGAGCGGGTGTTCAGCCAGCACAACGTCCGGACCGTGATGGGCACCGCCCAGGCCAGCGCCGTCGCCATGCTCTGCGCCGCCCGCCGGGGCATCCCGGTCGCGTTGCACACCCCCAGCGAGGTCAAGGCCGCCGTCACCGGCTCAGGGCGCGCCGACAAGGCCCAGGTCGGCGCCATGGTCACCCGGCTGCTACGGCTCGACGCGCCACCCAAACCGGCCGACGCCGCCGACGCCCTCGCGCTCGCCATCTGCCACATCTGGCGGGCCCCCGCCCAGAACCGACTCCAGCAGGCCGTCGCCCTGCACGCAGCCAACGCAACGAAAGGCCGTACGGCATGATCGCCTTCGTGAGCGGCCCGGTCGCCGCCCTCGCCCCGGACTCCGCGGTCGTCGAGGTGGGTGGGATCGGCCTCGCGGTCCAGTGCACGCCCAACACCCTGTCCGGGCTGCGGATGGGCCAGCAGACCAAGCTCGCCACCTCCCTCGTCGTCCGGGAGGACTCGCTCACCCTGTACGGCTTCGCCGACGACGACGAGCGCCAGACCTTCGAACTGCTGCAGACGGCGAGCGGGGTCGGCCCCCGGCTCGCCCAGGCCATGCTGGCGGTGCACAGCCCCGACGCCCTGCGCCGGGCCGTCGCCACCGGCGACGAGAAGGCCCTCACCGCCGTCCCGGGCATCGGCAAGAAGGGTGCCCAGAAGCTGCTCCTGGAGCTGAAGGACCGGCTCGGCGAGCCTCTCGGCGCCCCCGCGATCGGTGCGCCGGTCAGCCAGGGCTGGCGCGACCAACTGCACGCCGCGCTGATCGGCCTCGGCTACGCGACCAGGGAGGCCGAGGAGGCCGTCACCGCCGTCGCCCCGCAGGCCGAGGCCGCCGGGGGCACCCCCCAGGTCGGCCAGCTGCTCAAGGCGGCCCTGCAGACCCTCAACCGCGCCCGCTGACCCCACCACCGCTGAGGCACATCACTTATGAACTGGGACGACACGACCGACACCGGCGCCGACGCGGAGCGGCTGGTGGGTGCTGTCGCCGACCGTGAGGACCAGGCCGTCGAGGCCGCCCTGCGCCCCAAGGACCTCGGCGAGTTCATCGGCCAGGAGAAGGTCCGCGAGCAGCTCGACCTGGTCCTGCGGGCCGCACGCGCGCGGGGCGCCACCGCCGACCACGTGCTGCTCTCCGGGGCGCCCGGCCTGGGCAAGACCACCCTCTCCATGATCATCGCGGCGGAGATGGGCGCACCGATCCGCATCACCTCCGGCCCCGCCATCCAGCACGCCGGCGACCTGGCCGCGATCCTCTCCTCCCTCCAGGAGGGCGAGGTCCTCTTCCTCGACGAGATCCACCGGATGTCGCGGCCCGCCGAGGAGATGCTGTACATGGCGATGGAGGACTTCCGCGTCGACGTGATCGTCGGCAAGGGCCCCGGTGCCACCGCCATCCCGCTCGAACTCCCTCCGTTCACCCTGGTCGGCGCCACCACACGGGCCGGCCTGCTGCCCCCGCCGCTGCGCGACCGCTTCGGCTTCACCGGGCACATGGAGTTCTACGAGCCGCGGGAGCTGGAGCGGGTCGTGCACCGCTCGGCGAACCTGCTGGACGTCGAGATCGACACCGCCGGCGCCGCCGAGATCGCCGGCCGCTCGCGCGGCACGCCCCGGATCGCCAACCGGCTGCTGCGCCGCGTCCGCGACTATGCGCAGGTCAAGGCGGACGGACTGATCACGCGCGAGATCGCGCACGCCGCACTGGCCGTCTACGAGGTGGACGAACGAGGCCTCGACCGGCTCGACCGCGCGGTCCTGGAGGCCCTGCTCAAGCTGTTCGGCGGCGGCCCGGTCGGTCTGTCCACGCTCGCCGTCGCGGTGGGGGAGGAGCGCGAGACCGTCGAGGAGGTCGCCGAGCCCTTCCTGGTCCGCGAGGGCCTGCTCGCCCGCACCCCACGCGGCCGGGTCGCCACCCCCGCCGCCTGGGCCCACCTGGGCCTGACCGCCCCGCGGGCGACGGGACCCGGCCAACAGGACCTGTTCGGCACGTGACACCCGTCCGACGTCCGGCCCCCGCCACAGCCCGCCCCACCGGCCCACCAGTGCCGCGACGGTAGACGCCCGCCAATCCCGAGTGCCCGGCCTTCCCGCATGCCGCCGGATGCGCGGCGCCGGATCCCCGTGCCGGTGCCCTGACACGTGGTGTTCAGTGGTGGTGTCCGGGCCGGACGTCCCGGGCCGGGGCCTCGTGTCCGGCCCCGGCGTGCGCCCCGGCCCGACCCTCCTTGACCCCTGACCCCCGGTGTCCCGCCCGCCGCGCAGGCTCCGCGGGCAGACGTGATCTCTTCGTGACGGCGGGGCATTGGCGGGTGCAGGAACCCAGGTGCCATGCTGAGCGTTGTTCCATGCGCGCGGACTCGCTTAGACTCCGCCGATGCTGCCTTTGCGGGCGGCGCCGACCACACCCCCATCATCCAGGCCGCTCACTGCCGCGGCTGCGCGAAGGAAATTCCGTCTCGTGAATACCTTGCCTCTTCTCTTCTTCATCGTCCTTATCGCGGCCATGTTCCTGATGACGCGTTCCAACAGGAAGCGCCAGCAGCAGGCGAAGCAGATGCGGAACGAGATGCAGCCCGGCAGTGGCGTCCGCACCATCGGGGGCATGTACGCGACGGTCAAGGAAGTCAACGAGGACACGGTCCTCCTCGACGCCGGCCCGGGCGTCGACCTCCTCTTCGCGAAGAACGCGATCGGCGCCGTTCTCACCGACGACGAGTACAACCGCATCGTGCACGGCATCGAGCACGACCTGAAGTCCGACACCGACAGCGTCCCGGACGACGCCTCCTCCCTCACCGAGACCGACGACGAGCCCGCCGGCGCTGCCGCCGCCTCCGGCGACAAGCCCGTCGACTTCGGTAAGAAGGACGTGGCCGACGAGAAGGCCGAGGACACGGTGGAGGCCAAGGCCGAGGAGGCGGAGCCCACCGAGGCGAAGGCCGACGAAGAGCCGAAGAAGACCGACGGCGACTCCGACGCGAAGTAGCCGCGTCCCGGGGAGCACGGCGCGCATCACCGGCGCCGGCCGCACCCCGGGCACGTCTGTTTCCCGGACGGGATCCCGACACCATGTCATGGCCGACCGCGCCGACCAGGCGCGCGGCGGCCCGAGAGGGAGTACGAGAAGGTGGCAGCACCTAAGAGGGGCCGGAGCGCGAGCGCCCAGAGCAAGCCAGGGCGCTCGCTGGCCTTGATCCTGATCGCCATCGTGGCGCTCACCGGAGGGATGTTCCTCTCCGGAAACACCACTCCGCGTCTCGGTATCGACCTGGCCGGTGGTACGAGCATCACGCTGCAGGCGAAGGCCGACCAAGGGTCCGCGATCAACAAGGCCAACATGGACACCGCGGTCGACATCATGAACCGCCGTGTCAACGGCCTCGGTGTCTCCGAGGCGGAGGTGCAGACCCAGGGCACCAGCAACATCATCGTCAACATCCCCAAGGGCACCAACTCCGAAGAGGCCCGCCAGCAGGTCGGCACCACCGCGAAGCTGTACTTCCGCCCGGTCCTGGCCCAGGAGGCCAGCGCCGGCGCCGCGGCGAGCGCCTCCCCGAGCGCGTCCTCCAGCGGCAGCTCCAGCGCCTCCCCGAGCACGACCGCGAGCCCGTCGAGCAGCGCGTCGGGGTCCGAGAAGGCGACCGGGTCGTCCTCCGCCACGCCGTCCTCCTCCGCCACCTCGCAGGGCCGCGCCGTCACCGACGCACTGAAGGCCGGCTCCACGCCGTCGTCCTCGGCGTCCGCGTCCTCGTCGGCGAGCCCCTCCGCCTCCTCCTCGGCCGACGCGAGCGCCTCCGCCGCGGCCTCGAAGCTGGAGGCCCAGTACACCGCGCTGGACTGCTCCAAGGCCGCGCAGCGCGCCACCGCCGGCAAGAGCGCCAAGCCGGCCGACTCCACCGTGGCCTGCGGCCAGGTCGACGGCGCCTGGTACAAGTACGTGCTCGGCCCGGCCGCCGTCGACGGCACCGAGGTCAAGAAGGCCCAGGCCGTCTTCGACACGCAGGGCGCCTCCGGCTGGCAGGTCCAGATGAACTTCAGCTCCAGCGGAGCCAAGAAGTTCGCCGACGTCACCGCCTCCCTCGCCAAGAACTCCCAGCCGCAGAACGAGTTCGGCATCGTCCTCGACGGCGAGGTCGTCTCCAGCCCGTACGTGCAGCAGTCCATCACCGGCGGCCAGGCGGAGATCTCCGGCAGCTTCACTCAGGACGAGGCGCAGAGCCTCGCCAACATGCTGTCGTACGGCGCGCTCCCGCTGTCCTTCAAGACGCAGAGCGTCACCACCGTCACCGCCGCCCTCGGTGGCGAGCAGCTGCACGCCGGTCTGCTGGCCGGTGCCATCGGTCTCGCGCTCGTCGTGATCTACCTGGTGGTCTACTACCGGGGTCTGTCGCTGGTCGCGATCGCCTCGCTGCTGGTCTCCGCGATCCTGACCTACGTACTCATGGCGCTGCTCGGCCAGGCCATCGGCTTCGCGCTGAACCTGCCGGCCGTCTGTGGTGCGATCGTCGCGATCGGTATCACAGCGGACTCGTTCATCGTGTTCTTCGAACGCATCCGGGACGAGATCCGCGAGGGCCGCACGCTGCGTCCCGCCGTCGAGCGGGCCTGGCCGCGCGCCCGGCGCACCATCCTGGTCTCCGACTTCGTGTCGTTCCTGGCCGCTGCCGTGCTGTTCATCGTGACCGTCGGCAAGGTACAGGGCTTCGCGTTCACCCTCGGTCTGACCACCGTGCTCGACGTGGTCGTCGTCTTCTTCTTCACCAAGCCGCTGATGACGATCCTCGCCCGGCGTAAGTTCTTCGCGGGCGGCCACAAGTGGTCCGGGCTCGACCCGAAGGGTCTGGGCGCCAAGCCCCCGCTGCGCCGCACCCGCCGTCCCGCCGGTCCTGTCGCCGGCCCTGTCGACCCGAAGGAAGCGTGAGCGATGTCGAAACTCGGCAACCTCGGCGCCCGACTCCACCGCGGCGAGATCAGCTACGACTTCATCGGCAAGCGCAAGATCTGGTACGGCATCTCCATCCTGATCACCATCACGGCCATCGTCGGCCTGGCGGTGCGCGGCCTGAACATGGGCATCGACTTCCAGGGCGGTGCCGTCTTCACCACCCCGAAGACCAGCGTCTCCGTCTCGCAGGCCGAGACGTATGCGGAGGACGCCTCGGGCCACGACGCGGTCGTGCAGAAGCTCGGCACGGGGGGTCTGCGTATCCAGATCGCGGGCATGGACACCGAGAAGTCGGACGCCACCAAGGCCGCGCTGGCCAAGGACATGAAGCTGGACTCCGAGTCCATCGCCGCCGACCTGGTCGGCCCCAGCTGGGGTGACCAGATCGCCAACAAGGCCTGGGAAGGCCTCGCCATCTTCATGGTCCTCGTGGTGATCTACCTGGCGATCGCGTTCGAGTGGCGGATGGCGATCGCGGCCCTGGTCGCGCTGATCCACGACATCACGATCACGACCGGTATCTACGCCCTGGTCGGATTCGAGGTCACGCCCGGCACGATCATCGGTCTGCTGACGATCCTCGGTTACTCGCTCTACGACACGGTCGTCGTCTTCGACAGCCTCAAGGAGCAGACGAAGGACATCACCAAGCAGACCCGCTTCACCTACAGCGACATCGCGAACCGGTCGATCAACGGCACCCTGGTCCGTTCGATCAACACCACGGTGGTCGCGCTGCTGCCGGTCGCGGGCCTGCTGTTCATCGGCGGTGGCTTCCTCGGCGCGGGCACGCTCAACGACATCTCGCTGTCGCTCTTCGTCGGTCTGGCCGCCGGTGCCTACTCGTCGATCTTCATCGCCACGCCGCTCGTCGCCGACCTCAAGGAGGCCGAGCCGCAGATGAAGGCGCTGAGGAAGCGCGTCCTCGCCAAGCGGGCCCAGGCCACCGCCGAGGAGGAGATGGCGGAGTCCAGGGTCGACGGCCAGGAGGGACCCGAGGACGCCACTCCGGCCGTCGTCGGTCCGCGCAACCAGCCCGCGTCCCGTAACCGGGGCGGTCGCGGCCGACCCTCGGGGAAGCGCCGGTGACCGACATCAAGGAACTGCTGCTCAGCCGTATCCGGGACGTCGAGGACTACCCGGAGCAGGGCGTGATGTTCAAGGACATCACGCCGCTCCTGGCGGACCCGGCGGCGTTCACCGCGCTCACCGACGCCCTCGCGGAGATCGCCGAGCGCACCGGCGCCACCAAGGTCGTCGGCCTGGAGGCCCGGGGCTTCATCCTGGGCGCCCCGGTCGCCGTCCGCGCCGGGCTCGGCTTCATCCCGGTCCGCAAGGCGGGCAAGCTCCCCGGAGCCACCCTCCGCCAGGCCTACGAGCTGGAGTACGGCTCTGCCGAGATCGAGGTGCACGCCGAGGACCTCGGCACGGACGACCGGATCCTGATCGTCGACGACGTGCTCGCCACCGGCGGCACCGCCGAGGCCGCGATCCAGCTGATCCACCGCGCCGGTGCCGAGGTCGCGGGCGTCGCGGTCCTGATGGAGCTGGGCTTCCTGGGCGGCCGCGGGCGCCTGGAGCCGGCCCTGCGGGGAGCGCCGCTGGAGGTCCTCCTCCAGGTCTGAGCGTCGTACGACCGACCAAGCGGCCGCCCCCTCAGGGGCGGCCGTTCGCGTTCCGCGGGGACCGGGGGCAACCCGCACGACACCCCTGTGGAATCCCACGGCAGCCTCCGGTGTTCCTCCCGTATACGGTTCTCCGTCCGGCCTGCAGGCGATGACGTGGCCCAGGATCGCTACCATGGGCACTCCGGAGCCTGACCGGGGGACCCGGATCGCGCACGAGGAGCCCTCTTGCCAGACGAGGCCCAGCCACTGACAGCCGCCAAGCCCGAGCCCGCCTCGGCGCCCGCGGCCAAGCCCGCGCCGAACGTGTCGCAGACGAAGAACGACACCCGTGGGGCGGTCGAGCACGCCCAGTCCGCGCCGGTCGAGAAGTCGGCCGAGACCTCGCGCCCCAAGCCGGCCCCGCCCGAGCCCCCCGAGACGGCGCCCACGGCCCGTCCGAACGCCGGCCAGTCCGCACGCACCGGCTCCTCCAACCGCGTCCGCGCCCGCCTCGCCCGTCTCGGCGTGCAGCGCGCGAACCCGTACAACCCGGTCCTGGAGCCGCTGCTGCGCATAGTCCGCAGCAACGACCCCAAGATCGAGAACGCCACGCTGCGCCAGATCGAACGGGCCTACCAGGTCGCCGAACGCTGGCACCGCGGCCAGAAGCGCAAGAGCGGCGACCCGTACATCACCCACCCACTCGCGGTGACCACGATCCTCGCCGAGCTGGGCATGGACCCGGCGACCCTGATGGCGGGGCTGCTGCACGACACCGTCGAGGACACCGAGTACGGCCTGGAAGACCTGCGCCGCGACTTCGGCGACGTCGTCGCGCTGCTCGTCGACGGCGTCACCAAGCTGGACAAGGTCAAGTTCGGCGAGGCCGCGCAGGCCGAGACCGTCCGCAAGATGGTCGTCGCCATGGCCAAGGACCCGCGCGTCCTGGTCATCAAGCTCGCCGACCGCCTGCACAACATGCGCACCATGCGCTATCTCAAGCGCGAGAAGCAGGAGAAGAAGGCGCGCGAGACCCTGGAGATCTACGCGCCGCTCGCCCATCGCCTGGGCATGAACACCATCAAGTGGGAGCTGGAGGACCTCGCGTTCGCGATCCTCTATCCCAAGATGTACGACGAGATCGTCCGGCTGGTGGCCGAGCGGGCCCCGAAGCGGGACGAGTACCTGGCCATAGTGACCGACGAGGTCCAGTCCGACCTGCGCGCCGCCCGCATCAAGGCGACCGTCACCGGCCGCCCGAAGCACTACTACAGCGTCTACCAGAAGATGATCGTCCGCGGCCGGGACTTCGCGGAGATCTACGACCTGGTCGGCATCCGCGTCCTGGTGGACACCGTCCGCGACTGCTACGCGGCCCTGGGCACCGTCCACGCGCGCTGGAACCCGGTTCCGGGGCGCTTCAAGGACTACATCGCGATGCCCAAGTTCAACATGTACCAGTCGCTGCACACCACGGTCATCGGCCCCAACGGCAAGCCGGTCGAACTCCAGATCCGCACCTTCGACATGCACCGCCGCGCCGAGTACGGCATCGCCGCGCACTGGAAGTACAAGCAGGAGGCCGTCGCCGGTGCCTCCAAGGTCCGCACCGACGTGCCGAAGTCGTCCGGCAAGGGCAAGGACGACCACCTCAACGACATGGCGTGGCTGCGGCAGTTGCTGGACTGGCAGAAGGAGACCGAGGACCCCAGCGAGTTCCTGGAGTCCCTGCGCTTCGACCTGTCCCGCAACGAGGTCTTCGTCTTCACCCCCAAGGGCGATGTCATAGCGCTCCCGGCCGGGGCCACCCCGGTCGACTTCGCGTACGCCGTGCACACCGAGGTCGGCCACCGCACGATAGGCGCGCGGGTCAACGGCCGCCTGGTCCCGCTCGAATCCACCCTGGACAACGGCGACCTGGTCGAGGTCTTCACCTCCAAGGCACCCGGCGCGGGCCCGTCCCGCGACTGGCTCGGCTTCGTCAAGTCACCGCGTGCCCGCAACAAGATCCGCGCCTGGTTCTCCAAGGAGCGCCGGGACGAGGCGATCGAGCAGGGCAAGGACGCCATCGTCCGCGCGATGCGCAAGCAGAACCTGCCGATCCAGCGCATCCTCACCGGCGACTCGCTGGTCACGCTCGCCCACGAGATGCGCTACCCGGACATCTCCTCGCTGTACGCGGCGATCGGCGAGGGCCATGTCGCCGCGCAGAACGTCGTGCAGAAGCTGGTGCAGGCGCTCGGCGGCGAGGAGGCGGCCACCGAGGAGATCGACGAGTCGGTCCCGCCGGCCCGCGGCCGCCGCAACAAGCGCCGCAGCAGCCAGGACCCCGGTGTGGTCGTGAAGGGCGTCGACGACGTCTGGGTCAAGCTGGCCCGCTGCTGTACGCCCGTACCCGGCGACCCGATCATCGGCTTCGTCACCCGTGGTAGCGGTGTTTCGGTTCACCGCAGCGACTGCGTCAACGTGGAGTCACTGTCCCGGGAGCCGGAGCGCATCCTCGACGTGGAGTGGGCGCCCACCCAGTCCTCGGTCTTCCTGGTGGCCATCCAGGTCGAGGCCCTGGACCGCTCCCGGCTGCTGTCGGACGTCACCCGCGTCCTGTCCGACCAGCACGTCAACATCCTCTCCGCGGCCGTCCAGACCTCCCGCGACCGGGTGGCCACCTCGCGCTTCACCTTCGAGATGGGCGACCCCAAGCACCTGGGCCACGTCCTGAAGGCCGTACGCGGCGTGGAGGGCGTCTACGACGTCTACCGGGTCACGTCGGCCCGCAACCGGTCGTAGCGCACGGCATACGACGAGAGGGGCCCCGTACGCCGTGTACGGGGCCCCTCTCGTCGTAACCGCCTCCCGCGGCTAGCCGCCGAACTCCTGGAGGCCCTTCAGAGCCTGGTCCAGGAGCGCCTGGCGGCCCTCCAGCTCACGCTCCAGCTTCTCCGCCTTGGACGTGTTGCCCTGGGCGCGAGCCTGGTCGATCTGCGTCCTGAGTTTGTCCACCGCGGCCTGGAGCTGGCCGGTCAGACCCGCCGCACGCGCGCGTGCCTCCGGGTTGGTCCGGCGCCACTCGGCCTCCTCGGCCTCCTGGATGGCCCGGTCGACCGTGTGCATCCGGCCCTCGACCTTGGGACGCGCGTCGCGGGGCACATGGCCGATGGCCTCCCAGCGCTCGTTGATCGAGCGGAAGGTGGACCGCGCGGACTTCAGGTCCCTGATCGGCAGGAGCTTCTCGGCCTCTGCGGCCAGCTCCTCCTTCAGCTTCAGGTTCTCGGTCTGCTCCGCGTCCCGCTCGGCGAAGGCCGAGCCGCGGGCCGCGAAGAACACGTCCTGGGCGCCGCGGAAGCGGTTCCACAGGTCGTCCTCGTGCTCGCGCTGGGCGCGGCCGGCGGCCTTCCACTCCGTCATCAGCTCACGGTAGCGGGCGGCCGTGGGACCCCAGTCCGTCGAGTCGGACAGCGACTCGGCCTCGGCGACCAGCTTCTCCTTGGCCTTGCGGGCGTCCTCGCGCTGCGCGTCCAGCTGTGCGAAGTGCGCCTTGCGGCGCTTGGAGAACGCCGACCGGGCGTGCGAGAAGCGGTGCCACAGCTCGTCGTCCGACTTGCGGTCCAGGCGCGGCAGCCCCTTCCAGGTGTCCACCAGCGCGCGCAGCCGCTCACCGGCCGACCGCCACTGGTCGGACTGGGCCAGCTGCTCCGCCTCGACGACCAGGTCCTCCTTGGCCTTGCGGGCCTCGTCGGACTGCTTGGCACGCTGGGCGCGACGCTCCTCGCGACGCGACTCCACGGTCTTCACCAGCTCGTCGAGCCGGTTCCGCAGTGCCTGCAGATCACCGACCGCGTGGTGCGCGTCCACCTGCTCGCGCAGATGGTCGATGGCGGCCTGGGCGTCCTTCGCGGACAGGTCGGTGGTCCGTACTCGCTTTTCGAGGAGGCCGATCTCGACAACCAGGCCCTCGTACTTGCGCTCGAAGTAGGCCAGCGCCTCGTCAGGGGAGCCGGCCTGCCAGGAACCGACGACCTGCTCGCCGTCGGCCGTACGCACGTACACGGTCCCCGTCTCGTCGACGCGGCCCCACGGGTCGCTGCTCACAGCGCCTCCTCCACATGATGCCCGCGAGGGGCCTCAGCGCCCCCGGGCATCGTCCACAGTTTCGTCACGGCCAACATAGGCGACCGGCGGGTTGCCTGTCCGCATCCCGCGCGACCGAAGTTTCGCAGTTGGACCTCAGGATTTCGTGACCGTCGCCTTGTTGATGACGACCGTCGCGTTCGGGGCTCCGTCACCGGCTCCGGTGCTCTCGCCGGCGGCGGCGATCTTCTTCAGGACCTTGAGTCCGGCCGCGTCCACCGTGCCGAACGGGGTGTAGCTGGCCGGCAACTGGCTGTCCTGGTAGACCAGGAAGAACTGGCTGCCGCCGGTGTGCTTCTGGCCGGTGTTGGCCATCGCGATCGTGCCCGCGGGGTAGACACCGCCCTTCAGGCTTTTGTCCTTCAGGTTCTCGTCCGGAATCGTGTACCCGGGACCGCCGCTGCCGGTACCCGTCGGGTCACCGCACTGCAGCACGTAGATGCCGTTGGTGGTGAGCCGGTGGCACTTCGTGTGGTCGAAGTAGCCCTTCGAGGCGAGGAAGTCGAACGAGTTCACCGTGTGCGGGGCCGCCGCCGTCTTCAGCGCGACGTCGATGTCACCGCAGGTCGTCGCCAGCTTCATGGTGTAGTTCGCCGACGTGTCGATCGACATCGCCGGCTCCTTCTTCCAGCTCAGCTTCGCCACCTTGCCGGCGGCGGGCTTCTCGCACGGGTCCGGCGCCTTGCTGGCGCTGGGCGTGGCGCTGGGCGTCGTCTCCGAGCTGGCGTTCGCCTTGTCGTCGTTCTTCAGCACGCCGGTCGTGTACAGCGCCACACTGCCGATCACGATCACGCCGAGCACCGACGCGATCACGGAGTTGCGCATGCGTGACTTGCGCCGTGCGCTGGTACGCCGCTGCTGCTGCCGCAAGAACTTCTCCCGGGCGAGCTGACGCCGCCGCTGCTCCTGGCTGACCACCGGGTTCTCTCCTCATGCGTGTCGTATGTCGACCGGTACGCGTGCGTCCTGTGCGCTGTGTGAGCCGACCGCTGCGTGTAGCCCCGTACCGTATATGGGTTCGCTGAGGAAACGGCAGCGCCGGTAGGCTCTGGACCACAGCTTGTGGCCGCCCGAATCGACACAACGAAGGACGATCGTGCTCATTGCCGGGTTCCCTGCCGGGGCCTGGGGGACGAACTGTTATCTCGTCGCCCCCGCCGCCGGTGCGGAGTGCGTGATCATCGACCCCGGCCACCAGGCCGCCGAAGGCGTCGAGGAAGCACTGAAGAAGCATCGGCTCAAGCCCGTCGCCGTCGTCCTCACCCACGGCCACATCGACCATGTGGCCTCGGTCGTCCCGGTGTGCGGCGCGCACGACGTGCCGGCCTGGATCCACCCCATGGACCGGTACATGATGAGCGACCCCGAGAAGGCGCTCGGCCGGTCCATCGGCATGCCGCTGATGGGCGAGTTGACGGTGGGCGAGCCCGACGACGTCTTCGAACTGACCGACGGCGCGAAGCTGGAACTGGCCGGACTCGAACTCTCCGTCGCGCACGCACCGGGCCATACCAAGGGGTCGGTGACCTTCCAGATGCCGGAGACGGCCGACATCCCCTCGGTCTTCTTCTCGGGCGATCTGCTGTTCGCCGGCTCCATCGGACGCACGGACCTGCCGGGCGGCTCCATGGACGACATGCTGGCCTCGCTGGCCCGCGTGTGCCTGCCGCTCGACGACTCCACCGTGGTGCTGTCCGGCCACGGCCCCCAGACGACCATCGGCCAGGAGCGCGCCACCAACGCCTATCTGCGGCAGGTGGCGGCCGGCCTCGGGAGCGTGGACGCTCCCCGACGAGGAATGTGACGAGAGAGCTTCGTGAGTACCTTCCAGGCCCCCAAGGGCACCTACGACCTGATCCCGCCGGAGAGCGCCAAGTACCTGGCCGTCCGTGAGGCGATCGCCGCGCCGCTGCGCGACTCCGGCTACGGCTACATCGAGACCCCCGGCTTCGAGAACGTCGAACTGTTCGCGCGCGGGGTGGGCGAGTCGACCGACATCGTCACCAAGGAGATGTACGCGTTCGAGACGAAGGGCGGCGACCGGCTGGCGCTGCGCCCCGAGGGCACCGCGTCCGTCCTGCGCGCCGCGCTCGAGGCGAACCTGCACAAGGTCGGCAACCTCCCCGTCAAGCTCTGGTACTCCGGCTCGTACTACCGCTACGAGCGCCCGCAGAAGGGCCGTTACCGTCACTTCTCGCAGGTCGGCGCCGAGGCGATCGGTGCGGAGGACCCGGCGCTGGACGCCGAGCTGATCATCCTGGCCGACCAGGCGTACCGCTCGCTGGGCCTGCGCGACTTCCGCATCCTGCTGAACAGCCTGGGCGACAAGGAGTGCCGCCCGGTGTACCGGGCCGCGCTCCAGGACTTCCTGCGCGGCCTGGACCTGGACGAGGACACCCTCCGCCGAGCGGAGATCAACCCGCTCCGGGTCCTGGACGACAAGCGGGAGTCGGTGCAGAAGCAGTTGGGCGGTGCCCCGCTGCTCCGTGACTACCTCTGCGACGCCTGCAAGGTGTACCACGAGGAGGTCCGCGAACTGATCACGGCCGCGGGCGTCGCCTTCGAGGACGACCCGAAGCTGGTCCGGGGCCTCGACTACTACACGCGTACGACCTTCGAGTTCGTCCACGACGGTCTGGGATCCCAGTCCGCGGTGGGCGGTGGCGGCCGCTACGACGGCCTCTCCGAGATGATCGGCGGTCCCGCGCTGCCGTCGGTGGGCTGGGCGCTCGGCGTCGACCGCACGGTCCTCGCCCTGGAGGCCGAGGGCGTGGAGCTGAACCTGCCCTCCGCCACCAGCGTCTTCGCGGTCCCGCTCGGCGAGGAGGCCCGCCGGATCCTGTTCGCCAAGGTCACGGAACTCCGCCGGGCGGGCGTCGCGGCGGACTTCTCCTACGGGGCCAAGGGCCTCAAGGGCGCGATGAAGAGCGCCAACCGCAGCGGAGCCCGCTACACGATCGTCGCCGGCGAGCGCGACCTCGCCGAGGGTGTCGTCCAGCTGAAGGACATGGAGTCCGGCGAGCAGACGTCGATCGGCGTGAACGAGATCGTGGCGGAGCTGGAGTCGAGGCTGGGCTGAGCCCGGCGGAGTGAGGGGGCGCGAGTCCCCTCACTCCAGCAACCCGAACCGCATCGCGGGCGTCACCGCCCCGTGCGGTCGTCCACTCCGAGTTCGGTGCAGTACACGTCCCAGAGACGGATCGTGCGGTCCCAGGCGTGCGCGTCGCGCGCCGCACCGCGGCCGGTCATCCGTCGTGCCGGTCCTTCCAGCGGAAGGTCGGCAGACACAGCACCAGTCCTCCGACGCACCAGGCGGCCAGCACCAGGGCGATCCGCCCGAACTCCCAGGCGCCCGCCTGTTCCAGCACCTTCGCCGAGTCCGGCAGGAACACCCCGCGCAGCCCCTGGCACAGCCACTTCAGGAGGAACAGGGCACCGATGTCCAGCATCCAGCCGGGGATCGCGCTGATCGAGATCCGGGTGCCCTGGAGGATCTCCACCGTCGTGCTCTTGCCCGCCCCGTTGGGCCCGAGCAGGCCGAACACCTCGCCTCGCCGGATGCCCAGATCCATGCCGTCCACCGCGGTCACGCCCCGTACCGCTTGCGCAGCCCCCGGACGTCCACCGCGAGTTCGTTCGCGTGTGCTGTCATGCCTGGATCCTCGGCCGGAACCGAACACTCCGGGGCGACCGTGCGTAGGTCCTTATGTCCACCGAACGGTGGACAGGGCGCCTCGTGCGGCACAATGGCCCCTGCCCGAAGAAGTTCCAACTCTCAAACAGACGGAATCGGCGTGATGAGCAAGACGACAGTCCACGACGTCTCCACCGAGCCCGAGCCCGAGCACGCCTCCGCAGCACCGCGCACCGAGGGCGGCAGCATCGCCTTCGGCCTGCTGCTGATCATCACCGGCGCCGCCGGGCTGCTGGCCGCCTGGGTCATCACGATCGACAAGTTCAAGCTGCTGGAAGCCAAGGTCGAGGGCAAGACGTTCACCCCCGGGTGCAGCCTCAACCCGGTCGTCTCCTGCGGCAGCGTCATGGAGTCCAAGCAGGCCGCCGCCTTCGGCTTCCCCAACCCGATGCTCGGCCTGGTCTGCTACGGCATCGTCATCTGCGTCGGCATGAGCCTGCTGGCCCGCGCCCGCTTCCCGCGCTGGTACTGGCTGACCTTCAACTTCGGCACTCTCTTCGGCGTCGGCTTCTGCAGCTGGCTGCAGTTCCAGTCCCTGTACCGGATCAACGCGCTGTGCCTGTGGTGCTCGCTGGCCTGGGTCGCGACGATCATCATGTTCTGGTACGTGACGTCCTTCAACATCCGCAAGAGCTTCCTGCCTGCCCCGACGTGGCTGAAGTCGTTCTTCGGCGAGTTCACCTGGGTGCTGCCGGTCCTGCACATCGGCATCATCGGCATGCTGATCCTGACCCGCTGGTGGGACTTCTGGACCAGCTGACAGCGCACGCCGCATTGTCAGTGCCGTGTCTTAGGGTTTCAGCGTGGAACCCGACCTGTTCACCGCAGCCGCAGAAGAACGCCAGGAGAAGGACCCGACCGGCAGCCCCCTGGCGGTGCGGATGCGCCCGCGCACCCTCGACGAGGTGGTGGGCCAGCAGCATCTGCTGAAGCCGGGGTCCCCGCTGCGCAGACTGGTCGGCGAGGGCTCCGGCGGCCCGGCCGGCCCCTCCTCTGTGATCCTCTGGGGACCGCCCGGCACCGGCAAGACGACCCTCGCGTACGTCGTCTCCAAGGCGACCAACAAGCGGTTCGTGGAACTCTCCGCGATCACCGCGGGCGTCAAGGAGGTCCGCGCGGTCATCGAGGGCGCCCGCCGCGCCACCGGGGGATACGGCAAGGAGACCGTCCTCTTCCTCGACGAGATCCACCGCTTCAGCAAGGCCCAGCAGGACTCCCTGCTCCCGGCCGTCGAGAACCGCTGGGTCACCCTGATCGCCGCGACCACCGAGAACCCGTACTTCTCGGTGATCTCTCCGCTCCTCTCCCGCTCCCTGCTGCTCACCCTCGAACCCCTCACCGACGACGACGTCCGCGGCCTGCTCAGAAGGGCCCTGACCGCCGAGCGCGGCCTGAAGGACTCCGTCACCCTCCCCGAGGACACCGAGGAGCACCTGCTGCGGATCGCCGGCGGCGACGCCCGCCGCGCCCTGACCGCCCTGGAGGCCGCCGCCGGAGCCGCCCTCGACAAGGGCGAGGCGGAGATCGGCCTCCAGACCCTGGAGGAGGTCGTCGACCGGGCCGCGGTGAAGTACGACCGGGACGGCGACCAGCACTACGACGTCGCCAGCGCCCTCATCAAGTCCATCCGGGGCTCCGACGTCGACGCGGCCCTGCACTACCTGGCCCGGATGATCGAGGCCGGCGAGGACCCCCGCTTCATCGCCCGCCGCCTGATGATCTCCGCCAGCGAGGACATCGGGCTCGCCGACCCGAACGCCCTGCCCATAGCGGTGGCCGCCGCCCAGGCCGTCGCCATGATCGGCTTCCCGGAGGCCGCCCTCACCCTCAGCCACGCCACCATCGCCCTCGCCCTGGCCCCCAAGTCCAACTCCGCGACCATGGCGATCGGCGCCGCCCTGGAGGACGTACGCAAGGGACTGGCCGGACAGGTGCCCCCGCATCTGCGGGACGGGCACTACAAGGGCGCCGCCAAGCTGGGGCACGCGCAGGGGTACGTCTATCCGCACGACCTGCCCGAGGGCATCGCCGAGCAGCAGTACGCCCCGGACCCGATCAAGGACCGCGAGTACTACACCCCGACCCGGCACGGCTCCGAGGCCCGCTACGCGGACGCGGTCGAATGGACCAGGAAGCACCTCGGTCGCAGGCGGTCCTGAGCAGCCTGTAGAATCCCTCGAAGCGCTGAGTCCCGCGCTGTCAGAGCGGGACAGTCGGCCGGAGCCTCCGCAAGGAGGTTCCAGGAGCGTCGCGCACCGTCGAACGGTGTCGCGGGCAACCCACCACCACTCGCCGTACGGCGAGAACGGTCGGTGGGCCACTCGCGTGCTGCACGTATGTGCCCAGACCAGGGGAGCGGCTGCCCACCAGGCCCGGCAACGGGTACCGGCGGGTTTCCCCGGCTGCGGATTGCGACCTCCCTTAACCCTGACGAGCCGGATATCAGAAGGAAGAAAGAGACAAGTGGCGAACCAGTCCCGCCCCAAGGTCAAGAAGTCGCGTGCCCTCGGCATCGCGCTGACCCCGAAGGCCGTCAAGTACTTCGAGGCCCGTCCCTACCCGCCGGGTGAGCACGGCCGCGGCCGCAAGCAGAACTCGGACTACAAGGTCCGTCTGCTCGAGAAGCAGCGTCTGCGCGCGCAGTACGACGTGTCCGAGCGTCAGCTCGTCCGCGCCTACGAGCGTGCCTCCAAGGTGCAGGGCAAGACCGGTGAGGCCCTGATCATCGAGCTGGAGCGTCGCCTCGACGCGCTGGTCCTGCGTTCGGGCATCGCCCGCACCATCTACCAGGCCCGCCAGATGGTCGTCCACGGCCACATCCAGGTCAACGGCCAGAAGGTCGACAAGCCGTCCTACCGCGTGCGTCCGGACGACGTCATCCAGGTCCGCGACCGCTCGAAGGACAAGACGCTCTTCCAGATCGCCCGTGAGGGTGGCTTCGCCCCCGACGGCGAGATCCCGCGCTACCTGCAGGTGAACCTCAAGGCCCTGGCGTTCCGCCTGGACCGCGAGCCCAACCGCAAGGAAGTTCCGATCATCTGCGACGAGCAGCTCGTCGTCGAGTACTACGCCCGCTGATCCCAGCCCCCGCGCAGCACTCAGCGTCAGCCCGCCGTCTCCCCGCCCTTCCGGGTGGGCGAGGCGGCGGGCTTCCGCATTCCGGCACCGTCCCGGCGCTGCCGTACCGGCCCGCGCGGCGACGGCAGCGCGTCCAGCGGCCGTACCCCGAAGTACTCCAGTGCCCGGGCCACCGCCGCCTCCCGGTCCAGCAGCGCGCCCTGCCGTACGCACTCCGCGTACCGCTCCTCGCCCAGCGCCTGCCGGGCCGTCGCCTCGCACAGCTCGTGCGGGGCGTTGTAGTGGGCCGAGCCGAACAGCGGCAGCCCCACCGACGGCCACATCCGACCCGCCGCGCCCTGCAGCACCGCCGCCTCCGCCGGATCGCCCTGCGCCACCGTCACCAGGGCAAGCAGCTCGATCGACAGAACTGAGCCAAGCAGGTCATGGAAGCCGTGCGCATGGCCCAGGCAGTCGGTCAGCAGCTCGCGGGCGCCCGCGTGGTCGCCGTCCCGCCAGGCCGCGTACGCCAGCACATACAGCGCGTACGACCGGGTCCAGTGCTCACCGTGGTCCTCGCACACCCGGCGCACGTCCTCGCACAGCCGCACCGCGTCCGGCAGATCGCCGAGGAACGCCCTGGTCATCGCCAGCTCGACCTGGCCCATCAGGACATTGCTGTTCAGCTCGCCGATCTCCCGGTACCGGCCGAGCGCAGAGCGCAGCAGCGTCTCCGCCCGAGCCATGTCGTCCGTGACCAGGGCCAGACAGCCGGTGCGATGTTCCGCGTACGCCACCGCCGTGGGGTCGGCGACCAGCTCGGCCTCCTCCCGGCACTCCTGGAGCGCGGCCAGCGCGGGCACCGCGTCGCCCTGCAGGATCGCCACATAGCCGAGCACCCACAGCGCCTTCAGCCGGGACCGCGGATACTCCGAGTCCAGCTCCAGACTGAGCTCCAGCCAGCGCCGCCCCTCCGAGAGCCGTCCGCAGCCCGCCCAGCAGAACCACAGCGAGCCCGCCAGATACTGGCCCAGATGCGCCTCGTCCGGCTCGGTCAGACAGTGGTCCAGAGCGGCCCGCAGGTTCGGCAGCTCGACCTCGACACGCGCGGCCACCTCGCCCTGCCGCGGCGAGAACCAGTCCAGCTCGCACCAGGTCGCCAGCCCCATGAACCAGTCGCGGTGCCGGCGCCGCAGCCGCCCCGCGTCCCCCGTCGCCGCCAGCCAGTCGGCGCCGTACGCCCGTACGGTGTCGAGCATCCGGTAGCGCACCCCCGTCGGGGTCTCCTCCCGGGACACCACCGACTGCGCGAGCAGCTCCGTCAGCACGTCCAGGACGTTCTCCGACGACAGCCCGTCCCCGCCGCACACGTACTCGGCGGCCTCCAGGTCGAAGGTCCCCGCGAACACCGACAGCCGTGCCCACAGCAACCGCTCGGCGGGGGTGCACAGTTCATGGCTCCAGCCGATCGCCGTGCGCAGCGTCTGATGGCGGGGGAGGACGTCGCGCCCGCCGCCGGTCAGCAGCCGGAACCGGTCGTCGAGCCGCTCCAGCAGCTGCCCCGGCGAGAGCGCCCGAAGCCGGCCCGCCGCCAGCTCGATCGCCAGCGGGATCCCGTCGAGGCGCCGGCACACCTCCCGAACCTCCGCACGGTCCCGGACCGCCAGCCCCTGCCGCTCGGCGCGCTCGGTGAGCAGTTCCACTGCCTCGTCCTCGCCGAGCGGCGCCAGCGGGAACAGCCGCTCACCCGCCACGCCCAGCGGCCGCCGCCCCACCGCCAGCACGGTCAGGTCGGGCAGCCGCCGCAGCAGCTCGGCCACCAGCTCCGCGCATCCGCCGACCAGGTGCTCGCACCCGTCGAGCAGCAGCAGACAACGGCGGCCGGCCAGGTGCTCCAGAAGCGTCTCGCGCGGCAGCCGGGTGGTGTGGTCGGTCAGGCCCAGCGCCTCCACGACCGCGTACTCCACGAACCCGGGATCGCGCACCGCCGCCAGCTCCACCCGCCACACCCCGTCCCGGGGCGCCGCCGCGGCGGCCGCCCGGGCCGCGAGCCGGGACTTGCCGACCCCGCCGACCCCGGTCACCGTCACCAGCCGGCCGGACTCCAGGGCCCGGGCCAGCTCGCCGAGTTCGGCCGAGCGACCCACGAACGCGGTCAGTTCCAGGGGCAGATTGCCGTCCGCCGAAGAGCCGGGGCGCTGAGGACCTCGCATGGGACACGGAGCGTACTTAACCGTGTTCAGTCCGTACAATCACTTCCCGCAAACTCCACCTCCAGCGCGCGGGTAATCCGGTACGGAGTCCCACGCCCGGCGCGATAGGCTCGGTGCAGACTTTTTCGATATTCGAGGCACGTTTCAGGGAGCGGGTGCGCGCAGTGTCCGGTGGAGAGGTGGCCGGGATCCTGGTGGCCGTCTTCTGGGCGATCCTGGTCTCCTTCCTCGCGGTGGCTCTCGTGAGGCTGGCCCAGACGCTCAAGGCGACCACCAAGCTCGTGGCGGATGTGACCGACCAGGCCGTCCCGCTGCTCGCCGACGCCTCCGCGGCCGTACGCTCCGCGCAGACCCAGATCGACCGGGTCGACGCGATCGCCTCCGACGTCCAGGAGGTCACCTCCAACGCCTCCGCACTGTCGACCACCGTCGCCTCCACCTTCGGCGGCCCGCTGGTCAAGGTCGCGGCGTTCGGTTACGGCGTGCGCCGGGCACTGACCGGCCGCAAGGCGGAGGACGTGCCCGCCCGGAAGCCCGGGCGTACCGTGATCGTGGGCCGGACCGTGCCCGCCGCACGGCGGAAGAACCGGGGAAAGTAGGAGCCAGGCAGATGTTCCGCCGTACCTTCTGGTTCACCACCGGTGTCGCCGCCGGTGTCTGGGCCACCACCAAGGTCAACCGCAAGCTCAGGCAGCTGACCCCCGAGAGTCTCGCCGCCACCGCCGCGAACAAGGCACTGGAGACCGGCCACCGGATCAAGGACCGGGCGATCGGCTTCGCGCTCGACGTCCGCGACAACATGGCCCAGCGGGAGGCGGAGCTGGGGGACGCGCTGGGCATCAACGCGGACCCCGAACTCCCCGCGCCCCGGCGGCTCACCGCCATCGAGAACAACCGCAGCAACCCGAAGTACATCGAGAACACGACGTACTCGTACGACCGGAATGAGGACCACTGATGGAGTCGGCAGAGATTCGCCGCCGCTGGCTGAGCTTCTTCGAGGAGCGCGGGCACACCGTCGTCCCTTCGGCGTCGCTCATCGCGGACGACCCGACTCTGCTCCTCGTCCCGGCCGGCATGGTGCCCTTCAAGCCCTACTTCCTGGGTGAGGTCAAGCCGCCCTTCGACCGCGCCACCAGCGTGCAGAAGTGCGTGCGCACACCGGACATCGAAGAGGTCGGCAAGACTACCCGGCACGGCACCTTCTTCCAGATGTGCGGCAACTTCTCCTTCGGCGACTACTTCAAGGAAGGCGCCATCAAGTACGCCTGGGAGCTGCTCACCAGCCCCCAGGACAAGGGCGGTTACGGCCTGGAGCCGGACCGTCTGTGGATCACCGTCTACAAGGACGACGACGAGGCCGAGCGCATCTGGCACGACGTCGTCGGCGTGCCGAAGGAGCGCATCCAGCGCCTCGGCATGAAGGACAACTACTGGTCCATGGGCGTCCCCGGACCCTGCGGCCCCTGCTCCGAGATCAACTACGACCGCGGCCCCGAGTTCGGCGTCGAGGGCGGCCCGGCCGTCAACGACGAGCGGTACGTGGAGATCTGGAACCTCGTCTTCATGCAGTACGAGCGTGGCGAGGGCATCGGCAAGGACAACTTCGAGATCCTCGGTGAGCTGCCGAGCAAGAACATCGACACGGGCCTCGGCCTGGAGCGTCTCGCCATGATTCTGCAGGGCGTGCAGAACATGTACGAGATCGACACCTCCATGGCCGTCATCAAGAAGGCCACCGAGCTGACCGGCGTGGCCTACGGCGACGCCCACGGCTCGGACGTCTCGCTGCGCGTGGTCACCGACCACATGCGGACGTCGGTCATGCTCATCGGCGACGGCGTGACCCCCGGCAACGAGGGCCGTGGTTACGTGCTGCGCCGCATCATGCGCCGCGCCATCCGCAACATGCGGCTGCTGGGCGCCACCGGCCCGGTCGTCCTGGAACTGATCGACACCGTCATCCGGATGATGGGCCAGCAGTACCCCGAGCTGGTCACCGACCGCGAGCGCATCGAGAAGGTCGCCGTCGCCGAGGAGAACGCCTTCCTCAAGACGCTGAAGGCCGGCACCAACATCCTCGACACCGCCGTCACCGAGACCAAGGAGGCCGGCGGCACGGTCCTCGCCGGTGACAAGGCCTTCCTGCTCCACGACACCTGGGGCTTCCCGATCGACCTCACCCTCGAAATGGCCGCCGAGCAGGGCCTCGAGGTGGACGAGGACGGCTTCCGCCGCCTGATGAAGGAGCAGCGGGACCGCGCCAAGGCCGACGCCCAGGCCAAGAAGACCGGGCATGCCGGCGCCGGCGCCTACCGCGAGATCGCCGACAAGACCGGCGAGACCGACTTCATCGGCTACTCCGACACCGAGGGCGAGACCACGATCGTCGGCATCCTCGTCGACGGCGTCTCCTCGCCGGCCGCCACCGAGGGCGACGAGGTCGAGATCGTCCTGGACCGCACCCCGTTCTACGCCGAGGGCGGCGGCCAGATCGGCGACACCGGCCGGATCAAGGTCGACTCCGGTGCCGTCGTCGAGATCCGCGACACCCAGAAGCCGGTCCCGGGTGTCTACGTCCACAAGGGCGTCGTCCAGTTCGGCGAGGTGACGGTCGGCGCCAAGGCCCACGCCGCGATCGACCAGCGCCGTCGCACCGCGATCGCCCGTGCCCACTCGGCCACTCACCTCACCCACCAGGCGCTGCGCGACGCCCTCGGCCCGACGGCCGCGCAGGCCGGTTCCGAGAACCAGCCCGGCCGGTTCCGCTTCGACTTCGGCTCGCCGTCTGCCGTTCCGACGGCCGTGATGACCGACGTGGAGCAGAAGATCAACGAGGTGCTCGCCCGCGACCTGGACGTGCGCGCCGACATCATGGGCATCGACGAGGCCAAGAAGCAGGGCGCCATCGCCGAGTTCGGCGAGAAGTACGGCGAGCGGGTGCGCGTCGTGACCATCGGCGACTTCTCCAAGGAGCTGTGCGGCGGCACCCATGTGCACAACACCGCCCAGCTGGGCCTGGTGAAGCTGCTCGGCGAGTCGTCGATCGGCTCGGGGGTCCGCCGTATCGAGGCCCTCGTCGGTGTCGACGCCTACAACTTCCTGGCCCGTGAGCACACGGTCGTCGCCCAGCTCCAGGAGCTGATCAAGGGCCGCCCGGAGGAGCTTCCGGAGAAGGTCTCCGCCATGCTCGGCAAGCTGAAGGACGCCGAGAAGGAGATCGAGAAGTTCCGTGCGGAGAAGGTGCTCCAGGCCGCCGGCGGTCTGGTCGACTCCGCGAAGGACGTCCGCGGGATCGCCGTGGTGACCGGGCAGGTCCCCGACGGCACCACCCCGGACGACCTGCGCAAGCTCGTCCTCGACGTGCGCGGCCGCATCCAGGGCGGACGCGCCGCCGTGGTCGCCCTGTTCACGGTCAACAACGGCAAGCCGCTCACGGTCATCGCCACCAACGACGCCGCCCGCGACCGCGGCCTCAAGGCGGGTGACCTGGTGCGCACCGCCGCCAAGACCCTCGGCGGCGGTGGCGGCGGCAAGCCGGACGTCGCCCAGGGCGGCGGCCAGAACCCGGCCGCCGTGGGCGAGGCCATCGACGCCGTCCAGCGTCTCGTGGCCGAGACCGCCAAGTAAGAAAACGGTCACGAAGATGCGCAGAGGACGTCGACTCGCCATCGACGTCGGGGACGCCCGGATCGGGGTCGCCTCGTGCGACCCCGACGGGATCCTCGCCACCCCGGTCGAGACGGTCCCAGGCCGGGACATCCCGGCGGCCCACCGCCGGCTCGGGCAACTGGTCGAGGAGTACGAACCGATCGAGGTCGTCGTCGGACTCCCACGCTCCCTCAAGGGAGGGGAGGGACCGGCCGCCGTCAAGGTCCGGGGCTTCGCCCAGGAGCTGGCCGACAGCATCAAACCGGTGCCGGTCCGGCTGGTCGACGAGCGGATGACGACCGTGACGGCCAGTCAGGGACTGCGCGCCTCGGGGGTGAAGTCGAAGAAGGGCCGCTCGGTCATCGACCAGGCCGCCGCTGTGATCATCCTCCAGCAGGCGCTGGAATCCGAACGGGTGTCAGGTAAACCACCCGGCGAGGGCGTCGAAGTGGTCATCTGATCGCGATACGGTAACGTTCCGCGCGATGCGATGGTTTTCGAACAGCCACCGCACAGCAAGAAGCGGTACGACAGTCGGCCCACCAGCCGCGTGACGCGCCGCCTCGCGGCTCTAGGGGATCGATGACTGAGTATGGCCGGGGCGAAGGCTCCGAACCGTGGCATCCGGAGGACCCGTTGTACGGGGACGACGGATGGGGAGGACAGCAGGCCCACGTGGGTCAGCAGTCCCCCTACGGCGGTCAGCCGCAGCACTATCCGCAGCAGCCGCAGCAGCCGCAGCAGCAGTACGGCGACTGGAGTCAGCACCCGCAGGGCGGGTACGACCAGCAGCACGACCAGCAGCAGTACGCGTACTACGACGAACAGGGCCAGCTTCAGTACGCCGACGGACAGGGTCAGCAGCAGTACGACCAGCAATACGACGAGCAGTACGCCGGCCATGCCCAGCAGCAGTACCACCAGGGCGGCTGGGACGCGACCGGCACCCATGGCCAGGTCCCCTACGCCGCCGACCCGGGCGACCCCTACGGCCAGCAGCCGGTGGCGTACGGCGGGGAGCAGCCCGACTTCTACGGCACCGAGGACGCCTACCCGCCGCCGGAGCCACCCGGCCGCCGGCGCGACCCGGAGCCGGAGACGCAGCCGGAGCCCGTCGCCGAGGAGGAGGAGCAGCACCCCTTCTTCACGGGCGCCGACGACGATGACGACGAGGATGACGACGACCCGAAAGGGCGCCGCGGTGGTGGCCGCGGCAAGGACGCGAAGGGCGGCAAGGGGGCCAAGAAGCGCCGCAACGGCTGCGCCTGTCTGGTGGTCTGCCTGGTCTTCGGCGGCGGTGCTGCCGGGGTCGGCTACTACGGCTGGCACTTCTACCAAAATCGTTTCGGCGCCGGCCTGGACTACGCGGGCAGCGGTAATGGCGAGACGACCACCATCACGATCCCCAAGGGCGCGGGCGGCTACGACATCGGCCGCATCCTGAAGTCGGCCGGCGTAGTCCAGAGCGTCGACGCGTTCGTTTCCGCACAGCAGGCGAACCCCGACGGCAAGTCCATCCAGGACGGCGTCTACACGCTGCAGAAGCACATGTCCGCGGCCAGCGCTGTGGAACTCATGCTCAGCCCCAAGAGCCACAACAACCTGGTCATCGCCGAGGGGCTGCGTAACTCCGCGGTCTACGAGCTGATCGACAAGCGTCTTGCTGTGGCGAAGGGGACGACCGCGAGCGTGGCGAAGAAGGAGTACAAGTCCTTCGGCCTGCCCAAGTGGGCACTGAACCACCCCAACCTGAAGGACCCGCTGGAAGGATTCCTCTACCCCTCCAGTTACGCCGTCGCGAAGGGGCAGAAGCCCAAGGCCGTTCTCAAGGAGATGGTGGCCCGTGCCACCGAGCAGTACCAGACACTCGGTCTGGAGAAGAAGGCCACCAGTCTGGGCCTCGACGGGCCGTGGCAACTGCTGACGGTGGCCAGCCTGGTCCAGGCCGAGGGCACGAGCCACGATGACTTCCGCAAGATGGCCGAAGTGGTCTACAACCGTCTCAAGCCTGGTAACCCCGAGACCTACGGGGCGCTGGAGTTCGACTCCACGTACAACTACGTGAAGAACCAGAGCAAGATCGACCTGTCGATCGCCGAACTGCGGAACTACAAGAACCCGTACAACACGTACTACACCAAGGGGCTGCCTCCGGGGCCGATCGACAACCCCGGTGAGGAAGCGCTGGAGGGCGCGCTCAACCCGACTGATGACGGTTGGTATTACTTCATCTCGATGGACGGCAAGACCAGCGAGTTCACCAAGACCCTCGCCGAGCACGAGAAGCTGGTGAACGAGTGGAACGCATCCAAGAAGAAGAGCTGAGCTGGGCATGATCAACTCGTGTTACTCGCCCTTTGCGTGACATGGGTGTCGCCGTCCTAGGGTTCGCAGCGGTGCCGGCCTAGGGGGACCTCGGTCACTCTCAAGGCCTGTATCGGGGAATCCGGCGACGCTGGCATATTTACCAGCACGTGTGTCAACAGGTCGGATCACGTCTGACCGGGATCGTGAACGGGCGTATCCGGGTATCGCCTTCACGGTTCCGGCGCGCCCGTTGTGACATTGTTCTGGTGAGTGACGGTTTCGGGGTGACCGGTATAATCACGAGCCTTATCGGAGCCGCGAGGCGCAAGGACAAATCAAATGCCATTTCGGGCAACTGATGCCCGCCGGGCCGCTGTGCTCGGTAAGCCCATCGGCCACTCGCTCTCCCCGGTGCTGCACCGGGCCGCCTACGACGAACTCGGGCTCACCGACTGGTCGTACGAGCGCTTCGAGGTCGACGAGGCCGGGCTGCCCGGCTTCCTCGGGCAGCTGGGACCGGAGTGGGCGGGGCTGTCGCTGACCATGCCGTTGAAGCGGGCGGTCATTCCGCTGGTCGACGAGATCAGCGAGACGGCCGCCTCGGTCGACGCGGTCAACACGGTCGTCTTCACGGAGGACGGTCGTCGACTCGGGGACAACACCGACATCCCCGGCATGGTCGCCGCGCTGCGCGAGCACGGCATCGAGCAGGTCGACTCCGCCGCCGTCCTCGGCGCCGGCGCCACCGCCTCCTCGGCGCTGGCCGCGCTCTCCCGGATCTGCACCGGCGAGGTCGTCGCCTACGTCCGCAGCGAGGAGCGCGCCGCCGAGATGCGGCACTGGGGCGAGCGGCTCGACGTGGACGTGCGGACCGCCGACTGGGCCGATGCCGAACAGGCCCTGCACGCCCCCCTGGTGATCGCCACCACCCCGGCGGGCACCACGGACGCCCTCGCCGCCGCCGTACCCGAGCGCCCCACCACCCTCTTCGACGTCCTCTACCACCCCTGGCCCACGGCGCTGGCCGCACGCTGGTCCATGTTCGGCGGAGCCGTGGTGAGCGGCCTCGACCTCCTGGTGCACCAGGCCGTGCTCCAGGTCGAACAGATGACCGGCCGTGGCCCGGCGCCGCTGGACGCCATGCGCAGGGCCGGTGAGAAGGCACTCGCCGAGCGCTGACCGGGTCCACCTCCGCGTCCGTCTGCTGGACCGGCGGCCGGGTTCACCGCCCGGACGTGGGAGGATCGGAGACGGCGGACCGGGGCCGCGCACCCGGTCGGGCCGTCGCCGTACGCGAGGACGCGCGTACGCAGGGCAGTACCGGGGCGCGAGCACTGAGGAGCATCGTTGAGCAGGCTGCGTTGGCTGACCGCGGGGGAGTCCCACGGTCCCGCACTTGTCGCGACGCTGGAGGGCCTTCCCGCCGGCGTGCCGATCACGACCGAGATGGTCGCGGACCATCTGGCGCGGCGGCGGCTCGGTTATGGACGCGGTGCGCGCATGAAGTTCGAGCAGGACCAGGTCACCTTCCTGGGCGGGGTCCGGCACGGCCTCACGCTCGGCTCCCCGGTCGCGATCATGGTGGGCAACACCGAGTGGCCCAAGTGGGAGCAGGTCATGGCCGCCGACCCGGTCGACCCCGAGATCCTCGCCGGGCTCGCCCGCAACGCCCCGCTGACCCGCCCGCGTCCCGGCCACGCCGACCTGGCCGGCATGCAGAAGTACGGCTTCGACGAGGCCCGGCCGATCCTGGAGCGCGCCTCCGCGCGGGAGACCGCGGCCCGGGTGGCGCTCGGCGCGGTGGCCCGGTCGTACCTGAAGGAGACGGCCGGCATCGAGATCGTCTCGCACGTCGTCGAACTGTGCTCCGTGAAGGCCCCCAAGGGCGTCTACCCCACCCCGGCCGACGTCGAGAAGCTGGACGCGGACCCGCTGCGCTGCCTGGACGCGGACGCGTCGAAGGCGATGGTCGCGGAGGTCGACCAGGCCCACAAGGACGGCGACACCCTCGGCGGTGTGGTCGAGGTGCTGGCCTACGGCGTGCCGGTCGGCCTCGGCTCGCACGTCCACTGGGACCGCAAGCTGGACGCCCGCCTCGCCGGTGCCCTGATGGGCATCCAGGCGATCAAGGGCGTCGAGATCGGCGACGGGTTCGAACTGGCGCGGGTGCCCGGCTCCCAGGCGCACGACGAGATCGTCGGCACCGACGAGGGCATCCGGCGTGTCTCCGGCCACGCCGGCGGCACCGAGGGCGGCCTGTCCACCGGTGAGCTGCTGCGGGTCCGTGCCGCGATGAAGCCGATCGCGACCGTGCCGCGCGCCCTGCGGACCGTGGACGTGGCCACCGGCGAGGCCACCCAGGCCCACCACCAGCGCTCCGACGTCTCCGCAGTGCCGGCCGCGGGCATCGTCGCCGAGGCGATGGTCGCGCTCGTCCTCGCGGACGCGGTCGCGGAGAAGTTCGGCGGTGACTCGGTGCCCGAGACCCGCCGTAACGTGCGGTCGTACCTCGAGAACCTGGCCATCCGATGAGCGGCGCACCGATGGTGGTGCTGGTCGGACCGATGGGCGTCGGCAAGTCCACGGTCGGGCACCTGCTCGCCGAGCGGCTCGGTGTCGGCTACCGGGACACCGACGAGGACATCGTCGCCGCCGAGGGCCGCGCCATCGCCGACATCTTCGTGGCCGACGGCGAGCCGGTGTTCCGGGAGATCGAGAAGCGGGCCGTACGGGTCGCGCTGGCCGGCCACGAGGGCGTCCTCGCACTCGGCGGCGGCGCGATCCTCGACGCGGACACACGCGCGCTGCTCGCCGGCCGGCGGGTGATCTACCTCTCGATGGACGTCGAGGAGGCCGTCAAGCGCACCGGCCTGAACGCCGCCCGGCCGCTGCTCGCCATCAACCCCCGCAAGCAGTGGCGGGAGCTGATGGAGGCGCGCCGGCACCTGTACGAGGAGGTCGCCTCGGCCGTCGTCGCGACCGACGGGCGTACGCCCGAAGAGGTCACCCAAGCAGCGCTGGACGCACTGGAGTTGAAGGAAGCATGAGCGAGGCAGTCACCCGGATCCAGGTCGGCGGCACGGCGGGCACCGAGCCGTACGAGGTCCTGGTGGGTCGTCAACTGCTCGGCGAACTGGGCGGGTTGATCGGCGAGAGGGTCAAGCGGGTCGCCGTGATCCACCCCGAGGCGCTCGCCGAGACCGGCGACGCGCTCCGCGCCGACCTGGCCGGGCAGGGCTACGAGGCCGTCGCCATCCAGGTGCCCAACGCGGAGGAGGCCAAGACCGCCGAGGTCGCGGCCTACTGCTGGAAGGCGCTCGGCCAGTCCGGGTTCACCCGCTCCGACGTCGTCGTCGGCGTGGGCGGCGGGTCGACGACGGACCTGGCCGGGTTCGTGGCCGCCACCTGGCTGCGCGGGGTGCGCTGGATCGCCATCCCGACCACCGTCCTCGCCATGGTCGACGCGGCCGTCGGCGGCAAGACCGGCATCAACACCGCCGAGGGCAAGAACCTGGTGGGCGCCTTCCACCCGCCCGCCGGTGTGCTCTGCGACCTGGCCGCGCTGGACTCCCTCCCGGTCAACGACTACGTCTCCGGGCTCGCCGAGGTCATCAAGGCCGGCTTCATCGCCGACCCGGCGATCCTGGAGCTCATCGAATCCGACCCCGAGGCCGCGCGCACCCCGGCCGGCCCGCACACGGCCGAGCTGATCGAGCGCTCCATCCGGGTCAAGGCCGAGGTCGTCTCCTCCGACCTCAGGGAGTCGGGCCTGCGGGAGATCCTCAACTACGGCCACACCCTCGGCCACGCGATCGAGAAGAACGAGCGCTACAAGTGGCGGCACGGCGCCGCGGTCGCCGTGGGCATGCACTTCGCCGCCGAACTCGGCCGGCTGGCCGGACGCCTGGACGACGCGACGGCCGACCGCCACCGCGCGATCCTCGAATCGGTCGGCCTGCCGCTGCACTACCGCTACGACCAGTGGCCCAAGCTCGTCGAGACGATGAAGGTCGACAAGAAGTCCCGCGGCGACCTGCTGCGCTTCATCGTCCTCGACGGCCTCGCCAAGCCGACCGTCCTGGAGGGCCCGGACCCGGCCGTGCTGCTCGCCGCCTACGGCGAGGTCGGACAGTAAGTCCGCCGCTGTTCCTTCCGCCCGATTCGCCTCCCGGCACGGGCACTTCGTACCGCCCCCGGCCGTTTCACCAAACGACGACCGGGGGCGGTACCGTTCGGTAACGAGCGCAGCCGCACATGACGAGACGGAGTGGCACCGGATGCAGCACGCAGTGGGATCTCCGCTGCCGCCGCCCCATCAGCCGGGGCAGGGACCGACCGGCTGGCCGCCGGCCGCACACCACCCGGGAGCGCCGCAGGGCCCCGCGCCCGTGCCGCCGCCGCCACCGGCCGCGCCGCCGCAACCGTCGGTCCCGCCGCCGCCTCCCTTGCCCTCGGCCCCGCCACCCCCCGACACCACGGGCCATGTCCCGCTGCCTCCGGGCGCCCCGGTGGGCATCCCCACCGCGCCCCCGGCCGCGACCACCATGCCCGACCCGACCACCACCACCCTGGCCGTCCTCCTCATCGGCCCGGCCGGTGCGGGCAAGACGAGCGTGGCCAAGTACTGGGCCGACCACCGCCGGGTGCCCACGGCCCACATCAGTCTCGACGACGTCCGCGAATGGGTCCGCTCCGGCTTCGCCGACCCCCAGTCCGGCTGGAACGACAACTCCGAGGCCCAGTACCGCTTGGCCCGCCGCACCTGCGGCTTCGCCGCGCGCAACTTCCTGGCCAACGGGATCTCGTGCATCCTCGACGACGCGGTCTTCCCGGACCGCCCGGTCGTCGGCCTCGGCGGCTGGAAGCGCCACGTAGGCCCCGGCCTCCTCCCGGTCGTCCTCCTCCCGGGCCTCGACATCGTCCTGGAGCGCAACGCCGAACGCACGGGCAACCGCCGCCTCGCCGACGAGGAGGTGGCCCGCATCCACGGCCGCATGGCGGGCTGGTACGGCTCGGGCCTCCCGATCATCGACAACTCGCAGTTGGACGTAGCGAGCACGGCCCGTGTGCTGGACGAGGTCCTGGCACGGGCGATAGCGAGCCCACCGAGCTGGTGAACGTGGGGGCGCGAACAGCCTCCACCGGCCGGCGGCCGGAGAGACGGCCCGCGGTTTCAGGGACGCGGGGAACTGCGCGGAAAAGCCCACGGCCCCGCACTCCGCAACGGCGCCCCACCACCCCACTCGGCCCCCCTCAACCGGCACACATCGCCTACGACTCCTACGCTCGACTCATGTCAGACGTGTACGCGGCCCGCCGAACCAGGCTGAGGGAACGATGCAACGCGGCCGGCTGCCAGTCCGCGCTCGTCTCACGCCCCGCCAACGTGAGATACCTCGCCGGCGTCGCCCCCTCCGGCTCCGTCCTGCTGCTCGGCAAGCGCGAGGATCTCCTCGTCAGCCCCGGCCCCCAGGACGACCGCCCCACCGAGGCCCGCCCCGACGACTCCCTTCGGCAGCATCTCCTCGAAGGGCCCGGCGGTGACCCCGCCGTGGCCGCCGCCGACCTCGCCGCCGCACAGGACGCCGACGCCCTCGCCGTCGAGGAGCACCACCTCACGGTGACCCGGCACCGCGCCCTCTCCTCGGTCGCCCCCCGCCTCCGCCTCACCGACCTCGGCGGCGCCGTCGAGCAGCTGAGGGTCGTCAAGGACGAGGAGGAGATCTCCTGCCTCCGGATCGGTGCCGAGATCGCCGACCAGGCCCTCGGTGAGCTGCTGGAGTCGATCCTCGTCGGCCGCACCGAACGGCACCTCGCCCTGGAGCTGGAGCGTCGCCTGGTCGACCACGGCGCCGACGGCCCGGCCCTCCCCACCTCCGTGGCGACCGGACCGAACTCCGGCCGCCGCGGCCACCGCCCCACCGACCGGCGGGTCGAGGAGGGCGACTTTCTCTCCGTCTGCCTCGGCGCCACCTACCGCGGCTACCGCTGCGAGATCGGGCGTACCTTCGTCATCGGCACCTCGCCCGCCGACTGGCAGATCGACCTCTACGACCTCGTCTTCGCCGCTCAGCGGGCCGGCCGGGAGAGCCTCGTACCCGGCGCCGCCTACCGCGACGTGGACCGCGCCGCACGCCATGTACTGGGCTCCGCGGGCTATGCCGAGGGACTCCAGCCCCTCACGGGACACGGCGTCGGACTCGAAATCGACGAGGACCCGCAGCTCGCCCCGTCGTCCATGGGTAAACTGGACGCTTGCGTGCCGGTCACCGTCGAACCGGGGGTCCACCTCCCGGGCCGGGGCGGTGTCCGGATCGATGACACGCTCGTCGTACGCCCTGAGGCGGACGGCGGACCCGAGCTACTCACCATCACGACCAAGGAGCTGCTCGCGCTGTAGCGCGTGACCCGGGGTCGTACGTCAGTCCAGGAGATTCCGCAACCGTGGCTTCCACGAACGACCTCAAGAACGGCCTGGTGCTCAAGCTCGAAGGCGGCCAGCTCTGGTCCGTCGTCGAGTTCCAGCACGTCAAGCCCGGCAAGGGCCCGGCCTTCGTGCGCACCAAGCTGAAGAACGTGCTGTCCGGCAAGGTGGTCGACAAGACCTTCAACGCCGGCGTCAAGGTCGAGACGGCCACCGTCGACAAGCGCGACATGCAGTACTCGTACAAGGACGGCGAGTACTTCGTCTTCATGGACATGGAGACGTACGACCAGCTGCACATCGACCCGAAGGCCGTCGGCGACGCCGCGAACTTCCTGATCGAGGGCTTCACGGCGGTCGTCGCGCAGCACGAGGGCGAGGTGCTCTTCGTCGAGCTGCCGGCCGCCGTCGAGCTGGTCATCGCCGAGACCGAGCCCGGCGTCCAGGGCGACCGCTCCACCGGCGGCACCAAGCCGGCCACCCTGGAGACCGGCCACCAGATCCAGGTCCCGCTCTTCATCACCACCGGTGAGAAGATCAAGGTCGACACCCGCACCAGCGACTACCTCGGCCGGGTGAACAGCTAACCGTGGCTGCCCGCAACACGGCCCGCAAGCGTGCCTTCCAGATCCTCTTCGAGGGCGACCAGCGCGCGGCCGACGTCCTGACCGTTCTCGCGGACTGGATCAGGCTCTCCCGGGACGACACCCGGCAGCCGCCGGTGAGCGAGTACACGATGCAGCTGGTCGAGGGTTACGCGGAGCACGCGCGGCGGATCGACGAGCTGATCGCCCAGTACGCCGTCGGCTGGACACTCGACCGGATGCCCGTCGTCGACCGCAACATCCTGCGCCTCGGGGCGTACGAGCTGATCTGGGTCGACGAGACGCCGGACGCGGTCGTCCTCGACGAGATGGTGCAGCTGGCGAAGGAGTTCTCGACGGACGAGTCGCCGTCGTTCGTGAACGGACTGCTGGGGCGGCTGAAGGAGCTGAAGCCGTCGCTGCGCCGGGAGGCGTGAGCCGACAGACGCGCCGGAGGGCCCGCATGCCTTGCTGCGGGCCCTCCGGCGTTCGTGTGCCCAATGGGGTGGGTGGTGCGATGACAGCGCGGCTGCGGGCCGTGTGGGGCCTGTCGCGCAGTTCCCCACGCCCCCCCGGGCAGGTCGTGGTGGCCCCGCGCCGAAAGCTCGCGCCTCTGATCGCGAAAACCGCCGGGGCGGCCGGAACCCATCGGGTTCCGGCCGCCCCGGCGGCACGTTTCTGCTCAGGCGTTGTGGGGGTCAGGCGTCCTCGTGGGTGGCGACCGCGCGGCGGGCGTCCGCGTCCAGGACGCCCCAGCTGATCAGCTGCTCGGTGAGGACGGAGGGGGACTGGTCGTAGATGACGGCCAGTGTGCGCAGGTCGTCCTGGCGGATCGACAGCACCTTGCCGTTGTAGTCACCGCGCTGGGACTGGATCGTCGCCGCGTAGCGCTGCAGCGGGCCGGCCTTCTCGGCCGGCACGGTGGCCAGCCGCTCCAGGTCCAGGACCAGCTTGGGCGGCGGCTCGGCGGCTCCGCCCGGGGTGGTGCCCGGCAGCAGCTCCTGCACCGGAACGCCGTAGAAATCCGCCAACTCGGCAAGGCGCTGCACGGTCACGGCACGGTCGCCGCGCTCGTACGAACCGACCACTACGGCCTTCCAGCGCCCCTGGGACTTCTCCTCGACACCGTGGAGGGAAAGGCCCTGCTGGGTGCGGATGGCCCGGAGCTTGGCCCCGAGCTGTTTGGCGTATTCGCTGGACATATAGCTCCCCGGACACTGTGTCGACGCGGCCGGCCTTGGTCCCGCCGCGCGGCTGGTAACTCACTGTGAGGTTACGCAGCGTTACTCTCTCGCGTCAAGCCGAATGGTCCGCACCGGCTCTTCCGTGGCAGTGACGGCCGATTACGCCAAGCGGGTGATCAGGGGCTCTCGGGCACCTGATACGGTGGATGGCGCAAATCCGACGTCCTTTAAGATCCGTCCCGTGAGGCGGAGAAGGGGGTCCGTTTCGTATGGACAAGCAGGTAAAGCCCGACCTTCAGGCATCCGATGCCCGGCCCGTTCTCGAAGGGCCCGACATCGCGCGGGTCCTGACCCGCATCGCCCACGAGATCGTCGAGCGCGCCAAGGGCGCCGACGACGTGGTGCTCCTCGGCATTCCGACCCGCGGTGTCTTCCTCGCCCGGCGGCTCGCCGCCAAGCTGGAGGAGATCACCGACCGCAAGGTGCCCGTCGGCTCGCTCGACATCACCATGTACCGCGACGACCTGCGCATGCATCCGCCGCGTGCGCTGGCCCGCACCGAGATCCCCGGTGACGGCATCGACGGCAGACTGGTCGTCCTCGTCGACGACGTGCTCTTCTCCGGCCGCACCATCCGCGCCGCCCTCGACGCCCTGAACGACATCGGGCGCCCGCGCGCGGTGCAGCTCGCGGTCCTCGTCGACCGCGGTCACCGCGAACTGCCCATCCGTGCCGACTATGTCGGCAAGAACCTCCCCACGTCGCTGCGGGAGACGGTCAAGGTCCTGCTCACCGAGGAGGACGGTCGCGACACCGTGCTGCTCGGTGTGAAGCCGACCTCTTAGCAGGCCGAGGGGCCCGCACCACCCCGGTGCGCCCACGCCTGCCCGCAATCTCCCGATATGTGAACTGCCTTACGGAGCCTGACAGATGCAGCGTCATCTCATCTCGGCCGCCGACCTCACCCGCGACGACGCCGTCCTGATCCTCGACACCGCCGAGGAGATGGCCCGGGTCGCCGACCGGCCGATCAAGAAACTGCCGACCCTGCGCGGCCGCACCGTGGTCAACCTCTTCTTCGAGGACTCGACGCGGACCCGGATCTCCTTCGAAGCCGCCGAGAAGCGGCTGTCGGCGGACGTCATCAACTTCTCCGCCAAGGGGTCGAGCGTCTCCAAGGGCGAGTCCCTCAAGGACACCGCCCAGACCCTGGAGGCTATGGGCGTCGACGCCGTCGTCATCCGGCACGGCGCCTCCGGAGCCCCCTACCGCCTCGCCAACTCCGGCTGGATCGACGCCGCCGTCATCAACGCCGGTGACGGCACCCACCAGCACCCCACCCAGGCCCTCCTGGACGCCTTCACCATGCGCCGCCGGCTCGTCGGCCGGGACACCGGGATCGGGCAGGACCTCGCCGGCAAGCGCATCACGATCGTCGGAGACGTCCTGCACAGCCGGGTCGCCCGCTCCAACGTCGACCTGCTGCACACCCTGGGCGCCGAGGTCACCCTGGTCGCCCCGCCCACCCTGGTGCCGGTCGGCGTCGGGAACTGGCCCTGCGAGGTGTCGTACGACCTCGACGCCGTCCTCCCCAAGTCCGACGCGGTGATGATGCTGCGCGTCCAGCGCGAGCGCATGAACGCCGCGTTCTTCCCGACCGAGCGCGAGTACTCGCGGCGCTACGGCCTCGACGGCGACCGCATGGCGCGGATGCCCGAGCACGCCATCGTGATGCACCCCGGCCCGATGGTCCGCGGGATGGAGATCACCGCCGAGGTCGCCGACTCCGACCGCTGCACCGTCGTCGAGCAGGTCGCAAACGGAGTCTCCATCCGGATGGCCGTTCTCTACCTCCTGCTCGGCGGAAACGAACCCGCCGTCAGCCACGCCCGCACCATCGAGGAGAAGTAACACCCATGAGCAAGATCCTGATCCGTGGTGCGAAGGTGCTCGGCGGTGACCCGCAGGACGTCCTGATCGACGGCGAGGTCATCGAGGCGGTGGGCAGCGGGCTGTCGGCCGAGGGCGCCGAGGTCGTGGAGGCCGCCGGCCAGGTGCTGCTGCCGGGCCTGGTCGACCTGCACACGCATCTGCGCGAGCCCGGGCGCGAGGACTCCGAGACCGTGCTCACCGGCACCCGCGCGGCCGCCTCCGGCGGCTACACGGCCGTGTTCGCCATGGCCAACACCTTCCCGGTCGCCGACACCGCCGGTGTGGTCGAGCAGGTCTACCGGCTGGGCCAGGAGCACGGCTACTGCGACGTCCAGCCCATCGGCGCCGTCACCGTCGGCCTGGAGGGCCGGAAGCTCGCCGAGCTGGGGGCCATGCACGAGTCGGCCGCCGGGGTCACCGTCTTCTCCGACGACGGCAAGTGCGTCGACGACGCCGTGATCATGCGCCGCGCGCTGGAGTACGTGAAGGCCTTCGGCGGCGTCGTCGCCCAGCACGCGCAGGAGCCCCGGCTGACCGAGGGCGCCCAGATGAACGAGGGTGTGGTCTCCGCCGAACTGGGGCTCGGCGGCTGGCCGGCGGTGGCCGAAGAATCGATCATCGCCCGGGATGTCCTGCTCGCCGAGCACGTCGGTTCCCGCGTCCACATCTGCCACCTCTCGACCGCCGGGTCCGTCGAGATCGTGCGCTGGGCCAAGTCCCGGGGCATCGCCGTCACGGCCGAGGTCACCCCGCACCACCTGCTCCTCACCGACGAGCTGGTCCGGTCGTACGACCCGGTCTACAAGGTCAACCCGCCGCTGCGCACCGAGCGCGATGTGCTGGCCCTGCGCGAGGCGCTCGCCGACGGCACCATCGACATCGTCGCCACCGACCACGCCCCGCACCCGCACGAGGACAAGGACTGCGAGTGGGCCGCGGCCGCCATGGGGATGGTGGGTCTGGAGACCGCGTTGTCGGTGGTCCAGGAGACCATGGTGGACACGGGCCTGCTGACCTGGGCCGGCGTCGCCGACCGGATGTCCGTCAAGCCCGCGCGGATCGGACGGGCCGCCGGCCACGGCCGTCCCGTCTCGGCAGGTGAGCCCGCCAACCTCGTCCTCGTCGACACGGAATACCGTGGCCTGGTGGACCCCGCGGGCTTCGCCTCGCGCAGCCGCAACACCCCCTACGAGGGGCGTGAGCTGCCGGGCCGTGTCACCCACACATGGCTGCGGGGCAAGGCGACGCTCGTGGACGGGAAGCTGACGTGACACCTCTGATCCTGCTGGCCGACGACAAGAAGTCGGCCGCGGTCACCGACTGGTCCGCGCGGATCGGCTGGCTCGTCGGGCTCGCCCTGTTCGTCGCGCTCGTCTACTGGCTGATGCGTGAGGGCTGGAAATGGCGCGGCACGCTTCAGGGGGACCTTCCCGAGCTGCCCACCGCGCCGGACGACCTCGGTGCGGCCAGACTGACCATGAGCGGCCGCTACCACGGCTCCACCACCGCCGGGCAGTGGCTGGACCGCATCGTGGCCCGCGGCCTCGGCTCCCGCAGCCGGGTCGAGCTCACCCTGACCGACGCGGGCCTGGACGTCGTACGCCCCGGCGCGCCGGACTTCTTCATCCCCGCGGACGCGCTCCGCGAGGCCCTGCTCGGCAAGGGCATCGCGGGCAAGGTCCTCACCGAGGGCGGACTCCTCGTGGTGACCTGGGCACACGGCGACAAGCTGATCGACTCCGGTTTCCGCTCCGACCACGCGGCCGAGCACACCGAGTGGGTCGACGCCATCAACTCCATGATCAAGACACCCAGCACGGAAGGCGCCGAACGATGACGACCTCCACCAGGGGAACCGCTTCTCAGCAGAGGGCTCTTCCCGCCGTACTCGTCCTGGAGGACGGCCGGATCTTCCGCGGCCGCGCCTACGGGGCCGTGGGGGAGACCTTCGGCGAGGCCGTGTTCTCCACCGGCATGACCGGCTACCAGGAGACCCTCACCGACCCGTCCTACGACCGCCAGATCGTGGTCGCCACCGCCCCCCAGATCGGCAACACGGGGTGGAACGACGAGGACGACGAGTCCGCCCGCATCTGGGTCTCCGGCTACGTCGTGCGCGACCCCGCGCGCGTGCCCTCCAACTGGCGTGCCAAGCGGTCCCTGGACGACGAGCTGGTCGCGCAGGGCGTGGTCGGCATCTCCGGGATCGACACCCGCGCCCTCACCCGCCACCTCCGTGAACGCGGCTCGATGCGCTCCGGCATCTTCTCGGGCGAGGCGATCGCCGCCGATTCCGAGCTCCTCGCGCGCGTGCAGGCCCAGCCGCACATGAAGGGCGCCTCGCTGTACGAAGAGGTCGCCACCAAGGAGGCGTACGTCGTCCCGGCCGTCGGGGAGAAGCGATTCACCGTCGCCGCCATAGACCTCGGCATCAAGGGCATGACCCCGCAGCGCATGGCCGAGCGCGGCATCGAGGTGCACGTGCTGCCCGCGACCGCCACCGAGGAGGACGTGTACGCCGTCTCCCCGGACGGTGTGTTCTTCTCCAACGGCCCCGGCGACCCGGCCACGGCCGACGGCCCGGTGGCCCTGATGACCGCCGTGCTGGCGCGGAAGACCCCGCTCTTCGGCATCTGCTTCGGCAACCAGATCCTCGGCCGCGCGCTCGGCTTCGGCACGTACAAGCTGAAGTACGGCCACCGGGGCATCAACCAGCCGGTCCAGGACCGTACGACCGGCAAGGTCGAGGTCACCGCGCACAACCACGGCTTCGCCGTCGACGCCCCGCTCGACCAGGTCAGCGACACGAAGTTCGGCCGCGCCGAGGTGTCCCACGTCTGCCTGAACGACGACGTCGTGGAGGGGCTGCAGCTGCTCGATCAGCCGGCCTTCTCCGTCCAGTACCACCCCGAAGCAGCAGCCGGCCCGCACGACGCCGCCTACCTGTTCGACCGCTTCGTTTCCCTGATGGAGGGCCAGCGTGCCTAAGCGCACCGATATCCAGTCCGTCCTGGTCATCGGCTCCGGCCCGATCGTCATCGGCCAGGCCGCCGAGTTCGACTACTCCGGTACCCAGGCCTGCCGCGTCCTGCGGGCCGAGGGCCTGCGCGTCATCCTGGTCAACTCCAACCCGGCGACGATCATGACCGACCCGGAGATCGCCGACGCGACCTATGTCGAGCCGATCACCCCGGAGTTCGTCGAGAAGATCATCGCCAAGGAGCGCCCCGACGCCCTGCTGCCCACCCTGGGCGGCCAGACCGCGCTCAACACCGCGATCTCGCTGGACGAGAACGGCGTCCTCGCCAAGTACGGCGTCGAGCTGATCGGCGCCAACGTCGAAGCCATCAACAAGGGCGAGGACCGCGACCTCTTCAAGGACGTCGTGGCGGCCGTGCGCGCCAAGATCGGGCACGGTGAGTCCGCCCGGTCGGTGATCTGCCACTCCATGGACGAGGTGCTCGCGGGCGTGGACGAGCTGGGCGGCTACCCCGTCGTCGTCCGACCCTCCTTCACCATGGGCGGCGCCGGCTCCGGCTTCGCACACGACGAGGAGGAGCTGCGCCGGATCGCCGGCCAGGGCCTGACCCTCTCGCCCACCACCGAGGTGCTCCTGGAGGAGTCCATCCTCGGCTGGAAGGAGTACGAGCTGGAGCTGATGCGCGACAAGCACGACAACGTCGTGGTCGTCTGCTCCATCGAGAACTTCGACCCCATGGGCGTGCACACCGGTGACTCGATCACCGTCGCCCCGTCGATGACGCTGACCGACCGCGAGTACCAGATCCTGCGGGACATCGGCATCGCCGTGATCCGCGAGGTCGGTGTCGACACCGGCGGCTGCAACATCCAGTTCGCGGTCAACCCCGAGGACGGCCGGGTCATCGTCATCGAGATGAACCCGCGCGTGTCGCGGTCCTCGGCGCTCGCCTCCAAGGCAACCGGCTTCCCGATCGCGAAGATCGCGGCCAAGCTGGCGGTCGGCTACACCCTCGACGAGATCCCGAACGACATCACCCAGGAGACCCCGGCCTCCTTCGAGCCCACGCTCGACTATGTGGTCGTCAAGGCACCCCGTTTCGCGTTCGAGAAGTTCCCGCAGGCCGACTCCACGCTGACCACGACCATGAAGTCGGTCGGCGAGGCGATGGCCATCGGCCGCAACTTCCCCGAGGCCTTCCAGAAGGCGCTGCGCTCGCTGGAGAAGAAGGGCAGCCAGTTCACCTTCGTCGGCGAGCCCGGCGACAAGGAGGCGCTGCTGCACGAGGCGGTACGGCCCACCGACGGCCGGATCAACACCGTCATGCAGGCCATCCGCGCGGGCGCCACGCCCGAGGAGGTCTTCGAGTTCACGAAGATCGACCCGTGGTTCGTCGACCAGCTCTTCCTGATCAAGGAGATCGCCGACGAGCTGGCGGCCGCCGCCGAACTCACCCCCGACCTGCTCGCCGAGGCCAAGCGGCACGGCTTCTCCGACCAGCAGATCGGCGAGATCCGCGGTCTGCGCGAGGACGTCGTCCGCGAGGTCCGGCACGCGCTCGGCGTCCGCCCGGTCTACAAGACGGTCGACACCTGCGCGGCCGAGTTCGCCGCGAAGACGCCGTACTTCTACTCCTCCTACGACGAGGAGACCGAGGTCGCCCGGCGCGAGAAGCCGGCCGTCATCATCCTGGGCTCCGGTCCCAACCGCATCGGCCAGGGCATCGAGTTCGACTACTCCTGCGTGCACGCGTCCTTCGCGCTGTCGGACGCCGGGTACGAGACCGTGATGGTCAACTGCAACCCGGAGACCGTCTCCACCGACTACGACACCTCCGACCGGCTGTACTTCGAGCCGCTCACCCTGGAGGACGTCCTGGAGATCGTCCACGCCGAGCAGCAGGCCGGTCCGGTCGCCGGTGTGGTGGTGCAGCTCGGCGGGCAGACGCCGCTGGGTCTGGCGCAGGCGCTGAAGGACAACGGCGTGCCGATCGTCGGCACGCCCCCCGAGGCCATCCACGCGGCCGAGGACCGGGGCGCCTTCGGGCGGGTCCTCGCGGAGGCGGGCCTGCCGGCCCCCAAGCACGGCACCGCCACCAAGTTCGCCGAGGCAAAGGCCATCGCCGACGAGATCGGCTACCCGGTGCTGGTGCGGCCGTCGTACGTCCTCGGCGGCCGGGGCATGGAGATCGTCTACGACGAGACCCGCCTCGCCGCCTACATCGCCGAGTCCACCGAGATCAGCCCCTCCCGTCCGGTGCTCGTCGACCGGTTCCTGGACGACGCGATCGAGATCGACGTCGACGCTCTCTACGACGGCGAGGAGCTGTACCTCGGCGGCGTCATGGAACACATCGAGGAGGCCGGTATCCACTCCGGCGACTCGGCGTGCGCCCTGCCGCCGATCACGCTGGGCGGATTCGACATCAAGCGCCTGCGGGCCTCGACGGAGGCCATCGCCAAGGGCGTCGGCGTACGCGGTCTGATCAACATCCAGTTCGCGATGGCCGGGGACATCCTCTACGTCCTCGAAGCCAACCCGCGCGCGTCCCGTACGGTCCCCTTCACCTCGAAGGCGACCGCGGTGCCGCTGGCCAAGGCCGCCGCCCGGATCTCGCTGGGCGCGACCGTCGCCGAGCTGCGCGCCGAGGGACTGCTGCCGGCCCGCGGCGACGGCGGTGAGCTGCCGCTCGACGCTCCGATCTCCGTCAAGGAGGCGGTCATGCCGTGGTCGCGGTTCCGCGACATCCACGGCCGGGGCGTCGACACCGTGCTCGGCCCGGAGATGCGCTCCACCGGCGAGGTCATGGGCATCGACTCCGTCTTCGGCACGGCGTACGCCAAGTCGCAGGCGGGGGCGTACGGGCCGCTGCCGACCAAGGGCCGGGCGTTCATCTCGGTCGCCAACCGCGACAAGCGCTCGATGATCTTCCCGGCGCGTGAGCTGGTCGCCCACGGCTTCGAGCTGCTCGCCACGTCCGGCACGGCCGAGGTGCTCAAGCGCAACGGCATCAACGCGACCGTTGTTCGCAAGCAGTCGGACGGTGTCGGTCCTCAGGGCGAGAAGACGATCGTTCAGCTGATTCACGACGGCGAGGTCGACCTCATCGTCAACACCCCGTACGGCACGGGGGGTCGCCTGGACGGGTACGAGATCCGGACGGCCGCGGTGGCGCGGTCGGTGCCGTGTCTGACGACGGTGCAGGCGCTGGCGGCGGCTGTGCAGGGCATTGATGCGCTCAACCACGGGGATGTGGGTGTGCGGTCGCTCCAGGAGCATGCGGAGGGGTTGACGGCCGCGCGGGTCTGAGAGGCCGTAGTGAAGCTGCGGGCCGGTGGGGGCCGGTCGCGCGGCGGAGCCGCATATTGAGCACCGCCCCGCGCCCCTTCGGGGGCGCGTTGCCCAGCCGTCGATATGGGGGGCACCGTACATCGGTGTCCCCCTCTGCATGAGGACTCCATGTACAAGATCTTCTTCAACCTCGTTTTCAAGCGGATGGACCCGGAGCAGGCCCATCACCTCGCCTTCCGGTGGATCCGGCTCGCCGCTCGCATCCCCGTGCTGCGTACCTTCGTCGCGGCCGCTCTGGCCCCTCGCTACAAGGAACTGCGTACCGAGGCCTTCGGGCTGCGGATGCACGGGCCCTTCGGGCTGGCCGCAGGGTTCGACAAGAACGCCGTCGCGATCGACGGGATGTCGATGCTCGGGTTCGACCATGTCGAGATCGGCACCGTGACCGGTGAGGCGCAGCCCGGTAATCCCAGGAAGCGGCTGTTCCGGCTGGTCGCCGACCGGGCGCTGATCAACCGGATGGGGTTCAACAACGACGGATCGCTGACCGTCGCCGCGCGGCTGGCGACCCGTGAGCCCGTCTTCAGGACCGTCGTGGGCGTCAACATCGGCAAGACCAAGGTCGTACCGGAGGCCGAGGCGGCCCGCGACTACGTGAAGTCCGCCGAGCGGCTCGCGCCGTACGCCGACTACCTTGTCGTGAACGTGTCGTCGCCGAACACGCCGGGCCTGCGCAACCTCCAGGCCGTCGACCATCTGCGTCCGCTCCTGACGGCCGTGCGCGAGGCCGCCGACCGGGTGGCGGCGAACCGCCGGGTTCCGCTGCTGGTGAAGATCGCGCCGGACCTCGCCGACGAGGACGTCGACGCCGTCGCCGACCTGGCCGTCGAGCTGGGGCTCGACGGGATCATCGCGACGAACACCACCATCGCGCGCGAGGGCCTCGGACTGCGCTCCGGCCCCGAGCTGGTGAAGGAGACCGGAGGGCTCTCCGGGGCGCCGCTGAAGGCGCGGTCCCTGGAAGTGCTGCGGCGGCTGTACGCGCGCGTGGGCGACCGGATCACCCTGGTCGGTGTCGGCGGCATCGAGAACGCCGAGGACGCCTGGCAGCGCATCCTGGCCGGTGCCACGCTGGTCCAGGGCTACAGCGCCTTCATCTACGAGGGGCCGTTCTACGCTCGCGCCCTCCACAAGGGGCTAGCGGCGCGTCTGCGCACCAGCCCGTACGCCACGCTCGCCGACGCGGTCGGCGCCGATGTGAGGAAGGCCGTATGAGCCCGTTGGAGCCCTTCGGCGCGCGGCTGCGCCGTGTGATGGACGAGCGCGGTCCGCTGTGCGTCGGCATCGACCCGCATGCCTCACTGCTGTCCGAGTGGGGCCTGAACGACGACGTGGCAGGGCTTGAGCGGTTCAGCCGTACCGTGGTGGAGGCGGTGGCCGACCGGGTCGCGGTCATGAAGCCGCAGAGCGCTTTCTTCGAGCGGTTCGGCTCGCGCGGGGTGGCCGTCCTCGAGCGGGTGGTGCGGGAGGCACGGGACGCCGGGACGCTGGTCGTCATGGATGCCAAGCGCGGCGACATCGGCTCCACCATGGCCGGCTACGCGGAGGCCTACCTGAGCAAGGACGCGCCGCTGTTCTCGGACGCCCTGACCGTCTCGCCCTATCTCGGCTACGGCTCGCTCAGCCCGGCCGTGGCGCTGGCCCGGGAGAGCGGGGCCGGCCTGTTCGTGCTGGCCCTGACGTCGAACCCGGAGGGCCCCGAGGTGCAGCACGCGGTGCGCGGCGACGGCCGGACGGTCGGCGCGACCATGCTGGCCCACCTGGCCGCCGAGAACGCGGGGGAGGAGCCGCTGGGCTCCTTCGGCGCCGTCGTGGGTGCCACGGTCGGCGATCTGTCGTCGTACGACCTCGACATCAACGGCCCGCTGCTCGCGCCGGGCGTCGGGGCGCAGGGGGCGACGGCGGCCGACCTGCCCATGGTCTTCGGGGCGGCGGTGCGCAACGTGGTTCCAAACGTGAGCCGAGGTGTTTTGCGTCACGGTCCCGATGCCGGGGCGCTGCGGGTGGCCGCGGAGCGGTTCGCTGGCGAGATCCGGGACGTCGTCGCAGGTCGGTGAGGACTCCGGCGAGTCCTCCGGGAGCGCTTCGGTGGGCGCTCGGCCGACGGGTTCAGCGTGAATACATCCTCAAATCCTGGGCAGTATGTCTGAAATGTCCGGCCTGGCGGAGGCTGACCAGGACTTTTCCGCTGTTCTCGCTGACTCTGGCGGACTTGCCCGCTAGTCTCCGAGCAGGGTGAACGGGCAAGCGTGTTGCTCGTGGCTCCCCAGGTGTGGGGCGACTAGGTTCCTCACCGGTCCGTATCCGACAGTTCGACATCCGAGGTGACGTAGGCGTGGCTCTTCCGCCCCTTACCCCTGAACAGCGCGCAGCCGCGCTCGAAAAGGCCGCCGCGGCTCGCCGGGAGCGGGCCGAGGTCAAGAATCGACTCAAGCACTCCGGCGCCTCTCTCCACGAGGTCATCAAGCAGGGTCAGGAAAACGACGTCATCGGCAAGATGAAGGTCTCCGCCCTGCTCGAGTCCCTGCCGGGCGTGGGCAAGGTCCGCGCCAAGCAGATCATGGAGCGACTCGGGATCTCCGAGAGCCGCCGGGTGCGTGGCCTCGGTTCCAACCAGATCGCTTCCCTGGAGCGTGAGTTCGGCAGCACCGGCTCCTGATCACCGGGTCGTCCGGGACAGCCGTCCCGGGCTACCTGCGATTGCTGGAATAATCGCTGCATGGCTGCAACATTCCGGGGGACGACCCCCGAGCCCCCGGACGTACGTCCGCGGCTGACCGTGCTCTCCGGCCCCTCCGGGGTCGGCAAGAGCACGGTCGTCGCCCATATGCGCAAGGTGCACCCCGAGGTCTGGCTCTCGGTGTCGGCGACCACCCGTAAGCCCCGCCCGGGCGAGAAGCACGGAGTGCACTACTTCTTCGTCTCCGACGAGGAGATGGACAAGCTCATCGCCAACGGCGAGCTCCTGGAGTGGGCCGAATTCGCCGGCAACCGCTACGGCACCCCGCGGCAGGCGGTGCTGGAGCACCTGGAGTCCGGCGTGCCGGTGCTGCTGGAGATCGACCTCCAGGGCGCCCGGCAGGTCCGCGAGTCCATGCCGGAGGGCCGGCTGGTGTTCCTGGCCCCTCCGTCGTGGGAGGAGCTGGTGCGCAGGCTCACCGGACGGGGTACCGAGCCGCCCGAGGTGATCGAGCGCCGTCTGGAAGCGGCCAGGATCGAGCTGGCGGCCGAGCCGGAGTTCGACGAGACCCTGGTCAACACCTCCGTCGAGGACGTGGCGCGCGAGCTGCTAGCCTTGATGGACGTTGTGTGATCGTCTCTGGTCATTCAGACTGAATCTTTCCCATCCATCGGAAGGCAGAGCGTGTCCTCTTCCATCACCGCGCCCGAGGGCATCATCAACCCTCCGATCGACGAGCTCCTCGAGGCCACCGACTCGAAGTACAGCCTCGTGATCTACGCGGCCAAGCGTGCCCGCCAGATCAACGCGTACTACTCGCAGCTCGGCGAGGGTCTCCTGGAGTACGTCGGTCCGCTCGTCGACACCCACGTCCACGAGAAGCCGCTCTCCATCGCCCTGCGTGAGATCAACGCGGGTCTGCTGACGTCCGAGGCCGTCGAAGGCCCGGCGCAGTAGCAGCGCAGTAGTACTTTCGTATTGCAGTTGACTTATCCACAGGCCCGGCAGCCGACTGTCGGGCCTGTGGTGTGTGATGGAGTCGTGCGCCGGAGCCGGTGCACGGGAGCCGAGTGCGGGGAGAGACGGTGGACAAGCCGAAGGTCGTGCTGGGGGTCAGTGGTGGCATCGCCGCGTACAAGGCCTGCGAGCTGCTGAGAAGGTTCACCGAGTCGGGCCATGACGTCCGGGTCGTGCCCACCGCCTCCGCGCTGCACTTCGTCGGCGCCGCCACCTGGTCCGCCCTCTCCGGCAACCCCGTCTCCACCGAGGTCTGGGACCACGTCGAGGAGGTCCCGCATGTCCGGATCGGCCAGCACGCCGACCTGGTCGTGGTCGCCCCCGCCACCGCCGACCTGCTCGCCAAGGCGGCCCACGGCCTCGCCGACGACCTGCTCACCAACACCCTCCTCACGGCCCGCTGCCCGGTCGTCTTCGCCCCCGCGATGCACACCGAGATGTGGGAGCACCCGGCCACCCAGGAGAACGTGGCGACGCTGCGCCGCCGCGGCGCCGTTGTCATCGAACCGGCGGTCGGCCGCCTCACCGGGGTCGACACGGGCAAGGGCCGCTTCCCCGACCCCGCGGAGATCTTCGAGGACTGTCGTCGCGTCCTGGCGCGCGGAGCGCGAGAGGCCGACCTGACGGGCCGCCATGTCGTCGTCTCCGCCGGCGGCACCCGCGAGCCCCTCGACCCCGTCCGCTTCCTCGGCAACCGCTCCTCAGGCAAGCAGGGCTACGCCCTCGCCCGCACGGCCGCCGCGCGGGGCGCCCGGGTGACACTGGTCGCGGCCAACACCTCCGGCCTGCCCGACCCGGCCGGAGTGGACGTCGTCCCGGTGGGGACGGCCGTGCAACTGCGGGAGGCGGTGCTGAAGGCGGCCGCCGACGCCGACGCCGTGGTCATGGCCGCCGCCGTCGCCGACTTCCGCCCCTCGGTCTACGCGACCGGGAAGATCAAGAAGAAGGACGGCCAGGATCCAGAGCCGATCGTCCTGGTGCGGAATCCGGACATTCTCGCGGAGATCTCGGCCGACCGGGCGCGGCCCGGACAGGTGATCGTCGGCTTCGCCGCCGAGACCGACGACGTTCTCGCCAACGGCCGAACCAAGCTGGCGCGCAAGGGCTGCGACCTGCTCGTGGTGAACGAGGTGGGGGAGCGCAAGACCTTCGGCTCCGAGGAGAACGAGGCCGTGGTACTCGGTGCCGACGGCAGTGAGACGCCTGTGCCGCACGGGCCCAAGGAGGCTCTCGCGGACATCGTGTGGGATCTGGTGGCGGCCCGTTTGGGTTAACTTTTTTCAGCCGTATGTCAACTTTCCCGGACGTCACATTAGGGTGCGGTGGCTCTGGCCAACGCCGCCGCCCATTGGGCAGAATGCCCGTGCCGCAGGTCACAGCACTCCCGAGTGTCGAGACAGGTGGGCCGGCGGCGGAGTGCGACCGATAAACTGTTCTCGGACGACGCACAGGTGCAGCCCACCGCGTCGTCCGCCAATGATCAGCCAGCAGCCGCTGCAACCCCAGGGAGCGTTGTGTCCCGTCGCCTGTTCACCTCGGAGTCCGTGACCGAGGGTCACCCCGACAAGATCGCTGACCAGATCAGCGACACCATTCTCGACGCGCTTCTGCGCGAGGACCCGACCTCCCGGGTCGCCGTCGAGACGCTGATCACCACCGGCCTGGTGCATGTGGCCGGCGAGGTCACGACCAAGACGTACGCGGACATCGCGACGCTGGTCCGCAACAAGATCCTCGAGATCGGCTACGACTCCTCGAAGAAGGGCTTCGACGGCGCCTCCTGTGGCGTCTCGGTGTCGATCGGCGCGCAGTCCCCGGACATCGCACAGGGCGTGGACACCGCGTACGAGTCGCGGGTCGAGGGCGACGAGGACGAGCTCGACAAGCAGGGCGCCGGCGACCAGGGCCTGATGTTCGGGTACGCGACGGACGAGACGCCGACCCTGATGCCGCTGCCGATCTTCCTGGCGCACCGCCTGTCGAAGCGCCTGTCCGAGGTCCGCAAGAACGGCACCATCCCCTACCTGCGCCCGGACGGCAAGACGCAGGTCACCATCGAGTACGACGGCGACAAGGCCGTCCGCCTCGACACCGTCGTCGTCTCCAGCCAGCACGCCTCGGACATCGACCTGGAGTCGCTGCTCGCCCCCGACATCCGCGAGTTCGTCGTGGAGCCGGAGCTGAAGGCCCTGCTGGACGAGGGCATCAAGCTCGACACCGACGGCTACCGCCTCCTGGTCAACCCGACCGGCCGCTTCGAGATCGGCGGCCCGATGGGTGACGCCGGCCTGACCGGCCGCAAGATCATCATCGACACGTACGGCGGCATGGCCCGCCACGGTGGCGGTGCCTTCTCCGGCAAGGACCCGTCCAAGGTCGACCGTTCCGCCGCCTACGCCATGCGCTGGGTCGCCAAGAACGTCGTCGCGGCCGGCCTGGCCTCCCGCTGCGAGGTCCAGGTGGCCTACGCGATCGGCAAGGCCGAGCCCGTCGGTCTGTTCGTGGAGACCTTCGGCACCGCCAAGGTCGAGACCGAGAAGATCGAGAAGGCGATCGACGAGGTCTTCGACCTGCGTCCGGCCGCCATCATCCGCGACCTCGACCTGCTCCGCCCGATCTACGCCCAGACCGCCGCGTACGGTCACTTCGGCCGCGAGCTCCCCGAGTTCACCTGGGAGAAGACGGACCGTGTGGACGCCCTGCGCAAGGCCGTGGGCCTGTAACCCCGGCCGACTCCCCGCACCCGCCCGAAGGCCCGGTCTCCCCGCAGGGGGCCGGGCCTCGGCATGTCATGGCGAAGGCTCGTCGTCCGTCGTCCTGAGACGTCTCGGAGGCTTCGCCGCCGACGCCGACCGGCGTGGCCGAGTGGTCCAGGGCAGAGGAGCGCCGGGTGGCGGTCCGGGGGCGGAATGGTCTCGGGCGGCGTCGGTTGTCAGTGGCGTTTGGTAAAAATGCAAGCGTGAGCAGCGAGAACGGGCAGGGGGGCGGGGGCGTCGAAGGGGCGCCGCCGGAGCAGCTCGCGCTCATTCGGGAGAGCGTGCGGGGGGCCAAGGTGCCCCGGGCCAAGCCGCGGACCTGGCGGGGGGCCGAGCTGGCCGAGCGGCTGCCGGTCGCCCGGGTGCTCGTGGACAAGGGTGTGCTGCATCTCGACCGGTACTTCGACTACGCCGTCCCGGCCGAGCTGGACGCCGACGCACAGCCGGGGGTGCGGGTGCGGGTGCGGTTCGGAGCCGGCCGGCACCGGGTGCGGGACGGGCGCCGGGAGGGCGGGGGGCTCATCGACGGGTTCCTCGTGGAGCGGCTCGCCGAATCCGAGTACTCGGGGCCGCTGGCCGCGCTGGCCCAGGTGGTGTCGCCCGAGCCGGTGCTGAGCGAGGAACTGCTGCGGCTCGCGCGGGCCGTCGCCGACCGGTACGCGGGGAGCCTCGCGGACGTGTTGCAGCTGGCCGTGCCGCCGCGCAGCGCGCGGGCCGAGAAGCGGACCTCGCCCGAGCCGTCGCCGCCCCCGCCGGTGCCCGACGCCGGATCCTGGACGCGGTACGAGCACGGGGCGGCATTCATCGAGGCGCTGGCCTCCGGCGGCGCGCCGCGTGCCGTGTGGAACGCCCTGCCGGGGCCCGAGTGGAGCGAGGAGATCGCCCGGGCCGTCGCCGCCACGCTCGCCTCGGGACGCGGCGCGCTCGTCGTCGTACCGGACGGGCGGGCCGCCGGGCGGGTCGATGCCGCGCTGACCGATGTGCTCGGTGAAGGGCGGCATGCGCTGCTCACGGCCGACGCCGGGCCCGAGAAGCGGTACGCGCAGTGGCTCGCCGTCAGCCGCGGCTCGGTGCGGGCGGTGGTGGGGACGCGGGCTGCCATGTTCGCGCCGGTACGGGGCCTCGGGCTCGTCGCGATCTGGGACGACGGCGACGACAGCCACAGCGAGCAGCACGCCCCGCAGCCGCATGCGCGGGATGTGCTGCTCTTGCGTGCGGCACTGGACAAGTGCGCGTTTCTGCTCGGGAGCTGGAGCTGCACGGTGGAGGCCGCGCAGCTGATGGAGAACGGCTGGGCGCGGCCCCTGGTGGCGGGGAGAGAACAGGTGCGCAGGGCCGCGCCGCTGGTGCGGACGGTCGGGGACGGGGACCTGGCCCGGGACGAGGCCGCGCGGGCCGCGCGGCTGCCGACGCTCGCCTGGCAGGCGGTACGGGACGGTCTGCGGCACGGCCCGGTGCTCGTGCAGGTGCCCCGGAGGGGGTATGTGCCGCGGATGGCCTGCGCCCAGTGCCGGGCGCCGGCACGCTGCCGGCACTGCGCCGGTCCGTTGGAGGGGCGGGACGCCGGGGCGCTGGGGTGCGGGTGGTGCGGGCGTGAGGAGAGGGACTGGCACTGCCCCGAGTGCGGCGGCTTCCGGCTGCGCGCCCAGGTGGTGGGGGCCCGGCGGACCGCCGAGGAACTGGGGCGGGCTTTTCCCGCCGTACCCGTACGGACCTCGGGGCGCGAGCATGTACTGGACACCGTCCCGGGGGCGCCCGCGCTGGTCGTGAGCACGCCCGGCGCCGAGCCGGTCGCCGAAGGCGGCTATGCGGCGGCGTTGCTGCTGGACGGCTGGGCGATGCTCGGGCGGCCCGACCTGCGCGCCGGTGAGGATGCGCTGCGCCGGTGGATCGCGGCCGGGGCGCTGGTGCGGCCGCAGGAGGAGGGCGGCACCGTGGTCGTCGTCGCGGAGCCTACGCTGCGGCCCGTGCAGGCGCTGGTGCGCTGGGATCCCGTCGGGCACGCGGTGCGGGAACTCGCCGAGCGGGCCGAGCTGGGGTTCCCACCGGTGTCGCGGATGGCGGCGGTGTCGGGGCCGGCGGAGGCGCTCGCGGAGTTCCTCGCCACAGCCGAACTGCCGTCGGACGCGGAGGTGTTGGGGCCGGTTCCGGTGCCCGTGGTGCGGGCCGGGGCGCCTCGGCGGGCGGGGGCGCCGCCTCCCGGGGAGCACTGGGAGCGGGCGCTGGTAAGGGTGCCGCCGGGGAGCGGTGCCGCGCTGGCGGCCGCGTTGAAGACGGCTCAGGCGGCGCGGATGGCACGGGGGAGCGGGGAGGCCGTACGGGTGCGGGTCGATCCGCCGGACATCGGCTAGTGCTGTGACCGGGAAGGTTTGGCGGGAAGCTCGCGGCGTCCGGTGCGGTGCATCGCAGGGCGGAGCATCACCCGCCTACGGGATGTACTCGCTGGATGTACTCGGTTGGTGCGACGACGCGGCGAGGTGCCGTGCCGGGCGTTCGCGAGCCGGTGAACCTTTCCGGTCGGGTCGCAGCCCTAGCGGGGGAGACCGGGGTTGCGGGGAGAGGGAGAGGCGGCTGGGTAGACGGCTGCCCTCCCGGGTGTTTGCCGGGAGGGCAGAGGGCGGGCGGGTCAGCCCCTTGAGTCAGCCGTTGTGCTGGGTCAGCCGTTGCGCGGGCCGGGGAAGGCTGTTGGCCTCGCCTCGTCGCGGAGGGTGGGGCTGCCCGCGGTCGGCTGGGTCGGCATGGAGCGGGCGGCCGGGACCGTGGGTACCGTGGGCAGGCCTGCGCCCATGCTGAGCGTGCGGGTGCCGGACGGCTCGGTCGGCCGTTCGGTCTCGGCGGCCGGTGCCGGCTGGGCCGTGGTGCGTCGGGCGCCGTAACGGCGGTGTACCGCCTGCTTGGTGACCCCTAGGGCGGAGCCCACCGCGTCCCACGAGAAGCCGAGCGAGCGGTCGAAGTCCACGGCGGCCGTGACCAGGGTTTCGACACTGTCCCGGAGTTCCTGGGCGAGGCGGACCGTCGGGGCGGGGGCGCGTCCGTAGACGACGAAGCCCGTGGACGGGCCGGAGCGGCGCGGGCGGTAGACGTTGCCCAACTGGGCGGTGAGCGTGCGCAGTGCGTCCACCTGCCGGCGGACCCGCTCGATGTCCCGCACCAACAAGTGCAGGCTGGCCCGGGCCTGGGCGTCGTGGGATGCGTGGTCGGCCATGAACAAGCCTCTCGAACCGGCGTTGAAAGGAATGGGCCGCGTATGCGGCCCGTTGTGGTCAACTCTTCCTTGACCAACGCGTGGGCGCTCCGCTGGTCACGGTGTGGGGGCGTGTGGGCATATGCGTACGCCGGGTTTTCCCGCCCGCGCACCGCCCGATCGGTTGGCAGAGAGGCTGGCGACCCGTGGGGGTGTTCGCCGTCGGCGGATTGCGCTTCGTGGATCGCGGTTCGTAGTCCGCGGTTCGTAGTCCGCCGTTAGTAGTCCGCGGTTGGCGGTTGGAGGTTGGCAGTTCGGGGTTGGCGCTTCGCGCTTGATGGCTCCTGGTTCGCATGCTGTGGTGCGCGGGCTGCGGGGCTGCGGGGCTGCGGGGCTGCGGGGCTGCGGATCTGCGGATCTGCGGGGCTGCGGGGCTGCGGGGCTGTGGGGCTGCGGGGCAGGAGCGGAGCTGTGGGCTCTGGGGCAGCGGGACTGCGGGACTGCGGGCTCTGGGGCTGCGGGGCTGCGGGGCTGCGGGCTGTGGGGCTGCGGGGCTGCGGGGCAGGAGCGGGGCTGTGGGGTTGTGGCTGCGGCGCTGTGGTTTGTGGGTGGTGGTTTCGGGTTGCGGCATAGACTTGTGCGTTGCCCGTGTTCGTCGTGTCCGAGAGGCCCCCAGTCGCCCATGAAGCTTGTCTTCGCCGGTACCCCCGAAGTCGCCGTTCCCGCTCTGGACGCTCTCCTCGCCTCCGGGCGGCATGAGGTGGCCGCCGTGGTCACGCGGCCCGACGCGCCGGCCGGGCGGGGCCGCAGGCTGATCGCTTCGCCTGTGGCCGAACGGGCGATGGAGGCCGGGATCGAGGTACTGAGGCCGCAGAAGCCGCGCGATCCGGAGTTTCTGGAGCGGCTGAAGGCCATCGCGCCGGACTGCTGCCCGGTGGTCGCCTACGGTGCGCTGCTGCCGCGGGTCGCCCTCGACGTGCCGGCCCACGGGTGGGTCAATCTGCACTTCTCGCTGCTTCCCGCGTGGCGCGGCGCGGCGCCCGTCCAGCACTCCATCATGGCGGGCGACGAGATCACGGGCGCGTCCACCTTCCTGATCGAGGAGGGCCTCGACTCCGGTCCCGTCTACGGGACCGTCACCGAGGAGATCCGGCCCACCGACACCAGCGGTGATCTGCTGACGCGGCTCGCGTTCGCCGGGTCCGGGCTGCTCGCCGCGACCATGGACGGCATCGAGGACGGCACCCTCAAGGCCGTACCGCAGCCGGCCGAGGGCATCACCCTCGCCCCGAAGATCACCGTCGAGGACGCGAAGGTCGACTGGTCCGCGCCCGCGCTGCGGGTCGACCGGGTGGTGCGGGGCTGCACTCCCGCCCCCGGTGCCTGGACCACCTTCCGCGGTGAACGGCTCAAGCTGATCCACGTCACCCCGGTGCCGGAGCGGACCGATCTCGCCCCGGCCCAGATCGCCGTCGGGAAGAACAGCGCGCACGTGGGGACGGGGTCGTACGCCGTGGAACTGCTCTGGGTCCAGGCCCAGGGCAAGAAGCCGATGCGGGCGGCCGACTGGGCGCGTGGCGTGCGCATCGGCGCCGGGGAGACCCTCGGCGACTGAGCCTGCCCTTCTCAACAGCGGCTTTCCGGTGCGCGCGGCGTACCCTGGGAGTCGCATCATTCCCATACCCGGAGCACCTTTTTCGTGAGCCAGCAGTCCCGGGGGCCGCGTCGGCCCGCCAAGCCCTACCGCCGTCCCCAGAAGGACCCGGTCCGCCTCCTCGCCTTCGAGGCGCTGCGCGCCGTGGACGAGCGGGACGCCTACGCCAACCTCGTGCTGCCGCCGTTGCTGCGCAAGGCGCGGGAGAAAGGCGACTTCGACGGGAGGGACGCTGCCCTCGCGACCGAGCTGGTGTACGGGACGCTGCGCCGGCAGGGGACGTACGACGCGATCATCGCCCAGTGCGTCGACCGGCCGCTGCGCGAGGTCGACCCGCCGGTGCTTGACGTGCTGAGCCTCGGTGTGCACCAGCTGCTCGGCACCCGGATCCCGTCGCACGCCGCCGTGTCCGCCTCCGTCGAGCTGGCCCGGGTGGTGCTGGGCGACGGGCGGGCCAAGTTCGTCAACGCCGTGCTGCGCAAGGTCGCGCAGGACGATCTCGACGGCTGGCTCGCGAAGGTCGCGCCGCCCTACGACCAGGACCCCGAGGACCACCTCGCCGTCGTGCACTCGCACCCGCGGTGGGTCGTCTCCGCGCTCTGGGACTCGCTGGGCGGGGGCCGTGCCGGGATCGAGGAGCTGCTGGCCGCCGACAACGAACGGCCCGAGGTGACGCTGGTCGCCCGGCCTGGGCGGGCCACCGCCGAGGAACTGCTCGATGAGGACGCGGCCGTGCCGGGACGCTGGTCGCCCTACGCGGTACGGCTCAGCGAGGGCGGGGAGCCCGGCGCCATCGAGGCCGTGCGGGAGGGCCGGGCCGGGGTGCAGGACGAGGGCAGCCAGCTGGTGGCCCTCGCGCTCGCCAACGTGCCCCTGGACGGCCCGGACCGGACCTGGCTGGACGGCTGCGCCGGGCCCGGCGGCAAGGCCGCGCTGCTCGCCGCGCTCGCCGCGGAGCGCGGGGCGGTCCTGCTCGCTTCGGAGAAGCAGCCGCACCGGGCCGGCCTGGTGGAGAAGGCGCTGCACGGCAACCCGGGGCCCTACCAGGTCATCACCGCCGACGGCACGCGGCCGCCGTGGCGTCCCGGCACCTTCGACCGGGTGCTGATGGACGTGCCGTGCACCGGTCTCGGCGCCCTTCGCCGGCGTCCGGAGGCGCGCTGGCGCCGTCGGCCCGAGGACCTCGACAACTTCGCCCCGCTGCAGCGTGCGCTGCTGCGTACGGCGATCGACTCGGTGCGGGTGGGCGGGGTCGTCGGGTACGCCACGTGCTCGCCGCATCTCGCGGAGACGCGGGCGGTCGTCCAGGACGTGCTGAAGCAGCGGCCGGAGACGGAGCTGCTGGACGCGCGTCCGTTGCTGCCGGGTGTGCCCGCTCTGGGCGAGGGCCCGGATGTCCAGCTGTGGCCGCATCTGCATGGCACGGACGCGATGTACCTGGCGCTGATCCGGAGGATTGGCTGAAGTGGGGGGCAGGGACGCTCGCCCGGGTGGGCGCGACTACAGCGCCCCGAAGGGGCGCGGGGAACTGCGCGATCAGCCCCCGCCCACCCGCAGTGGACCCACCGCCCTGCCCACCTCCGCACCCCACGCGGCTCTCCCCCTCAGGGCATGGCACGCTTGACGCATGGCCGCGCAGATCAACCCCAGCATCCTGTCCGCCGACTTCGCCCGCCTCGCGGACGAGGCCAAGGCGGTCGAAGGCGCCGACTGGCTCCACGTCGACGTCATGGACAACCACTTCGTCCCGAACCTCACGCTCGGCGTGCCGGTCGTAGAGTCCCTGGCCCGGGCCACGGACACCCCGCTGGACTGCCATCTGATGATCGACGCCCCCGACCGCTGGGCACCCCAGTACGTCGAAGCGGGTGCCTCCTCCGTCACCTTCCACGTGGAGGCGGCGGCCGCCCCGGTGCGGCTCGCGCGCGAGATCCGCGCGAAGGGCGCCCGCGCCTCCATGGCGCTCAAGCCCGCGACGCCCATCGAACCGTACGAGGACCTGCTTCCCGAGCTGGACATGCTGCTCATCATGACGGTGGAGCCGGGCTTCGGCGGCCAGGCTTTTCTCGACATCATGCTGCCGAAGATCCGCCGCACCCGGGAGTTGATCAGCAAGCACGGACTGGAGCTGTGGCTCCAGGTGGACGGTGGAGTTTCGGCGTCGACGATCGAGCGGTGCGCGGACGCCGGAGCCGACGTTTTCGTGGCAGGTTCCGCGGTGTACGGGGCAAACGACCCGGCAGAGGCGGTACGTGCACTACGCACCCAGGCCGAGGCGGCCACCGCCGCCGCGTCCTGGGCGTGCGACCACTGAGGTACGGGAACGTGAACGGCTCCGATCAGGGCTGATCGACTGCGCCGGATCTGCAAGGATGAACGGCGTATCCAGAGTGTGAACAGCAGTGAGGAGATGACCGTGTCGGGTATGTCGGCGGGCCGGTCAGCCATGCGGATGGGACCCGCTGAGCTGGTGCAGGCGGCGGCCATGGCCCGCCGCTTCTACCTTGAGGGCAAGTCCAAGATCCAGATCGCTGAGGAGTTCGGCGTCAGCCGCTTCAAAGTGGCCCGGGTACTGGAGACTGCCCTCGAAAGGGATCTCGTACGCATCGAGATCCGTGTGCCGGCCGAACTGGACGCCGAGCGCTCCGACGCGCTCCGCGCCCGCTACGGCCTGCGGCACGCCGTCGTGGTCGAGTCCCCGGCCGAGGCGGAGGAGACCCCCGACCCCGAGAACCTCGGTGAGGTCGCCGCAGACCTGCTCGGCGAGCTCGTCAACGAGGGCGACGTGCTCGGTCTCGCCTGGGGCCGGTCCACCATCCACATGGCGGTGGCGCTCGACCGGCTGCCCCCGTGCACGGTGGTGCAGCTGACGGGCGTGTACGACGCCGGGACCTCCGAGCGCGGTTCGGTCGAGGCCGTCCGTCGTGCCGCCCAGGTGTCGGGTGGCGACGCCCACCCCATCTACGCGCCGATGCTGCTGCCGGACGCGGCCACCGCGGCCGCGCTGCGCAACCAGACCGGCATCGCCCGGGCCTTCGAGTACTTCGACAAGGTCACGGTCGCCTGTGTGTCCATCGGCTCCTGGGAGCGCGGCATCTCGACGGTGCACGACATGCTCAGCGACGAGGAGCGTGCGCACTACGCCACGCTCGGCGTCGCCGCCGAGATGGCCGCGCACCTCTTCGACGCCGACGGCCGCCGGGTCGGACGCGACCTGGGGGAACGATGCATCACGGTCAAGGCCGACCAGCTGCGCCGCATCCCCGAGGTCGTCGCGATCGCGGGCGGGCAGCGCAAGGCAGCCGCCATCGACGCGGTGCTGAGGTCGGGGCTGGTCACCAGCCTCGTCACCGACACCTCGGCCGCCGACTATCTGATGACGGCGGGACCGACGCCCAAGCCGACGCTGAACCGTTCCGACCCCGACGGTTCCTGACGGGGACCACGGCAACGCCGCGGCGGCGTCGATGACAACGCTGCCGCGGCGCTCCCGCCCGTCCGGGGCATCGGCCTTGGCAGCGGTCGCCAGGACGGCACTCGCGCCGCCGAGCGCGGTCCGTAGCGGAGTCTGTGAAGCTCCGCCTGTCGTTCGGGAAGTTCAGCCGTGTGGTGTGCCTGCTACAGGTTGGCCACCAGGAAGTCCTCCAGGATCTCGACAAACCGCGCCGGCTGCTCCTCGGCCGGGTAATGGCCGCAGTCGTCGAGGACGACCCCCGTGACGTCGTCGGCCGCCAGCCGCATCGTCTGGGCGGCATTCGCGCCGCTCCACAGCGCGCCGCCGACGGCGAGCACCGGTAGCGTCAGCCGGGTCTTGCTGCGCTGCTCGTTCTGCGCGATCGTCTCGTCCAGCGCCCGGTAGTACGCGAAGCTCGCCCGCAGCGCGCGAGGATCCGCGGTGATCGCGTCGACGTAGACGTCGACGGCGTACGCGGGGATCGCGGTCCGCGTGGCGGCCTTGGTGGCGAACTGCCAGCCGAAGAAGAGCCGCTCCCGTCCCCGGACCAGTTCCTCGTTGAGGTCGGTGAGCCGGTTGAAGCCGAACTGCCAGAGCTTCAGGTTGGCCTCTGCCGGGCCGAAGAACGGCGGGGACGGCGTGAGACCGGGGATCACCGCTTCGAGGATGGCGAGCCGGCCCACCCGCTCGGGGTGATCGGCGGCGAGGGCGTACCCGGTCCACGTACCGATGTCGTGGCCGACCACGTCGAACCGGTCGTGCCCGAGCGCGGCCATCAACGCGACCAGATCGGCGGCGAGCGTGCCGGCGTCGTACCCGTCGTCGGGCTTGTCGGAGAGCCCGGCCCCGCGCGAGTCGACGGCGACGACGGTGTGCTGGCGGGCGAGCGCGGGCATCACTTCCCGCCAGGCGTACCAGGTCTGGGGCCACCCGCCGATCAGCAGCAGCGCCGGGCCGTCCCCACCGGTGACCGCGTGCAGCCGCAGTCCGTTCACCTCCACGAGCCGGCTGGTGAAGACGTCGAGGAATCCGTCAGGCAGCCGCAGCGAACTCAAGCTTGTCATGCCGGCGACCATACCCATCTTTGAACGATCGGTACAAGATGTGTAGGCTGACGGACCATGGCAGGCCGCAAGCAGTTCGACGTGGACGAGGCGCTACGACGCGCGATGCATGTCTTCTGGCGCTGGGGTTATTCGGAGGCCTCGATCGATCGCCTGGCCGAGGGCACGGGCCTGGGCCGGGGCTCGCTCTACGGCACCTTCGGCGACAAGAGCGCCCTCTTCCGGAAAAGCCTCCAACGGTACGCGCAGACCTACCACCCGCTGTACGAGCAGGCACTGTCCGGCCCCCACCCGAGCCCGAGCGCCGTCGTGGCTGCCTTCCTGCAGGTCGCCCTGAACCGTATCGCCGACCCGACGGTCCCGGATGGCTGCCTGCTCACGGTGTCGGCAACGCAGTTCCCGGCGCTTGACGCGGAGGGCCGGGCGATGGTCCGCGCCATGATCGACGGTTTGCGGACGAGGCTGGAGCAGGCGTTGCTGGCGGCGGGGGCCGGTGAGCAGGAGGCGGCAGAGCTGGCGTTGTGCACGCTGGCGACGAACAAATCCCTGGCGGTGCTGAGCCGGGCCGGCTTCTCGGGCGAAGACCTGGCAACCGTCGCGGCAGCCGCCGCCAAGAATGCCAAGGCTCCGCCGAATCGGCCGGCCGAACGGCCGGCTGCCCCCAGGCAGTGAGCTCGACGGCGCCGGTCGCCTCGCCGGATCTTCCCCCCCTTTCCCGAGCGCGGCAAAACATCGCCGGTATCCAAGGGCGGGCTCGCCCATAAGGCAGGCGGGCATCGGGAGCGCAATGAGCGATATATGGAACGGCGGAATGGGTGATATGCCATACGGTCAGGCGTCATGGATTCAGTCGTAGGGACATGGCTTCAACAAGTAAGTCAAGACTTATCTTTAGGGAACTTTGACCGTATGGTGTGGCTCGAATCGAAGGAGCCCCCTGTTGTCGAAAATGAATGATCCCGCTGTGCGTGCGGTTGAATCGGAGCAGGAATATGTGTCCTCCTTGTATGAGTTACTCACCGAGCGGCTTTCCGAGGTGCGAGTACACCGAGCGAGGGTGCTGAAGGCCCCGGCGGAAAGCGCCGGTGAGGCATACGAGAGAGAAATCGCCGCCGAACGTCTGGCCAAGGAAATCGGCCGGCTGGAGGGCGCCGAAAAGGGGCTGGTCTTCGGGCGCATCGACTGGACGGATGGCACGGCCCTGCGTATCGGGCGGATCGGACTGCATACGGAGGAGGAGGGCCTGCCTCTGCTCGTGGACTGGCGCGCGAACGCGGCGCGGCCCTTCTACGAGGCGACACCGGTCCACCCGATGGACCTGCGGCGGCGCCGGCACCTGCGCCTCGATGAGCGCACGGTCATCTCGGTGAGCGACGAACTGCTGGACGGGACTGCCCCGACCGACGAGGACGTCGTGGGAGACGGCCCGTTGACCGAGGCTCTGTCGGCACGGCGTACGGGCAGGATGCACGCGGCCGTCGCGACGCTGCAGGCCGAGCAGGACGAGATCGTCCGCTCCGCCCACCGCGGGGTGAGTGTGGTGCAGGGCGGGCCCGGCACCGGCAAGACGGTGGTCGCCCTGCACCGGGCGGCCTATGTCCTGTACGCGTTCCCACGCGCCGCGGAGGAGGGTGTCCTGGTGGTGGGCCCGAACGCGCGGTTCCTCGACTACATCTCCCAGGTCCTTCCCTCGCTCGGAGAGAACGACGTCGTTCTGGCGACCTGCCGGGAACTGGCCGGAGTGTCCACGGCCACGGCGGACCCGTTCGATACGGCGCGCCTCAAGGGCAGCTCCGACCTCGCCGACGCCTTGGCCGGCCTGCTGCGCGTCCACCAAGCCCCCGCCGGTGACTTCACCGTCCGCATCGGACAGGAACTGGTTCACCTGTCCGACGAGGAAGTCGCCACGGCACGCGACGCCGCCGTGGCGGCCGCATCGGGGCACAACCCCGCGCGCCAGGTGTTCAGGGAGCTCTTGGTCGACGCCGTCACCGACGCGATGCAACGAGACATGGGCGACCTCCTGGAGCAGATCGACGCCGATGCCGAAAGGATGACGGGCCTGAACCTCGACCGGTTCACCGGAGCCGCCCAGCGCCGTGCCGAAGGTGCGGCCGACCCGGGTCCGGTCCACGAGCTGGACCTGGACGCCATCCGAGCCGATCTCCTCGACGACGCCGACGTCGACCGGGCGGTCGAGGCGTTGTGGCCGCGGCTGGAACCCGGTGACCTCGTGAAGGCGCTCCTGACGAACGCCGGCGCTCTCGCCGAGCGTCTGCCCCGCCTGACCGCGCGGGAGCGGTCCCTTCTGCTGCGCGGTCCGGACGACCCGTGGACCGATGCCGATGTGCCGTTGCTGGACGAGGCGGCGAGCCTGGTCGACGGGCCCCCCGAGCGGACGTACGGGCACGTCGTCGTCGACGAGGCGCAGGAACTGACCCCCATGCAGTGGCGGATGATCGTCCGCCGCTGCCCGGCCAGGGCGATGACGCTGGTGGGTGACTTCGCCCAGGCAGGCCCGGTCGCGACCGCACGCGACTGGACGGAAGCACTGAGCCCGCACGTCGGACCGCGGTTCAGACTGCACAACCTGACCGTCAGCTACCGCACCACGCAGGAGATCCTGGAGAGCGTCCGGGACCTGCTCACGCGGATCGCCCCGGACCAGAAGCCCACACGGTCACTGCGCAGCGGTGAGAACCCTCGCACCGTGACCACACCTGCGGACGGGTTGGTCACCGCCGTCGTTCAGGAACTCCGCGCCCAGAGCACCGCGCACCCGGGCGAGCTTCTGGGAGTGATCTGCGCGGACACCAGGGTGAGTGGGCTGACGGCCGGTGGCGTCGCTCACCACGCACGCGTCGTGCCGGCGTCCGAAGCACGCGGCCTGGAATTCGACGGGGTCGTCGTCATGAACCCCGAGGAGATCATCAGGGCCCGCCCAGGTGGGGAAAGGGACTTGTACGTAGCCCTGACCCGGGCCACCAAGCGCCTGTGCACCATCACCGTACAGCCCGCCTGACGACTCGGCGGGCCGCCCTCGAGGGCGGCGGCCGACGGCCACCACCGGCCGGACGTCAAGATCAAGCATTCGCGGCTTCTGGCCTCACCTCGGCGCTACCCCAACAGGCCTCAGGAAACGGGCTCTGCCGAACGGGTGGCCAGCGCCGCGTCGATCAGGACCGCGGCCGCCTGCCGGGCCACCGCACCCGCCGACGGGTCGCGGTCCATCCGCGCGGACACGCCGCCCCCGTCGTACAGCAGGTGGAGCTGGCGGGCGAGGCCCTCGGGATCCGGGGCGCCGGCCTCCCCGGCGAGGTCGGTGAACAGGGCTCGGACCCAGGCGCGGTAGGTGTCGGAGACCTCTTCGATGGCGCTGCCCTGCTTGGCCTCCGCGCTGGCCGCGAGGAAGGCGCACCCGTGGTAGCCCTGCTCGGCGAAGAACGTGGCCTGCGCGTCGAAGACGGCCAGCAGACGCTCCCGCGGATCAGGGCCAGTGCCGTCGACGGCACGCAGCAGCCGGGCGGACACCCGGGCGTACCGGGAGTCGAGGTAGGCGCGGATGAGCTGTTCCTTGCCGCCGAAGGTGTTGTACAGCGAGGCCTTGGCGACCCCCGCGCGCTCGATGATCCGGTCGATGCCGACCGTCTGCACGCCCTCCGCGTAGAACAACTCGTTCGCGGCCGAGAGCAGCCGCTCCCGGGCCGTGGGAGCCTTGGCACTCAACGTCTTCGTCATGCCACTCACCTTCTCGACTCCTGCAGTCTACGTCTGACCAGACCGGTCTACTCAGTCACCGGGACGCCACGTCGGCGCGCTCGGCTTCCCTCGCCTCGACGGCGGGCGAGCCTCCCGAGGCGACCAGCACCCCGGGCGCGGTCCCCGGCCCGCCGCGCAGCAGCAGGGCGGCGAGGGCCAGCAGCGCCAGGGCGATGACCACCGCGCCGTACTCCTCGGAGGTCGGGACCAGTCCGCCGCCGTGCACCACCAGCGTTCCGGCGATGACCGAGGGGACGCCCATGCCGAGGTAGGCGACGACGAACAGCAGGGACAGCACGCCCGAGCTCTCGTGCGGCCTGGTCAGCGGCAGCACGGTGCGGATGCCGCCCTGGAAGCCGCTGCCGAAGCCGAAGCCGGCGACGGCCGTACCGACGAAGAACAGCACCGGTGCGCTCTGGTCGACGGCCAGCAGCGTGACGGCGACGCCGGCGACCAGGGCGCCGATGCCGGTGTACATCACGGTCGTCGCCCGGGCGTTGCGCAGCACGAGGACGGAGGCGGCCGCGACGAACGCGAGGACGAAGAGGCCGAGGCCGCCGTAGACGGCGGAGTCGGAGCCGACCAGGGTACGGGCCAGGGCGGGGCCGAGGGAGCCGTAGAACCCGGCGAGTGCCCAGACGGCGAAGATGACCGGGGCCGCCGCGAGGGCCGCGCCGCGGACCGCGCGCGGAAGCCTGATCTCGGGCACCAGGGTGGCCAGGGCGCCTGGCTCACGGGTGACGGTCTCGTCGATCAGGGCGATGGCGACGGCCTGGGCCACGAACACACCGAGCAGGCCGAGGTAGATCGTGTGGGTCGGCGCGGGCAGGTACTGCACGACGAAACCACTGACCAGGGCGCCTGTCGCGGTGCCCAGGCCGGGGGCGAAGGCGTTCGCCACAGTGCCTCGGGGCCGGTTGATGTCCATCATCGCGGCGCCGACGGCACCGAGCGCCGCGCCGGTGGAGAGGCCCTGCACGACCCGGGCGACGAGCAGTTCGCCGACGCCTCCGGCGGTGGAGAACAGCACCATCGCGAGGGCCTGGGCGGCGATCGCGGCGATCAGGACCGGGCGGCGGCCGACGTGGTCGGACAGCTTCCCGAGGACCAGCAGGCCGGAGAGGACGGCGATCGCGTAGATACCGAAGACGACCGTGGTGGTGATCGGGCTGAAGCCCCATTCGGCCTGGTAGGACGCGTAGAGCGGGGTGGGCGCGCTGGAGGCGGCGAGGAAGGAGACGACGATGGAGGCGAGCACGTAGAACGCCGCGCGCGGCGGGATCGGCTTGCTCGACGGCTTGGTTCGCTCGTGCGGTGCGAGGTGGTTCATCGGGGAGATCCTTCGCGGGGGCGGGGCCGGAGACCGTCGGTTCACAGGCGCTGAGTGGGTAGACCGGTCTGTCTACATGACCTGGCCAACCCCATAGACAGGTCTGTCTATTCCGGCGCGGCGAAAAATCTTCGAGGAACCGCATGGGCGGTGACCGCCACGGGCCGGCACTCTGACCCGCCTTCCGTGTGAGCCGATCCCGACGCTGTCCCATGGAGCGTCTGCGCCGACTGGGCGTCGCCTACCCCGATCATGTATATGGCGTACGTGTACGACAGGCCGAGCGCCGATCGCATCGGGAGGACGCGGTGAGCACTGGATCCGAGCTCGCAGGGGAAGCCGAACCACAGCCCGTGCTGGGGCCGTTGACGACCGCGGCGATCTTCCTGGTGGTCACCGTCCGCCCCGGGCACGAGGAGCGGGTACGGGAGGTGCTGGGCGATCTCAGCTCGCTGCGGCGCAGCTTCGGGTTCGGCGCCCCGGAGGCCGCCCTGAGCTGTGTCGCGGGGATCGGCTCCGAGGCCTGGGACCGGCTGTTCGACCACCCGCGCCCGGCCGGACTGCATCCCTTCCGGCCCCTGGAAGGCTCCCGGCACACCGCGGTCGCCACCCCCGGCGACGTCCTCTTCCATATCCGGGCCGGCCGCTTCGACCTCTGCTTCGGGCTCGCCGCCGAGATCATGCACCGGCTGCGGGACGCGGTGACCGTCGAGGACGAGGTGCAGGGCTTCAAGTACCTCGACGCACGCGACCTGCTGGGCTTCGTCGACGGCACCGAGAACCCGGTCGGCGCCGCCGCCCGCAGGGCTGTCCTGATCGGCGCGGAGGACCCCGCGCACGCCGGCGGCAGCTATGTGATCGTGCAGAAGTACCTGCACGACCTGGACGCCTGGAACGCGCTGCCGGTCGAGACCCAGGAGCGGATCATCGGCCGTACCAAGGCCACCAACATCGAGCTGGAGGAGCCGGGCTCGCACGTCGACCTGAACACCGTCACCGGACCGGACGGCGAGGAGCAGGACATCCTGCGCGACAACATGCCCTTCGGCAGCCCCGGCCGGGGTGAGTTCGGCACCTACTTCATCGGGTACGCCCGTACTCCGGACGTCATCGAGCGCATGCTGCGCAACATGTTCCTCGGCACGCAGGACGCCGCCCACGACCCGATCCTCGACTTCTCCACGGCGGTGACCGGCACGCTCTTCCACGTACCGTCCGGGGACTTCCTCGACGACCTGCCCGCGGCTCCCGAGAGGGCATGACGCCGGTGCGCGTTGTCACCCGGTGCACCGGTGGGATCTACTACACCGGTGATGCCTACAACCCCTCCCGGGCGGTGCTGAGATGACGACGAGTCCGCATCTGGTGACCCTCGACCTCGCCGGCGTCGCGGACAAGGCCGGTCTCATGGACCGCACCGCCGCCGCCCTGAGCCTGCCCGACTGGTTCGGCCGTAACTGGGACGCCCTCGCGGACAGCCTCCGCGACCCCTCGGTCTGGCCGCCGGAGGCCGTCGCCCGCGGGCTCCTCCTCGTCGTCACCGGCTGGCAGGGCTACGCGGGGACCCGGCCGGACGAGTGGAGGACCGCCCAGGACGTGTTCGCCCAGGCGGCCGCCGGCGAACCGGGACTGACGGTGGCGCTCGCCCTCGGCTGACCCGAGAAGGCGTGCGCACCGCCCTTGGAGGTTCCTCCCAAGCGCCTCTGACCTGCCTGGATGTTCGTCCCGGGCACCGCATACCGGTCGCCATGGGACAATGAAGTACGTGCTCTTCCCCTTGGCCGGCCGGTCCGGGGGTCACCTCTGATCGACCGGGATGTGCGGCACGTGCGTTTCCTCAATGACATCCAGCCCGCGTACGACCTGACGTACGACGACGTCTTCATGGTGCCGAGCCGCTCCGCGGTCGGCTCGCGTCAGGGCGTGGACCTCAACTCGCCGGACGGCACGGGCACCACCATCCCGCTGGTCGTCGCCAACATGACCGCGATCGCGGGCCGGCGCATGGCCGAGACGGTGGCCCGGCGCGGCGGACTCGTCGTGATCCCGCAGGACATCCCGATCGACGTGGTCACCGACGTCATCACCTGGGTGAAGAGCCGCCACCTGGTGCTGGACACCCCGATCGTGCTCGCCCCGCACCAGACGGTCGCCGACGCGCTGGCCCTGCTGCCCAAGCGCGCACACAACGCGGGGGTCGTCGTCGACGAGGACGGCCGCCCCGTCGGTGTCGTCACCGACCGGGACCTCAGCGGTGTCGACCGCTTCACCCAGCTGGCCGAGGTCATGTCCCGCGACCTGCTGCTGCTCGACGCGGACATCGACCCGCGCGAGGCGTTCAACAAGCTGGACGCGGCCAACCGGCGCTACGCCCCGGCCGTCGACCGGGACGGGAAGCTCGCCGGCATCCTCACCCGCAAGGGCGCCCTGCGGGCCACCCTGTACACCCCGGCCACCGACGCGCAGGGCAGGCTGCGGATCGCCGCCGCCGTCGGGATCAACGGGGACTTCGCGGACAAGGCCAAGCAGCTGCTCGACGCCGGCGTCGACACGCTCGTCATCGACACCGCGCACGGCCACCAGGAGTCGATGATCAGCGCGATCAAGCTGGTCCGCGGCCTCGACCCGCAGGTCCCGATCGCGGCCGGCAACATCGTCTCCGCCGAGGGCGTCAAGGACCTCGTCGACGCGGGCGCGGACATCATCAAGGTCGGTGTGGGCCCCGGCGCCATGTGCACCACCCGCATGATGACCGGCGTCGGCCGGCCGCAGTTCTCGGCGGTCCTGGAGTGCGCCGCGGAGGCGAAGAAGTACGGCAAGCACGTCTGGGCCGACGGGGGTGTCCGGCACCCGCGGGACGTCGCCATGGCGCTGGCCGCGGGCGCGTCCAACGTGATGGTCGGCTCCTGGTTCGCCGGCACGTACGAGTCGCCGGGCGACCTCCAGCAGACCGCCGACGGCCGGCTGTACAAGGAGTCCTTCGGCATGGCCTCGGCGCGTGCGGTGCGCAACCGCACGTCCGACGAGTCGGCCTACGACCGGGCCCGCAAGGCGCTCTTCGAGGAGGGCATCTCGACGTCCCGGATGTTCCTCGACCCGGCCCGGCCGGGTGTGGAGGACCTGATCGACTCGATCATCGCGGGCGTGCGGTCGTCGTGCACCTACGCCGGTGCGGGGTCCCTGGAGGAGTTCGCCGAAAAGGCGATCGTGGGGATCCAGAGCGCGGCGGGCTACGCGGAGGGCAAGCCGCTGCACGCCAGCTGGAGCTAGGCGCTTCGCCGGCGGCGGCGTTTTGGGTGCGGGTGCGTGGGGGTGATCGTGCCCGCGCGGCGGAGCCGCATGTCGATACAGCCCGCGCCCCTGAGGGGCGCTCCACCACCGACGCAATGAATGTGCACCCTCCTTCCACACACGCAACGATCCTGCGGGTACGAGCAAGGTTGCTGCATTACGCCCGTGAAGGGCGGGCTCATAGGGTCATGCGCTGTACGTGGCGTGGCCGGGACCCCGCTCGGTGGGGCCCTGCGGGATGGGCGCCGCCGGTCCCGGCCGCCCAGACCCGCAGCGACGAAGGAGCCGCGCGTGCTCGACCAAGGCGCACCCCCACGAACCGACGCCTCCCCCTCCGTCGGTGCCCGGCTGATGCGGCGCAAGCCCGTCGAGCGGCTGGTCGCCGAGGGCGGGCAGGGCGAAGGGGGCACGCTCCGGCGTTCCCTCGGGCTCTGGCAGCTGACGATGATCAGCATCGGCGCCACCCTAGGCACCGGCATCTTCGTGGTCCTCGGTGAGGCCGTCCCCAAGGCCGGCCCGGCCGTCACCCTCTCCTTCGTGATCGCCGGGCTGACCGCGCTCTTCTCGGCGCTTTCCTACGCCGAGCTGGCGGGCACCATCCCGGTCGCCGGCTCCTCCTACTCCTACGCATACGCGACGATGGGCGAGCTGATCGCCTGGGTCTGCGGCTGGTGCCTGCTCCTGGAGTACGGCGTCTCGGTCGCCGCGGTCGCGGTCGGCTGGGGCGAGTACCTCAACGAGCTGCTCGCCGGGACCATCGGCGTCACCCTCCCGAAGGCCCTGTCCGCGCCGCCCGGCGTCGACGGCGGTGTCTTCAACCTGCCGGCCCTGATCGTCGTGCTCCTCGCGATGGTGTTCCTGCTCGGCGGCGCCAAGGAGTCGGCGCGCGCCAACACGATCATGGTGTGTGTGAAGATCGCCGCCCTGGTGCTGTTCTGCGTCATCGGCTTCATGGGCTTCAGGTCCGGCAACTACGCGCACTTCATGCCGCTGGGCATGGCCGGCGTCAGCGCGGCCGGCGCGACGCTGTTCTTCTCGTACATCGGCTTCGACGCCGCCTCCACCGCAGGCGAGGAGGCGAAGAACGCGCAGCGCGACCTGCCCCGGGCCATCATGCTGTCGCTGGTCATCGTGACGGCGCTGTACGTCCTCGTCGCGGCCGTAGCCGTCGGTGCGAAGCCCTGGCGGCAGTTCAGCGACTCCGAGGCCGCCCTCGCCCAGATCATGCGCGACGTGACCGGCCAGAGCTTCTGGGGCACCCTGCTGGCCGCCTGCGCGGTCGTCGCCATCGCCAGCGTCGTCCTGACCGTGCTCTACGGTCAGACCCGCATCCTCTTCGCGATGTCCCGGGACGGTCTGGTGCCCAAGGTGTTCGCCAAGGTCCACCCGAAGACCGGCGCGCCCCGGGCCAACACCGTGATCGTCTCCCTCTTCTGCGGGGTCCTGGCGGCCGCCATCCCGCTGGGGCAGCTGGCCGACGCCACCAGCATCGGCACGCTGTTCGCCTTCGGCCTGGTGAACATCGCGGTGGTGGTGCTGCGCCGGACGCGTCCCGCGATGCCGCGTACCTTCCGGGTGCCGCTGTCCCCGCTGCTGCCCGCGCTGGGCTTCGGATTCTGCGTCTGGATGATGGGCAGCCTCTCGGCCGTCACCTGGGTGGTCTTCGGTGCCTGGCTGGCGGTCGGGCTCGTGTTCTACTTCCTGTACGGCTATCGCCGGTCCCGTCTTGCAACACCTGAGAGCTGAACGACCCCTTGCTGAACGATCTCGACGAACGCATCGTGCACGCCCTCGCCGAGGACGCCCGCCGCTCCTACGCGGACATCGGGCAGTTGGTCGGCCTGTCCGCGCCCGCCGTCAAACGGCGGGTGGACCGGCTGCGCGCCACCGGGGCGATCACGGGTTTCACCGTGCGGGTCGATCCGGCGGCCCTCGGCTGGGAGACGGAGGGGTTCGTCGAGATCTACTGCCGGCGCAACACCTCTCCGGAGACGATCCAGCGGGGGCTGGAGCGGTATCAGGAGGTGGTGGCCGCGTCCACGGTCACCGGTGAGGCCGACGCGGTCGTGCAGGTCTTCGCGTCCGACATGCGGCACTTCGAGAGGGTGCTGGAGCGGATCGCGGGGGAGCCGTTCGTGGAACGCACCAAGTCGGTACTGGTGCTGTCGCCGCTGCTGCGCCGGTTCTCCTCAGGGGCACCGGGGTGAGTACGGGACAGAGCCCGGGGTGCGCTGTCGTACGCCGGGTGCGGGTGGTTCGTGGTTGCTCGCGCAGTTCCCCGCGCCCCTTGGCCGGCGGCAGTACCGCGCCCTGAGGGGGCGCGGGGAACTGCGCGAACAGCCCCCACCGGCCCGCACCCGGCGACACGACCGCACCCCCCGCCCCCTATTCCGCGGTCATCCGCGCCAGCGCGTTGCTGCCGATGGAGTTGTGCACGCTGAAGCTCACCGCGTCCGACCGGTACCGGTCGTCCGACCACTCCACCGGGCGTCCTTCCCGTGTCGTCGTCACCCGCCGCACCCGCAGCAGCGGGCTCGACCGGCGCACCCCCAGCAGTTCGGCGTCCCGCGCGCCGCAGGCGACCGCGTCGATGACGTGTTCGCCGTACGCGAAGACCAACCCCGTCTCCTCGTAGAGGCGTTGCGTCACCGACGGGCACTCCGGCTCTATCGCCGCCACCGCCGGGGAGATCCAGTCCGCGTACACCGTCCGCTCCAGCAACACCGGTTCGCCGTCCAGGCCGCGTACCCGGAGTACGTGCAATACCGGTGTGCCGAGGGGGAGTTGCAGGCGGACCGCGTCCTCCTGGGTGGCGGGGCGGTACTCCTGGGACATCACGTGTCCGGTCGCCTCGCGGCCCATCGACCTCGCCCACTGGGCGAAACTGCGCAGCTCGGCGAAGCTCTGGCTGCGGCGGCTGGCCAGCACCACCCGGCGGGCGCCCTGGCGGGAGCCGATCAGCCCCTCGGAGGTGAGCGCGGCGACGGCCTGGCGGACGGTGCCGCGGGACACGCCGTACTGCGCCGCCAGCTCCGTCTCCGCGGGCAGCCGGCTGCCGACGGTGTACTCCTCACGGTCGATGGCGCGCCGCAACTCGTCGGCGATCTCCTCGTGTCGCGCCGTCATGCTTCCCCTCTGAGTAGGCCGCTGTGCACAGCGTGACCAGGGTAATCGACGCTCTTCGGTGATTCGTGTCAGCCCGGAACCGGCCAGGACTGTGCAGGGAATTGGGGTCCAGGGTTTATGCGGTGTTCACACTCCCGACACCCGTGCCGGGCGTACTGGGGCCAACTTGTTCAGACAAGTTCGCCCGGTGCCACCCACAGCGCCACCCACCCTCGTGCGTACTCCCTGGAGAGACCGTGACCGTGTCCCTGCCGAGAACCGCCGTCCTTGGCGGCTCCCTCGCCGTCGTTGCCGCGCTCGCCCTGAGCGCCTGCGGCGCCGCCCCCGACAACGCGTCGTCCACCACCTCCGACGGCAAGAACGCCGCCACCGCCACCTCCGCCGCCGACCTCGGCGGCATGGACAAGCTGGTCGCCGCCGCCAAGAAGGAGGGCACGCTGCACATCATCGCGGTGCCCCGCGACTGGGCGAACTACGGCGCCATCATCGACGGTTTCAAGAAGAAGTACGGCATCAAGATCGAGGACGAGAGCCCCGACGGCTCCAGCCAGGACGAGATCAACGCCGTGACCTCGCGCAAGGGCCAGGACCGCGCGCCGGACGTGCTCGACCTCGGCTCGTCGTTCGCGCTCAGCGCCGCCCAGCAGGGGCTGCTCGCGCCGTACAAGGTGACCTCGTACGCCGACATCCCCACCGGCCAGAAGGACCCGCAGGCCCGCTGGTACAACGACTACGGCGGCTACATCTCCATCGGCTGCGACGCCAAGCGCGTCAAGACCTGCCCGACCACCTTCGCCGACCTGCTCAAGCCGCAGTACAAGGGCCAGGTCGCCCTCAACGGCAATCCGACCAAGTCCGGCTCCGCCTTCGGCGGCGTGTACGCGGCCGCGCTCGCCAACAAGGGCTCCTTCGACGACATCCAGCCCGGCCTCGACTTCTTCGCCGAGCTGAAGAAGAACGGCAACTACACGCCCGTCGAGTCCACCCCGGCCACCGTCGAGAAGGGCGAGACGCCCATCTCGATCGACTGGGACTACCTGAACGCCGGGTACGCCGACGAGTTCAAGTCCAAGGGCGTGGACTGGAAGGTCACCATCCCCACCGACGGCCAGTACGCCCAGTACTACTCCCAGGCCATCAACAAGGACGCCCCGCACCCGGCGGCCGCCCGCCTGTGGCAGGAGTACCTGTACAGCACCGAGGGGCAGAACCTGTGGCTCAAGGGCTACGCCCGCCCGGTCCTGATGACCTCCATGGAGTCCGCCGGCACCCTGGACAAGACCGCCGCCGCCAAGCTGCCCGCGGTCACCGGGACGCCGTCCTTCCCGACCGAGGCCCAGCAGGACAAGGCGAAGACGGTCCTCGGGACGGGCTGGTCGAAGGCCGTCTCCGGATGACGGCCACGCTCACGCGGGCCGACGTGGCGTCCGCCGCTTCCCAGAAGCGGCGGCGCCGCGCCCCCGGCTGGCTGGCCGTCGTCCCGCTGCTCGTCTTCACGGCCGTCGCCTTCGGGCTGCCGGCCGTGGCCATGCTGAACGGCGCCTTCACGGTCAAGGACCCGACGAGCGGGGTGTCCTCGTACACCGGGCGGAACCTCACGGACTCCCTCCAGGGGCCCTACCTCACCGCCCTCGTCGGCAGCGTCAAGCTGTCCGCGCTCTCCGCCCTCATCGCCGCCGTCCTCGGGCTGCCGCTCGCACAGGCCGTCGTCAGCTCCCGCTCCCGGGCGCTGCGCGAGGCCGTGCTCACCGCCTCCGGGGTGCTCGCCAACTTCGGCGGCGTGCCGCTGGCCTTCGCGTTCGTGGCGACCCTCGGCAACGCCGGTGTGCTGACCGTGCGCCTGCACCTCACGGACCACGGCTGGAACCTGTACAGCTTCTGGGGACTGGTCCTCGTCTACCTCTACTTCCTGATCCCGCTGATGGTCCTCACCATCACCCCGGCCCTGGACGGACTGCGGGCGCAGTGGCGGGAGGCCGCGCTGAACAACGGCGCCACCGGGGTGCAGTACTGGCGGTTCGTGGCGCTGCCCGTGCTCGCGCCCTCGCTGCTCGGCGGCCTGGTGCTGCTCTTCGGCAGCGCCTTCGCCGCCTACGCCACCGCCGCCGCGATGGTCGGCAGCGCGGTCCCGCTGGTCACCCTGCAGATCGCCGACGCCCTCTCCGGCAACGTCCTGGTCGGCCAGGAGAACGTGGCCCTCGCGCTGAGCCTCGACATGGTGCTGGTGGCGGGCGTGGTGATGGCCGTGTACCTGCCCCTGCAACGACGGAGTGCCCGATGGCTCGACGCCTGACCCCCTGGCGCTGGGCCGTCCTCGGCCTGGCCGCCCTCTACTTCCTGGTCCCGCTGGGCGCCTCCGTCGTCTTCACGGTCGACGTGCCCGGCCAGGGCGTCACCTTCGACGCCTACAGCCAGATCCTGTCCGCCGACGGGTTCCTCTCCAGCCTGCTGCTCTCGCTGGAACTGGCCGTTGCCACCATCGCCGTCGTGCTGCTGCTGATGGTGCCAGCCGTGGTCGCCCTGCGGCTCAGCGCGCCCAAGCTGCGCCCGGTGGTCGAGATCGTCTGCTCGCTGCCGCTGGTGGTGCCGCCGATCGCGTTCGTCGCCGGCATCGCGAGCGTGCTCAAGTGGGGGCCGGACCACCTCTCCCGGACCCCGCTGTTCGAGACGTTCGTCGCCGTCCAGAACCCGGACTTCCCGGTCGTCCTGGTCCTGGCGTACGTCGTGATGGCGCTGCCCTTCGTCTACCGGGCGCTGGACGCCGGACTGCGCGCGATCGACGTGCGCACCCTCGTCGAGGCCGCCCGCAGCTGCGGTGCCAACTGGCCGCAGGCCCTGGTCCGGGCCGTGCTGCCCAATCTGCGCGGGGCGCTGCTGAACGCGGCCTTCCTCACCCTGGCGCTGGTGCTCGGCGAGTTCACCGTCGCCCGGCTGCTCGGCTTCCAGCCCTTCGCCGTGTGGATCTACAACGTCGGCGGCTCGCAGGCCCAGATGTCCGTCGCCGTGTCCGTGCTCAGTCTCCTGGTGACCTGGGCCCTGCTCCTCGCGCTCGCCGGTGCCGGCGGCCGTGACCGTACCGCTTCCTCCCGGGGATGAACCATGAGTGTCAGCACGCCTGAGAAGGCCACCACCGCCGCCACCGTCGAATTCCGGTCGCTGCGACGGGAGTTCGGCGCCACCGTCGCCCTCGACGGACTCGATCTGACCGTCCGCCCCGGGGAGTTCCTGGCCCTGCTCGGCCCGTCCGGCTGCGGCAAGACCACCGCGCTGCGCATGCTCGCCGGGTTCGAACACCCCGACTCCGGCGCGGTGCTGGTGGACGGCGAGGACGTCACCTCGGTCCCGGCGCACCGCCGTGACGCCGGGATGGTCTTCCAGTCGTACAGCCTCTTCCCGCATCTGAACGCCGTCGACAACGTGGCGTTCGGGCTGCGCATGCGGAAGGTGCGCACGAGTGAACGGCGTTCGCGGGCCGCGGAGTTGCTGGACCTTGTCGGGCTCGGTGACAAGGGGGAGCGGTTCCCGCACCAGCTCTCCGGCGGCCAGCAGCAGCGCATCGCGCTCGCCCGTGCCCTCGCCCTGCGGCCCCGGGTGCTCCTCCTCGACGAGCCGCTGTCGGCCCTCGACGCCAAGGTCCGGCTGACGCTCCGCGAGGAGATCCGCCGCCTCCAGCAGGAACTCGGCATCACCACGCTGTTCGTGACGCACGATCAGGAGGAGGCGCTGTCCGTCGCCGACCGGGTCGCCGTGATGCGCGCCGGGCGGCTCGAACAGTGCGCCGAGCCCGCCGAGCTGTACGGCCGTCCGGCCACCGCCTTCGTCGCCGAGTTCGTCGGCACGATGAGCCGGATCCCGGGCACGGTCAAGGACGGCCGGGTCGAGGTGCTCGGCCAGCGGCTGCCGGTCGACGGACAGGCGCCGGGCGCGAGCGACGTCGACGTGCTCGTACGGCCCGAGGCGGTCCAGGTGCGCGCGGACGACACCGGTACGGCCACCGTCGTCGCCACCGCCTTCCTGGGCGCGGTCGTCCGGGTCACCGTACGGCTCGCCGACGGCACCGAGGCCAAGGCCGATCTGCCCGCCCACCAGGCCGCGGGTCTGGGCGCGGGAGCCGCTGTGAGTGTGTCGCTGCCCGAGCGGCCGGTACTCGTGGCGGACCGTACCAAGAAGTAACGCTTCCAGAAGTCCGGAAGTATCCAGAAGCCCAGAAGTAAGGAATGACGACAACGTGACCCCCCACCCCCGACTCCCGCTCCAGGCCGTCCTGTTCGACATGGACGGAACGCTCGTCGACACCGAGCGACTGTGGTGGGAGGCGGTGGAACGCGTTGCCGGGCGGACGCTCGGCGAGGCCGACGAGCCCGATGTGCTGGGCCGGCCCGTCGAGTACACCGCCCAGTGGCTGGCCGGCGGCACCGGCAGGTCCAGCGCCGCCCTCGCGGCCGAGCTGCACCGGGAGTTCGCGGACCGCGTCCGCACCGGCATCGTGCCCCGCCCCGGCGCCCTCGACCTGCTGGACGCGCTGGCCGCGGCCGGCGTTCCCACCGCCCTGGTCACCGCGTCCCCACGCGCGGTCGCCGACCTCGTGCTCGACGCGCTCGGCGCCGGCCGGTTCGCCGCCTCCGTCACCGCCGACGACACCGGCCGCACCAAGCCCGCCCCCGACCCGTACCTCGCGGCCTGCCGGGCCCTCGGCGTCGACCCCGCGGGCTGTGTCGCCGTCGAGGACACCGCGACCGGGGTCGCCTCCGCCGAGGCCGCCGGCTGCGCGGTCCTCGCCGTGCCCTCGCTCGCACCGATCGGGGGCGCCCCGGGCCGGACCGTCCGGGACACCCTCGTCGGGGTCACCCCGAAGGAGCTGAGCGACATGGCCGTACCCGAACTGCGGGTCATGTCCTGGAACCTGTGGCTCGGCGGCAGCCGGATCGACGACCACCGGGCCAAGCAGGTCAAGGCCGTCCTCGACGCCGGAGCGGACGTCGTCGGTTTCCAGGAGACCGCCGGCACCTCGGCCCGGGAACTCGCCGAGGCCCTCGGCTGGCACCACCACACGGCAGGCGAGAACCTCGGGATCATCAGCCGGTACCCCATCACCGCCCGCTTCGGCGACCCGGAGGTCGGTTTCTACGGAGCCGCCGGGGTGCGGATCGCCGTACGCCCCGGACACGAGGTCGACATCTGGACCGCGCACCTGCACTACACCCCGTACGGGCCCTACGAGTTCCACTTCGACGGGCTCGGGGCGGCCGAGCTGATCGCCCACGAGGAGGTGCGGCTCGGGCAGTTCCGGGAGGCGCTGCGGCGGATCGGGGACGGCCCGGTGCCGGTGGTGCTCGTGGGGGACTTCAACTGCCCGTCCCACCTGGACTGGACGGACGTCGAGTGGCCGGTGACCAAGGCCGCCGAGGAGGCCGGGTTCCGTGATTCCTACCGGGAGGTCCATCCGGATCCGGTGACCGCGCCGGGGCACACCTGGTCGCCCATCCACCCCGTGCGGGAGGACGGCAGCGGGCGGCCCGAGCCGCAGGACCGGATCGACTACGTGCTGCACAGGGGGCTGCGCGTGCTCGACTCCCGGACCTGTGTCAGCGGCACCCCGGCGCCCTGGCCCGAGGTGGCGGGCAACGACTGGCCCTCCGACCACGCGGCCGTCGTCAGCACCTTCGCGGTCGGGCCCTGACCCGGGGTTACCCGGGGCGACCATTGCGGTCATGGTGGGGATCCCGTAGGTTGAGCCGCGCCTCCTTACTGACTGGTAACACCGGCAGGTAACCCATGCGCTGGCCCTCCCGCACCCTCCGGCCGGGGGGACCTTCGTCTCGCTTCGCCCGCCGACCCACCACCGTCCGCGCGCGGATCGTGGCGCTCGCCCTCGCACCGGCCGTCGCACTGACGGCTCTGTGGAGCTTCGCCATGGTCTCCGTCACCGCCGAACTACGCGCGCTGATCCGGCTCCAGGGTGTGTACGAGGACTTCGGCACCCCCGTCGACACCACCGTCGGGCAGATCCAGATCGAACGGCGGCTGTCGGCGGCCTACCTGGGCGCCCGGCTCGACACGGCGAACGCCGCCGGCCTGCTCGCCCAGCAGCGGCGCACCGACCGGGCGGTGGACGCCATGCGGGACGCGATCCGGGGCCGTGACCGCGGCCGCCTCAGCGACCGGCAGCGCCAGGCCCTCGACGCGATGGTGACCGCCACCGGCAGGCTGGAGGGACTGCGCGAGCGGGTACTGTCCCGGACGATCTCCTGGGACAGCGCCGTCAGCGCCTACAGCGCCCTGGTGGAGCCCGGTTTCGACGTCGAGTCCACCCTCACCGCCCTGCAGGCCGGACAGCTGGCCCGGGAGTCGCAGGTGGTGATCGACCTGGTGCGGGTGCGGGAGTTCGTCTCGCGCGAGGACGCGCTGGTCGCGGGGGCACGGGCCGCCGGGCGGCTCACCGACGGGCAGTACGACGGTCTCACCGCGACCGTCGAGGACCGGCGCGTCTTCGAGCGGACCTATGTCCCCGACCTGCCGTCCGACTCACGGGCACTGTTCGAGCGGTTCCAGCGCGGCGAACTGCACCGCTCGCTGGTGCGCGGCGAGGACGCGCTGCTGCGGGCGGGCGCGGACCGGGCGGGTGCGGCCGTCGCCGCGGGCACCTGGCGGTCGACCACCGACCGGGCCGTCAAGCAGTACATGCTGCTGTGCAGCGAGTCCGCCGAGAACTCCGCCGCCCGCGGCCGGGCCTTCGCCTACCAGGAGCTGACCAAGGCGGCCGTCGTCGGTGTGGCCGGGTTGGCGGCGGTGGGGCTCTCGCTGTGGTTCGCGGTGCGTGGGGCACGCCGTATCTCACGCCGCCTGGAGAGCCTGCGGGACGCGGCCGACCTGCTCACCGCCCATCAACTTCCCGCCCTGATGGGCCGGTTGAGCGCAGGTGAGGACGTGGACGCGGTCACCGAGGCACCGCCGCTGGCCGCCCGGGAGGCCGGGGACGACGAGATCGGGGACGTCGGCCGGTCGTTCAACAGGGCGCGGCTGGCCGCCGTCGAGGCCGCGGTGCAGCAGGCCACGCTGCGCAGGGGCCTGTTCGCGGTCCTCCTCAACATCGCGCGCCGCAACCAGGCCCTGGTCCACCGGCAGCTGAAACTCGTCGACACGCTGGAACGGCGCACCGACGACCCGGCCGTCCTGGGCGAGCTGTTCCGCATCGACCATCTGACCACCCGGATGCGCCGGCACGCGGAGAGCCTGATCATCCTCTCCGGCGCGACCCCCGGGCGGCGCTGGCGGCGGCCCGTGCCGATCGCCGACGTGGTGTCCTCGGCCGTCGGCGAGATCGAGGACTACACCCGGGTCGTGGTGCCGCCGATGCCCGAGGTCGGGGTCGCCGCGGACGCCGTCGCCGACGTCGTGCACCTGGTCGCCGAGCTGCTGGAGAACGCCACGGTGTTCTCGCCGCCGCACACCCAGGTCACCCTGCGCACCGGGCGGGTCGGCCGGGGCTTCACCCTGGAGATGGACGACCGGGGCCTCGGCCTGGACGCCGAGCAGCTCGCCGAGGCCCACCGCACCCTCACCGACCCCGAGGCCTTCGACCCGACCCGCCACGACCGCCTCGGCCTCTACGTCGTGGGCCGCCTGGCCACCCGGCACGGCATCGAGGTGACCCTGCGGGACTCGCCGTACGGGGGCACCACGGCGGTGGTGCTGCTGCCGACGGCGGTACTGGCGGAGGTGGAGCCGGAGAGCGGCCGACGGGGAGGCGAGCGAGGCCGGCGGCCGTCCGCGGAGGAACACGGCGGTCGGCCGGCGCGTGCGGAGGGCCGACCCGCATCAGCGGTCGGCGTCCTGCCGCCCCACGGCGGTACGGCGGTCGCCGGGGAACCCCCGGCGCTCGGCGGAGCGGACGCGCCGGCGCCGGCCGGCGGGGCCGGAGCGGGCCACGACACGGAGCCCCGGCCGAGCCGGATCGAGGGTTCCGCCCCCGACGGGCCCCCGGCCCTGCCCACCCGCACCCGCCAGGCATCCCTCGCCCCCGAACTGCGCGCCGCCGGGCCGCCGGCCCCGGCCCCGTCCGCCGAGCGCGATCTGGACGCCGACGAGATGCGGGCGGTCTTCGGAGCCTTCCAGCGCGGCCTGGACCGAGGGCGCAGGGGGCTGCCGACCGGACCCGAGGAGCCGGACCACAACGAGGAAAGGACGCGCGCCGACCATGACCAGTGACGACCAGCCCCAGCCGCCCGACGCCACCGCCGATTCCAGCCCGACCACCGCCCCTGACTCGACCACAGGTCCCGTTGGCGCCGCCCCCGCCTCCCGGTTCGGGCGTGGCCCGCTTTCTGCTGTCGGTACAGGCTCCGATGCCCGGCCCGGTAGTGACCTCGGGTGGCTTCTCGATGATCTGGTCGCCCGGACCGACCACGTCCGGCAGGCCGTGCTGCTCACCGCGGACGGCCTTCCGCTCAGCCACTCCGAGGGCATGCGGCGGCGGGACATCGAGCATCTCGCGGCCGTCTGCTCCGGCTTCCACAGCCTGGCCCGCTCGGCCGGAGACCGGTTCGGCGCCGGAGAGGTGCGGCAGACCATGGTGATGCTCGACGACGCCTACCTCTTCGTGACCCCGGCCGGGCACGGCAGCCGGCTCGCCGTCCTCAGCGACGTCCGCACCGACGTCGGCCAGCTCGCCCACGAGATGGCCCTGCTCGTCCGCCGCCTCGGCCGCCACCTGGACGCGGCCGCACGCTCGACCCCCTGACCCCGCGGTGAGCGACGAGTACTGGTACGAGGACGAGACCGGCTCGCTGGTCCGCCCCTACACCGTGACCCGGGGCCGCACCGAGCCGTCCGGACGGCACACCATCGACCTCATGTCCCAGGTCACCGCGGTGGACGCGGACCCGGCCGAGCCGGACGTCGACCATGCCCGCGCCGCCCTGCTCGCCCTGGTGCGGCGCGGCGCCCGCCCGGTCGTCGAACTCGCAGCGGACGCCGACCTGCCGCTCACCGTCGTACGCGTCCTGCTCGGTGACCTCGCCGAGGCCGGCCTGGTCCGCATCGACCGGCCGCGCCGCGTGGAACCGGCCGGTCCGGGCGCCGACCCCGCGCTGCTGAAGGAGATCATCGAGCGGCTGAGGGAGCTGTAGGGAGGGTTCGGGCGCAACGAATCGCCGCCCGGCACCTGTATCACGCAACGAACCGCTCTGCCACGCGCAACGGCTCCTCCTTGTCCGGCCCGGCCCGCCGACTTACCGTCTAAAGGGCCCCAGACCCCGTCCGTACCCGGTGAGGACCCGTATGCGCACCGCCCTGCTCCAGAGCTCCGGCCGTCCCGGCTCGACCGTCGAGAACCTCAAGGTGCTCGACGAAACCGCCGGCCGGGCCGCCGCCGCGGGCGCCGCGCTGCTCGTCGCCCCGGAGATGTTCCTGACCGGCTACGCGATCGGCGACGACATCGCCCGCCTCGCCGAGCCCGCCGACGGTGACAGCGCGGACACGATCGCCGAGCTGGCCCACCGGCACGGCCTGGCGATCGCCTACGGCTACCCGGAGCGCGCGGGCGACGCCGTCCACAACTCCGCCCAGCTGATCTCCGCCGACGGCACCCGGCTCGCGAACTACCGCAAGTCCCACCTCTTCGGCGGCTTCGAGCGCGACCACTTCACCCCGGGCGACCAGCCGGTCGTCCAGGCGGAGCTGAACGGCCTCACCGTCGGGATCATGATCTGCTACGACGTGGAGTTCCCGGAGCCCGTCCGCGCCCACGCCCTGGCCGGCACCGACCTGCTGCTCGTCCCGACGGCGAACATGCACCCGTTCGAACTCGTCGCCGAGTCCCTGGTCCCGGTGCGGGCCTGGGAGAACCAGATGTACGTGGCCTACGCCAACCGCATCGGCCAGGAAGGCGAGTTCGAGTTCTTCGGGCTCTCCGCGCTGGCCGGACCCGACGGAGTCGCCCGCGCCCGCGCAGGCCGCGGCGAGGAACTCCTCCTCGCCGACATCGACCCCGCCCTCCTCGCCGCCTCCCGCGAGGCGAACCCGTATCTGAAGGACCGCCGCCCCGGCCTCTACGGGTCCCTGGCCTGACCTCCCCCCGGCCCCTCTTCTCGCACCTTTTTCGCATGTCGCAAGGAGTCCGTACCCCATGACGTCCACCGTGCCCAACGCCGTCGAGCACGCAGACGAGCAGCAGCCGCCGATCACCATGTTCGGGCCGGACTTCCCGTACGCGTACGACGACTTCCTCGCGCACCCGGCGGGCCTCGGCCAGATACCGGCGACCGAGCACGGCACCGAGATCGCCGTCATCGGCGGCGGCCTGTCCGGCATCGTGGCCGCCTACGAGCTGATGAAGATGGGCCTGAAGCCGGTCGTGTACGAGGCCGACCGGATCGGCGGCCGGCTGCGGACCGTCGGCTTCGAGGGCTGTGACCCCTCGCTGACCGCCGAGATGGGCGCGATGCGCTTCCCGCCGTCCTCCACCGCCCTGCAGCACTACATCGACCTGGTGGGACTGGAGACCCGGCCCTTCCCCAACCCCCTCGCGGAGGCGACCCCTTCGACCGTCGTCGACCTCAAGGGCGAGTCGCACTACGCCGAGACGGCCGCCGACCTGCCGCAGGTCTACCGTGACGTCGCCGACGCCTGGAACAAGTGCCTCGAAGACGGCGCCGACTTCTCCGACATGAACCGCGCCCTGCGCGAGCGGGACGTGCCGCGCATCCGCGAGATCTGGTCCCGGCTCGTCGAGAAACTCGACAACCAGACCTTCTACGGCTTCCTCTGCGACTCCGAGGCCTTCAGGTCCTTCCGGCACCGCGAGATCTTCGGCCAGGTCGGCTTCGGGACGGGCGGCTGGGACACGGACTTCCCGAACTCGATCCTGGAAATCCTGCGCGTCGTCTACACCGAGGCCGACGACCACCACCGCGGCATCGTCGGCGGCAGCCAGCAACTCCCGCTGCGGCTCTGGGAGCGCGAGCCGGAGAAGATCGTGCACTGGGCCTACGGCACCTCGCTCGCGCGACTGCACGAGAACGGCGAGCCCCGTCCCGCCGTGACCCGGCTGCACCGCACCACCGGCAACCGGATCACGGTGACGGACGCCAACGGCGACATCCGCACCTACCAGGCGGCGATCTTCACCGCCCAGTCCTGGATGCTGCTGTCGAAGATCGCCTGCGACGACGCGCTCTTCCCGATCGACCACTGGACCGCTATCGAGCGCACCCACTACATGGAGTCCAGCAAGCTGTTCGTGCCCGTCGACCGGCCGTTCTGGCTGGACAAGGCCGTCGACGACAGCGGAAACCCGACCGGCCGGGACGTGATGTCGATGACGCTCACCGACCGCATGACGCGCGGCACCTACCTCCTCGACGACGGCCCGGACAAGCCCGCCGTCATCTGCCTCTCCTACACCTGGTGCGACGACAGCCTGAAGTGGCTGCCGCTGTCCGCGAACGAGCGGATGGAGGTGATGCTGAAGTCGCTCGGCGAGATCTATCCGAAGGTCGACATCAGGAAGCACATCATCGGCAACCCGGTGACCGTCTCCTGGGAGAACGAGCCCTACTTCATGGGCGCGTTCAAGGCCAACCTGCCCGGCCACTACCGCTACCAGCGGCGCCTGTTCACGCACTTCGTGCAGGACCGGCTGCCCGCGGACAAGCGGGGCATCTTCCTCGCCGGCGACGACATCTCCTGGACGGCGGGCTGGGCCGAGGGCGCCGTCCAGACCGCGCTGAACGCGGTCTGGGGCGTCATGCACCACTTCGGAGGCGAGACCGACCCGGCCAACCCGGGCCCCGGAGACGTCTACGACGAGATCGCGCCGGTCGAACTCCCCGAGGACTAGACCCCGGCCGCCCGAGCCTTCTCGTACACCTCCGCGGCGACGTCCTTGAGCTCCTGGGCGTCCCGCGGAGTGGTCTGGAGGTCGACCAGGATCTCCTCCAGGCCGACCGCCGCGTGGGCCACCAGGTCCTCGACTATCTGGTCGGCGCTGCCCTGGAAGGGCTGGCGGTCAGGGCCGTCATAGGGCTTGGCCGTGTACACGGCGTTGACCCGCACGACCGTCTGGATCGGTTCCGTGCGGCCGCGTTCGGCCGCCAGTTCCCGCAACTCCTGCCACTGGGCGGCCAGCTGCTCGGCGCCCATGCCCACCGGCAGCCAGCCGTCGGCGTGGTCGACCAGCCGTCGCCGGGCCTTCTTGTTGCCCGCGGCCAGCAGGATCGGGATGGGCCGGGCGGGCTTGGGGCCGACCACGGCGGAGGCGATCTTCGTCATCCGGCCGTCGTACTGCACCGGGTCCGGGCCCCACACCGCCCGGCACACCTCGATCAGTTCGTCGAGCACACTGCCGCGCTCCTCGAACGGCCGGATTCCGGCGGCCGCGTACTCGTCGAGCGACCAGCCGGTGCCCAGGCCCGCGATCACCCGGCCGCCGCTCGCCGCGTCCAGCGAGGCCAGCGACTTGGCCAGCTGGAAGGGGACGTGCAGCGGCGCCACCAGCACACTGCTGCCCAGCCGGGCCCGCTCGGTGGCCGCGGCGGCGAGGGCGAGCGTGACCAGAGGCTCGGCCACGTCCCGGTACGCGTCCGGCCAGGGGAGGCCCTCGATGCCGTACAGGCCCTGGGTGGCGGGCTCCGGGAAGAGGGCCCGCTCGAAGACCCACAGGCTGTCGTAGCCGATCTCCTCGGCGGTGCGGGCCACGTCGGGGACGTCCGTGCCGAGGGAATACTGCCGCATCTGGGGGAGGCTGAGGCCTAGCCGCGTCGTCATTCCGGTGCTCCTTCGCGATCGGGTCCGAGGCGTCAACGTAAAGCGCTCACAAGGAGATCCCGAAGCGGCTCGCGCATCGATCGGATCAGGCCACGTCAGCCGCGCAGCGGAGTGAGCAGCATCCGGCCGGCCAGCCCCACGGCCGCGTCCAGCCGTTCGGCGAACTCCTCGGCCAGGTCCCCGAACCGGCGCAGTGCCCACAGCGCCCGCGCCGCCGACCAGGTCGCGTCCCGGGCCCGCTCCAGGCTCCAGGAACCGAGCAGATGGGTCAGCGGATCGGCGATCTGGAGCAGGTCGGGACCCGGCATCAGATCCTCGCGGATGCGCTCCTCCAGCGAGACGAGGAGCTCACCCACGCGGTCGAACTCGTCCTCCAGATCGGCCGGTTCGCAGCCGAGCGTACGACAGCTGTCCACCACGGCCAGCGCCAGGTCGTGCCCGATGTGCGCGTTGATACCCGCGAGCGCGAACTGCAGCGGCCGTACACCGGGATGCCGGCGGAGCTGGAACAGCGGACGCCAGCAAGCCGGCGGACGGCGGTCGCCGGCGGCCGCGTCCACGGCGGCCAGGTACCGCTCGGCGAACCGTACGTCCAGCGTCGCGGCGGCTCCGGGATCCCCGAACCGGCCCGCGTCCAGCCCCCGTTCGACCTCCTCCGTGACGCAGAGGTAGACACGGTTGAAGACCGCGATCCCGTCCCGCTCGGGCAGCGCCGCGTCCAGGGCGCGCATCCGGGACACGACGGTGCCGACCGGAGCGGTGAGGTATTCCGAGTGCGCCATGGGGGAAGGGTCCCAGCCCTAGGCTGGCGGGCGTGCCGACGGGCCCGGCGTATCCCCGGAACGGGGGACGGGCCTGGGGCACGGGAGGGGGAGCACAGCGTGCCTGGCTCACATGCCCGGCGGAGCGGCGAGGGCAGGCGGGCGGTCATGCTCGCGGTCGCCTCGGTCGTGGCCGCCGTGGGCACCGCGACTGGGATGCTCTCGGCGCTCGGCGAGGAGGGCCTTCCGGACCACCGCCCACGAGATCGCCTACGACCGCCGGGTCCTCGACGCCCTCGGCGGTCCGGCCTCGCTGGGCGCGGTGATCGACACCAGCCGTAACGGCAACGGCCCCCCGGCGAACGGCGCCTGGTGCGACCCGGCGGGGCGGCGGATCGGGCAGGCGCCCACGCTCCACACCGGTCGGGCGCGGATCGACGCCTATGGATCAAGCTGCCGGGGGAGTCCGACGGCTGCAAGGGCGCCGCCGGCACCTTCACCCCGGCGTACGCCTACGACTTGGCGGCGTCGTAGAGCTGGTGCCCTCGTCGAGCAGCGGTTCCCGCCCCCTTGGCTGCATGCTGACGTTGCCGACGCCGATGATGATGCCCGCCGCGGCCGGGGCTGCGATCAGGATTCGCCAAGACCTCGGTCGTACCCCGGATTGCCCGGTTCAAGGAGCGGCGGCTCGTCCGTCATGTGGGCGGGAGCCAGGACGCGCAGGGCGTGGTATCCGATGGTGACGATCAGCGTTCCCAACGCGATGCCACTGAGCTGGAAGTTGGGTGTGAGTGTCAGGCTCACGTTGCCGATTCCGACGATGAGCCCCGCAGCCACCGGAACCAGGTGCAGGGGGTTGGAGAGGTCGACGCGGGAACGGACCCAGATCTGGGCGCCCAGCAGGCCGATCATGCCGTAGAGGATGACCGTGATTCCGCCGAGGACGCCGCCGGGAATGGCGGCCACGACGGCACCGAACTTGGGGCAGAGCCCGAACAGGATCGCGAAGGCGGCGGCGCACCAGTAGGCAGCGGTCGAGTAGACACGCGTGGCGGCCATGACGCCGATGTTCTCGGCGTACGTGGTCGTGGCAGGACCGCCCACAGACGTCGACAGCACAGTCGCTGCACCGTCGGCCATGATCGCCGTACCGAGCCTGTCGTCCAGTGGTTCACCGGTCATCTCACCGACAGCCTTGACATGTCCCGCGTTCTCGGCGACGAGGGCGATGACGACGGGCAGGGCGACCACAACCGCCGAGAGGGCGAAGCTCGGGGCATGGAAAGCCGGTAGGCCGATCCAGTCCGCCTTGGGCACGCCCGAGAGGTCGAGACGCCAATGGTCGACCGGCTTGGCACCGCCGGCGGGGGAGTGGATCTTACCGAACGCGCGGTCGAGGATCCATGAGATGACATACCCGAAGGCCAGCCCGAGGAAGATCGCGATACGGGACCAGAAGCCGCGCAGTACAACAAGGGCGAAACCCGTGAACAGCATGGTCAGAAGAGCCGTCCACTGATCCTGCGGCCAATAGGTTCCCGCGGTGACCGGAGCCAGGTTGAACCCGATCAGCATGACCACCGCGCCTGTGACCACGGGAGGCAGTACGGCGTGGATGATGCGGGCCCCGAGAGCGCGTACGACCGCCCCGCACAGGAAAAGTACCGCGCCGACGACCAGCAGCGCGCCAGTGAGGGTCGCAGCGTCACCCCCCTGTGCCTTGATGACGGCGGCCACACCGATGAACGACAGGCTGCTGCCCAGGTAGCTCGGAATATGGCCGCGGGTGATGAACAGGAACAGAATGGTGGCCACGCCGGAGGCCATCACGGCAAGGTTGGGATCGAGACCCATCAAGATGGGGGCGACGAAGCAGGCTCCGATCATGGAGACCACATGCTGCGCGCCGAGACCGACGGTGCGCCCCCAGGTGAGTCGCTCGTCCGGTCTCACCACCTCACCCGGTGCGAGGCTCTTGCCGTCGCCGTGCAGCTTCCAGCCGAAGCCCGCCATGGTCCTGCTCCTTGATGTGTTGCGGGAGTGGTACTGAGACCCGCCGGCCGCACCGGGGCTCGACGACTAGCGGAACACGCAGTTCAGGGGCATGCCCACAGGACGGGCCGTGAGAGTGGGGATTCGACCCGCGGCGTCGTGCTCGGCGGGGAAGCGCCGGTCTTCGCACGCATCATGCGTTCAGGGGCGCCACGAAGGACGCACCGAACGACGCGACCACGCCGTGCTGGGCGCCGAGCCCGATAGCGCGCGGCCAGGAGAGCCGTTCGCCGCGGCGTACCACCGCTCCGGGCGTCGGCCTGCGCCCGTCGCCGTGCGGTTTCCGGCGCACGCCGAGATCCATGGCGGGGGTTCGCTTTCTTCGAAGTGCTGTGAAGACGGTTTCGTACGTGAAGACGGTCCGAACCATTGTCATGGCTACCTGGGGGTCCTACGCTCACACGGTCTCACTCGTGAACCTAGTTCACGTACATGACTAACGGCTGCTTCCTGTCTGATCGGAGTGCTCGATGAGTGGAAGATCCCGCACGGCCGTCGTCCTGACGGCACTGGCGGCCATCGGGGCCGTCCTCGTCCCCTCCGCCCATGCGACCGCGAGGGCCCCGAAAGCCCCGAAGGCACCCGACACCGCCGTGCTCGACGGTGCTCGCCTCCAGCGGACCAAGGCTGACCTCGACCACGGCGACCCCCGACTCCGGCGCGCCGTCAAGGACTTGACCACCCGCGCCGACGCCTGGCTGGGCCAGGGTCCCTGGACGGTCGTCGACAAACCGAAGCCCGCGCCCGGCGGCGACGTCCACGACTACCTGAGCCAGGCCCCCTACTGGTGGCCCACCACCACACCCACCGCCGACAATCCCTGGGGCTGCCCCTACGTCCAGCGCGACGGCCGGCGCAATCCCGAGGTCGACACCGGCACCGACCGCCAGGACGCGGAGAAGGTCTTCGACTCGACCTACGACCTCTCCCTGGCCTGGTACTACACGGGCAAGCGGCAGTACGCCGAGAAAGCCGGACAGGTCCTGCGCACCTGGTTCCTCGACCCGGCGACCCGGATGAACCCGAACCTCGACCACGCCCAGTTCATCCCGTGCAAGTACGACGGCCGGGCCATCGGCATCATCGACTTCTCCCAGTCGTACACGAGCGTGGTCGACGCCCTCGCGATCCTCGCCACCGGCGCACCCGGCTGGAGCGCCGACGACCGCGCCGGGATGCGCAGCTGGAACACGGACTTCCGTGACTGGCTGAAGAACAGCGCCTTCGGCAAGGAGGAGGGCGCCGCCGTCAACAACCACGGCACCTTCTACGACATGCAGCTCGCCGCCCTCGCCTACGCGACCGGCGACAAGGCACTGGCGAAGAAGACCGTGCTGGACGCGCGGGCCAGACGGATCGACCCGCAGATCGCGGCCGACGGAAGCCAACCGCAGGAGCTGACCCGGACCAGGAGCTGGCACTACTCGACCTTCGACCTGGTCGCCTACACCCGGCTGGCGGCCATCGGCCGGCATGTCGGGGTGAACCTCTGGACCTACCGGGGGCCGGACGGACAGAGCCTGTTCAAGGCCGTGGACTATTTGCTGCCCGCAGCGACCGGGGCCACCGCGTGGCCCCATCCGGAACTGGAGTTCTACCGCTACGCGGCGTCCGACGTCGTCCACGCGGCCGCAGACGCCGGCGACAAGGCGGCCCAGCAGGCGGTGCCCCGGCTGGAGGCCCCGCCCGGTGGTGACCTCTGGGCACTGCGGCCGGCCCCCGAGCAGCTGGACTCGATCGCGGGCTGAGGCCGCCGGTGGGGCTCCTGAGCGCCCGCTTAGACTGGCGTCAGCTGAAGGTCAGCGCAATGTCAGCAACGCCAGGAGCCCCACCCGTGACCGCCGAAGCCCCGACCGCCCCCGCCCTGTCCTACGGCCGGCTGATCCCCGTCACCGTCCACTTCGACGACCTGGACGCGCTCGGGCTGCTCCACAACGCCCGCTACCCGGTGATGGTCGAGCGGGCCTGGGCCGAGTTCTGGCAGGGGCACGGCTTTGCCTTCGAGGGCGACTGGACCGCGGCCGAGGACGCCTGCAACGCGGTCAAGGAACTCCGGATCGGCTACGAGGCGCCGGTCACCCGGCCGGGCGCCTACGCAGTCCACCTGTGGCTGGAACGGCTCGGCAACACCGGCCTGACCTACGGCTTCCGGTTCTGCTCGGCGGACGGCGCGACCACCTACGCGCACGGCACCCGGGTCCTGGTCCGGCTGGACGCGGCCACCCTGCGCCCCGCCCCCTGGAGCGAGCGGTTCAGGGCCGCGGGCCGGGAACTGCTGCGGCCGGCGGACTGACCTCCGCCCGCACTGCGCGCTCCCCGGGCCGCAGCACACCCGCGAACGCCACCAGGCCGCAGGTGAGCACCGTGACCACGCCGAACGACACCACCAGGCTGGTCGCCTGGGCCACCCCGCCGATCAGGCTGGGCGCGATCAGCCCCGAGGTGTAGGTGATCGTCGCCACGCCGGCTATGGCCTGACTGGGGTTCGGCCCGGCATGCCCGGCCGCCGCGAAGCACAGCGGTACGACGACCGCGATGCCGAGGCCCATCAGCGCGAACCCGGTCATCGCCACCGCCGGATGCCCGGCGAGGACGATCAGCAGCCCGCCGAGCGCGGCCAACACGCCCCCGGCGCGCACCGTACGGACCGTGCCGAAGCGGTTCACCACCGCGTCCCCGCTGATCCGGGCGACCGCCATGGTCAGCATGAACCCCGTGGTGGTGGCCGCCGCGAGCCCGGCCGAACTGTCCATCCGGTCCCGCAGGAACACCGCCGACCAGTCCAGGCTCGCCCCCTCCGCGAACACCGCGCAGAAGCCGACCGTGCCGATCAGCAGCGCCGACCGGGGCGGCAGCGCGAACCGCGGCGGCGGCTCCTCGTCCTCGGCGGGCTGCACGTCCAGCACCCATCCGGCCGCCAGCACACCGAGCACGGCGAGGGCGGCGGCGGCCAGCGCGAAGTGCAGCCGGGCGTCCGAGCCGAGGTGTGCGGCGAGGGTGCCCGCCGCCGAGCCGATCAGGGCGCCCGCGCTCCACATGCCGTGCAGCCCCGACATGACCGACCTGCCGAGCAGCCGCTCGACCTCCACGCCGAGCGCGTTCATCGCGACGTCGGCCATGCCCGCGCTGGCGCCGTACACGAACATCGCCAGGCAGAGGGTGTACAGGTTCGGCGCGAGGGACGGCAGGACCAGCGAGAGCGTCCACATCGCGATCAGTCCGCGCAGCGCCGTACGGCTGCCGAAGCGGTGGCTGATCCGGCCCGCCAGCGGCATCGAGCACGAGGCGCCGAACGCGGTGAAGGCGAGCGCGAAGCCGAGCTGGCCGGCGCTCAGGCCGGCATGGTCCTGGATCCAGGGCACCCGGGTCGCGAACGAGCCGGTGACGGCACCGTGCACGGTGAACACGGCCGCCACGGCGTACCGCGCGCGCTTCACCTCGTGCTGCTCGTAGTCCACGTCTTTCATGGCTTTCATGGTCCTGCCCCTCCCCGGGCGGGTGCCGCCCCGCTGTCGCGCCGTAAACTATCAGGGACCCTGCCTGATAGATAGGGAGCGATGTGGCCGTCCTGGGCCGCGTCGATCTGGGAGGATGCCCGTCATGCCCGCATCACCGAGCACCGCCCGGGCCATCAACGACCGGCTCGCGCTGACCCTGCTCCAGCAGCAAGGCCCGCTCACGGCAGGGCAGTTGAAACAGCTGACCGGGCTGTCCCGGCCGACCGTCGCCGACCTCGTGGAACGGCTCACCGCGTCCGGCCTGATCACCGTGGTCGGCGAGTCCGGCGAACAGCGCCGGGGACCGAACGCGCGGCTGTACGGCATCGTCGCCGACGGCGCCTGTCTGGCCGCCGTCGACGTCCGCACCGAGAGCGTCTCGGTGCTGGTGTCCGACCTGGTGGGGCGGGTGCTGGCCGAAGGGTCGGTGCCGGTCGGGCCGGAGGCGGGACAGGCGGCCGCGGGGGCGGCGGCGGCCGTCGAGCAGGCGGTGGAACTGGTCGAGCGGACGGCCAAGGAGGCGGGTGCCGCCGGCGGCGGGCGGCTGCACACCGTCGGCATCGGGGCCCCCGGGCTCATCGACCCGGCGAGCGGCGAACTCCGCGACACGGCAGGCCTGCCGGCCTGGCACCGCCGGCTGGTCGCCACCCTCCAGGAGCGGTTTCCGGAGGCCCGGGTCAGTGTCGAGAACGAGACCAATCTGGCCGCCCTCGCCGAGCAGCAGGAGGGCGTCGCCCGCGACCGCGACACCTTCGTCCTGCTCTGGCTGGGGCACAGCTGCGGCGCCGCCGTCGTCCTGGACGGCAGCCTGCGCCGGGGCGCCTCCGGCGGCACCGGCGAGATCGGCTTCCTGCCGGTACCGGGCACGCTCGCACTGCCGTCGGCGACGGACTGCGCGGGCGGCTACCACTCGCTGGTGGGGGCGACCCCGATCGCCGAACTGGCCGAGGAGTACGGGCTGGACCCGGCCGGGTCGGCGGACCCCGAGCCCGCGGCCGCGCGGTTGGTGGGGGAGGCGGTCCGGCTCAGGGAAGCGCCCCGAAGGGGCGCCGGGAACTGCGCGAGCAGCCACGACGGTCCCGCAGACGGCTGCCGACCCGGTCCGGCAGCCCCTGCGCTCTTCCTCGACGCCCTGGCCGACCGCATCGCCGTAGGTGTCGCGGCAGTCGTCGCCATCCTGGACCCGGGGTGCGTGGTCCTCGGCGGCGAGATCGGCTCGGCCGGCGGCGCCGCGCTCGCCGCACGGGTCGAGGAGCGGCTGCGCCGGATGTCCCCGCTGGCCACGGAGGTGCGGGCGAGTGCCCTCGGCGGCGGGGCGGTGCTGCGCGGAGCGCTGCTGACGGCACGGGAGCGCGCGCAGGACGAACTGTTCGCGCCGCGGGACCGCTGACCCGACCGCTGGGTGGACGACCCGGCGACGGGCAAGGGCCGTCGTCACCGCCGCCGGGCTCGCACGAACGATAAATGGACTAGACCAGTAGGGTCAATAGTCGCGGATCAAGTCAAGATGCCTGGTCTGAGGGGCCGTTGAGTGCGGGTCGGACATATGACGGTCCGTCAGGGGAGTCCAGCGGTATGGCCTGTGAGGCAGCCCACATGGCTCCCTTGTCTGGATCACCTCCGGGCGTGGCACACTGGCCGTGTACCAGAAGCAGCGCACTCCGGGGTCGGTGAAACTCCGAACCGGCGGTTACAGTCCGCGACCCGTCCGCTTCCAGCGGCCGGTTGACCAGGTGAAATTCCTGGACCGACGGTTAAAGTCCGGATGGGAGGCAGTGCGCGGCGGGCGAGCATGTACCTGTGCGCGCCGCCGTATCTGGTCTCGTCCGTCACGGGCGGGGCCTTGTCGGCGTCGCTCCCGGTGTGCTCTTCCGTCCTTTCTGTCGTTCGTCGACAGGCCCCGGAGTCCGTGCCCCGTTGAGGCAGGAGGACCCGGGAAGTGTTCACCGGAATCGTCGAAGAGCTGGGTGAGATCACCGCCGTCGAGAACCTCGGCGACGCCTCCCGTTTCCGGCTCCGTGGCCCCGTAGTGACCGAGGGCGCACAGCACGGCGACTCCATCGCCGTGAACGGGGTCTGTCTGACCGTCGTGGAGCACGAGGGCGACGAGTTCACCGCGGACGTCATGCAGGAGACCCTCAAGCGCTCCTCCCTCGGCGCGCTGGACGTCGGCTCCCGGGTCAACCTGGAGCGCCCCACCGCCGTCGGCTCCCGGCTCGGCGGCCACATCGTGCAGGGCCATGTCGACGGCACCGGTCAGGTGTTGTCCCGGACCCCCTCCGAGAACTGGGAGATCGTCAAGGTCTCCCTCCCCGCCGACCTCGCCCGCTATGTCGTCGAGAAGGGCTCCATCACCGTCGACGGCATCAGCCTCACGGTCGTCGAGGTGGGCTCCGACTACTTCACCGTCAGCCTCATCCCGACCACCCTCGACCTGACCACGCTCGGCCGCAAGCAGCCCGGCGACCCGGTCAACCTCGAGGTCGACATCGTCGCCAAGTACGTGGAGCGGCTGCTCGCGAACACGCAGGGAGCAGGCCGGTGAACTGGCTGAACTCCGAGGCCTTCGTCATGTTCGGCCAGCACATCCTCTGGTCGGACATGATCGGCAACATCCTCGGCCTGGCCGCCCTGGCCCTCGGCTGGCGCCGCAACCTGTGGAGCTGGCCGGTCCAGTTCGCCTCCGGCCTGATCCTCTTCGGCGCCTTCTACGGCCACCTCACCGGCAGCGCCGGCAAGCAGGCCGTCGTCATGGTCGTCGCGCTGTACGGCTGGTGGCAGTGGAACCGCGACAAGGGCCGGGCCGAGGACGGCGGTGACGGCCACATCGTGCCCCGCTTCGCCAGCTGGCGGGAGCGCGGCGCGATGGTCGCCGCCGCGGCCGTCGGCACCGTCGCCGTCGCCCTGCTCTTCAAGGCCTACCCGTCCCTGTCCTGGGACCCCTGGCCGGACGCCTACATCTTCGTCGGCACCGTCGTCGCCATGTACGCCCAGGCCCGCGGCATGGTCGAGTTCTGGATCGCCTGGCTCCTGGTCGACCTGGTCGGAGTCCCCCTCAACTTCGCCAACGGCTACGCCTTCTCCGGCTTCGTCTACGTCATCTACGGCGCGCTCGTCCTGTGGGGCATGCGCGACTGGTGGCTGCGCTCCCGCCAGGGCTCGCGGCCCGCTCTGGAAGGGGCACCCGCATGACCGCCCACCCGTCGCCCGCCACCACCCCGAACGAGGCGCTTCGCGCCGTCCCTCTTGTCCCACCGATTCTCTACCGCACCGACGGCGTCGAGGACCTCACCCTCGACCCGGTCGAGCAGGCCATCGCCGACATCGCGGCCGGCCGCCCGATCGTGGTCGTCGACGACGAGGACCGCGAGAACGAGGGCGACCTCGTCATCGCCGCCGAGAAGGTCACCCCCGAGATCGTCGCCTTCATGATGAGCGAGTGCCGCGGTCTGATCTGCGCCCCCATGGAGGGCGAGGAGCTGGACCGGCTCCAGCTGCCGCAGATGGTCGGCGACAACACGGAGTCCATGAAGACCGCGTTCACCGTCTCCGTGGACGCCTCCGCCGCGCACGGCGTCACCACCGGCATCTCCGCCGCCGACCGCGCCACCACGCTCCAACTGCTGGCGAGCGGCGGCGCCGAGGCGACGGACTTCGTCCGGCCCGGCCACGTCTTCCCGCTGCGCGCCCGGCCCGGCGGTGTCCTGACCCGTAACGGCCACACCGAGGCCGCCGTCGACCTGGCCCGGCTCGCGGGTCTGCGCCCGGCCGGCGCCATCGTGGAGATCGCCGGCGAGGACGGCCGGATGCTCCGCGTCCCCGAGCTGATCCCGTTCGCCCGCAAGCACGGACTGACGATCATCTCCATCGCGGACCTGATCACCTACCGGCGCTCCGCCGAGCCCACCGTGCGCCGCGAGGCCGAGGTCAACCTGCCCACCAAGCACGGGACTTTCACGGCGTACGGCTACCGTTCCAGCACCGACGGCGTCGAGCACGTCGCCCTCGTCCACGGCGAGATCGGCGACGGCGAGGACGTCCTGGTCCGGGTCCACTCCGAGTGCCTCACCGGAGACGTCTTCGGCTCCGCCCGCTGCGACTGCGGCCCCCAGCTCGACGCCGCCCTGGAGCGCATCCAGGACGAGGGCCGCGGTGTCGTCGTCTACCTGCGCGGACACGAGGGTCGGGGCATCGGGCTGCTGTCCAAGCTGCGCGCTTACGAACTCCAGGAGCGCGGCCGCGACACCCTCGACGCCAACCTGGAACTCGGCCTGCCCGCCGACGCCCGCGACTACGCCGCCGGTGCCCAGATCCTCACCGACCTCGGCGTCCGCGGTGTCCGGCTGATGACCAACAACCCCGACAAGACCGACGCGCTGCTCAGCCATGGCCTCAAGGTCACCGGCCGGGAGCCGATGCCCGTACAGGCGGGCGAGCACAACCTCCGCTACCTGCGCACCAAGCGGGATCGGATGGGCCACGACCTGCCCTGGCTGGACACCCCCGCCGTGTCCGGCTGCGGCAACCAGTAAGAAACAGCACTGAGGAGAGACGTGAGCGGCAAGGGTGCACCGGAGTTGTCCGTACGCAATGTCAGCGATCTGCGGGTCGCCGTCATCGCGGCCCAGTGGCACGAGAAGGTGATGGACGGTCTGGTGGACGGCGCCCTGCGCGCCCTGCGCGACCTGGGGATCGACGAGCCGACCCTGCTGCGGGTCCCCGGCAGCTGGGAGCTCCCCGTCGCCGCCAAGGCCCTCGCCGGCCGCGGCTACGACGCGGTGGTCGCCCTCGGTGTCGTCATCCGCGGCGGCACCCCCCACTTCGAGTACGTGTGCCAGGGCGTCACCCAGGGCCTCACCCAGGTCTCCGTCGAGACCGGCGTCCCGGTCGGCTTCGGCCTGCTCACCTGCGACAACGAGGAGCAGGCCCTGGACCGGGCCGGCCTGGAGGGCTCCAACGAGGACAAGGGCCACGAGGCGGTGACGGCGGCGGTGGCGACGGCGGCCACCCTCCGCTCAGTATCTGAACCCTGGCACTGAGCGACGCGGCGTTTGGCGTAGTCTGGCGCTCACCATGTCCAACAAGACTTTCGAGGAGCTCTTCACCGAGCTCCAGCACAAGGCCGCCCACGGCGACCCCGCCACGTCCCGCACCGCCGAGCTGGTCGGGAAGGGGGTCCATGCCATCGGCAAGAAGGTCGTCGAGGAGGCCGCCGAGGTCTGGATGGCCGCCGAGTACGAGGGCAAGGAAGCGGCCGCCGAGGAGATCTCGCAGCTGCTCTACCACATCCAGGTGATGATGGTCGCCCGCGGAATCTCGCTGGACGACGTCTACGCCCACCTGTAGAACCCTTTCCGACAAACGCCCTTTTTCAAGCGAAGGAAGCCGACCTCATGCTGCGCATCGCCGTCCCCAACAAGGGTTCCCTCTCAGGACCTGCGGCGGACATGCTGCATGAGGCCGGCTACCGGCAGCGCAGGGAGTCCAAGGAACTCCGCATCGTCGACCCCGTCAACGACGTCGAGTTCTTCTACCTGCGCCCCCGGGACATCGCGATCTACGTCTCCTCCGGCCGCCTCGACATCGGCATCACCGGCCGTGACCTGCTCGTCGACTCCGGCGCCCACGCCGAGGAGATCCTGCCGCTCGGCTTCGCCCGCTCCACCTTCCGCTTCGCCTCCAGGCCCGGCGCGGCCGACGGCCTGGCGGACCTGAAGGGCAAGACGGTCGCCACCTCCTACGAGGGCATCGTCGCCAAGCACCTCGCCGACAGCGGTGTCGACGCCTCCGTCGTCCACCTCGACGGTGCCGTCGAGACGGCCATCGAACTCGGTGTCGCCGAGGTCATCGCCGACGTCGTCGAGACCGGCACCTCGCTGCGCAACGCCGGCCTGGAGGTCTTCGGCGAGCCGATCATGACCTCCGAGGCGATCGTCATCCGCCGGGCCGGCGCCGACGCCGAGGACGCTGCCGAGCCGAAGGTCCAGCAGTTCCTGCGCCGCCTCCAGGGCGTCCTGGTCGCCCGGACGTACGTGATGATGGACTACGACTGCCGGGTCGAGCAGCTGGAGAAGGCCGTCGCGCTCACCCCCGGCCTGGAGTCCCCGACCGTCTCCCCGCTGCACAACGAGGGCTGGGTCGCCGTCCGCGCCATGGTCCCCACCAAGGACGCGCAGCGGATCATGGACGATCTGTACGACATCGGCGCCCGCGCCATCCTGACCACGGCCATCCACGCCTGCCGCCTCTGAAACGCCCCCGAGAGATGTCCGAGCTTCCTTCCCTTCCCGTCACCTTCCGGCCGGGCCACACCCGCGTGATCCTGCTCACCGCGGGCGTCGCCATCTTCGCCACCATCTCCGGGGTCGCGCTGCTCCTCGAACAACTCGGCCCGGGGGAGCAGCTCAGCTTCGTCATCACCGGCGCGCTGATCTTCTGGGCGCTGGCCCAGCTGGCCCGGGTGAAGGTGGTCGCCGACGAGTCCGGGGTCACCGTCGTGAACATCGCCAGCAAGAGGCGTCTGGACTGGGCGGAGATCCTCCAGGTGAACCTCCGACCGGGTGACCCGTGGGTGTTCCTGAACCTCAGCGACGGCACCAGCCTGCCCGCGCTCGGCATCCAGCCGGGCATCGCCAAGCAGCGCGCGATCGCCGACGCCAAGGCCCTGCGGGCCCTCGCCGAGGCGCACGCGATCCACGACCCCGAGCAGCACCAGGGCTGAAATCACGCAACTTCGGGGCCACCTCGGGGTCGTCCACCCTGCCGCAGTGGGCCCTGTCTTGATTAATCTGTTGGCGGAGGCTTTTTCACGTCCCGCCTCCGCCCCTGTCGCGCGCCCGGCGCACAGGGGTTCCTGCTACCCGAGGAGTGACCCTCTCCGGCGATGGACGGATCGTCCTGTAGTACCTGCGCCGCCCCCTCCCGACATACCGCGGACCCCCGATTCGGGGTCCGCGACGAATCGGAGGCGGCGGCATCATGACCACCCCCCTGCTGCTCCTGGCGGCCGCGTTCCTGCTCATCCTCGCCAACGGCTTCTTCGTGGCCGCCGAGTTCGGCCTGGTGACCGTGGAGCGACCCGAAGCCGAGAAGGCCGCCGCCGACGGCGACAAGCGCGCCGGTACGGTCGTGGAGTCGCTGAAGGAACTGTCCTTCCAGCTCTCCGGCACCCAGCTCGGCATCACCATCACCTCCCTGGTCGTCGGCATGCTCGCCGAACCGGCACTGGCCGAGCTGCTGCGCGGCCCGTTCACCGCGATCGGCCTCCCCGAGGGCGCCGTCTCCGGTATCTCGGTCGTCGTCGGCATGCTGCTCGCCTCGGCGATCCAGATGGTGATCGGCGAACTCGTGCCCAAGAACTGGGCGGTCTCCAAGCCGCTCCAGGTCGCGCGCTTCGTCGCCGGTCCGCAGGCCCGCTTCTCGCGCCTGTTCCGCCCGGTCATCGCCGCGCTGAACACGGTCGCCAACCGGCTCGTCCGCGCCCTCGGCGTCGAACCCGCCGAGGAGCTGGCCTCCGCCCGCACCCCGGGCGAGCTGGTCTCGCTGGCCCGGCACTCCGCCCAGGCCGGCGCCCTGGAGCAGGACACGGCCGACCTGTTCGTCCGCACCCTGTCTCTGGGCGAGCTGACCGCGCAGCACGTCATGACCCCCCGAGTGAAGGTCAGCGCGCTCCAGGACTCGGCGACCGCCGAGGACGTGGTCAACCTCACCCGGGCCACCGGTCTGTCCCGCTTCCCGGTCTACCGGGAGAAGATCGACGAGATCGTCGGCATGGCCCACCTCAAGGACGCCCTGGCGGTCCCGGTCCGCGACCGGCTGCGCACCCCCGTCGGCCGCATCGCCCGCAAGGCGCTACTCGTTCCCGAGAGCCTTCCGGTCCAGCCGCTGCTCGCCCGGCTCCGCTCCGAGCAGCCCATCGCGGTCGTCGTCGACGAGTACGGCGGTACGGCCGGGGTGGTCACCCTGGAGGACATCGTCGAGGAACTCGTCGGCGAGGTCCGCGACGAGCACGACAGCCCGGACGCACCGGAACTCGCGGCGGTCCCGTCGCAGGACGGCAAGCCCGCCTGGGACGTCGACGGCAGTGTCCGCGTCGACATCCTCCAGCGGATAGGACTCGACGTGCCCGAGGGCCCCTACGAGACGGTCGCCGGCCTGGTCGCCGACCTCCTCGGCCGGATCCCGGCGCCCGGGGACCGCGCCGAGCTGCCCGGCTGGCGGCTGTCGGTCCGCCGGGTCGGCCACTACCGCGCCGAGCGGGTCCGCCTGGTCCGCACCGCCCCCGCCGTCGCGGAGGCCGTCCGATGAGCGTCCTCCAACTGGTCTTCGCCGCCCTGCTGGTGCTCACCAACGGCTTCTTCGTGGGCGCGGAGTTCGCGCTGGTCTCGGTCCGCCGCAGCCAGATCGAACCGCTGGGCACGGCCCGGGCACGCCAGGTCCTCTACGGCCTGGAACGCCTCCCGCAGATGATGGCCGCGGCCCAGTTCGGCATCACCGTCTGCTCGCTGACGCTGGGGGCGGTGGCCGAGCCGACCGTGGCGCATCTGCTGGAGCCGGTGTTCGAGGCGGTACACCTGCCCGAGGGCGTGATCCACCCGCTGGGCTATGTGATCGCGCTGGCCGGAGTCGTCTTCTGCCACCTCGTCATCGGCGAGATGGTGCCGAAGAACCTGGCGATGGCGGCGCCCGAGAAGGCGGCGCTGTGGCTGAGCCCCGGCCTGGTGGCGTTCGCCCGCGTGTGCCGGCCGATCACGGTCGCCCTGGGCGCCTGTGCCCAGGGCATCCTGAAGCTGTTCCGGGTGGAGCCGAAGGACGAGGTCGAGGCCGTCGTCACCAGCGAACAGCTCAACCGGCTCCTTGAGGACTCCGGTCAGGCGGGCCTCCTCGACCCCGAGGAGCAGGAGCGGCTGGAGGACGCGCTGGAACTGGGCTCCCGCCCGGTGACGGACGTACTCCTGCGCCGCGAGTCCCTGATCACGGTCCCCCCGTCGGTCACCCCGGGCCAGATCGTGGAACTCACCGCCCGCACCGGGTACTCACGGTTCCCGGTCGCCGCCGAGTCCGGTGCCTTCATGGGCTACGTGCATGTGAAGGACGTGCTCGACCTGGAGGACTCGGACCGTGCGGTGCCGCAGCAGGTATGGCGCCCGATGACGACCCTGCGGGCCGAGCTGCCCCTCGACGACGCGCTCACGGTGATGCGCCGGGCGGCGACCCACCTGGCCCAGGTGGCCGACGCGAACGGCCGGGTGCTGGGGCTTGCGGCGCTGGAGGACGTCCTGGAGCTGCTGGTCGGCGAGGTGACGGACCCGGCGCACCGGGACCGGCCGACGCCGCCGCGGGCGCCGGAGCCGAGGGCGAGCGGGGAGCCGGAGGAGGCCATGGCCGGGTGAGGTCGTAGTTCGGCTGCGGGTGCGTGGGGGCTGGTCGCGCCCACGCGGCGGAGCCGCACATCGGCTCAGCCCCGCGCCCCCGACGAGGCGCTGCCCACAGCCGCCCAGCTGCGGGCAGGCGCGCCTCCCCCAGCGCCTGGAGGGCTTGGGAGGCACCCGGGCGACACGGGTGGGCGATGAAGGCCCCCCGCTCGAGCGGAGCCGAGAGTGGGGGAGGCACCCGGCAAGCGCCGGTAGGCGACACCCCCGCCGCCAGCCCTACATCCCGGCCGCCGGATCCTGCGGTCCCCGCCCCGACAGCACCTCCCCGTACGCCTGCATCAGGTCCGGCAGCCGTAACGTGGCCAGATCGTCCCGCGACAGCGCCCCGGGATACACCGACAACCGCAGATCCCGGTACGCGCAGCTCTTCTCGTACAGGGTCCGCAGAAACCGTCCGTTGCCCAGCTCGTCGATCCACCCCTGGTCGACCACGTGCCCGGCGATCGACCGTAGCTCCTCCAACGCCTCCTCGTCCCAGGCGTCACCGTTCTCCGCGGCCAGCACCTCGCCGATCGAGGTCAGTTCGAGGGGACGGTAGGAGGGAAAGTCCACGCGGCTCGTGAAGCGGGAGGAGAGCCCGGGGTTGGCGGCCAGCAGCCGGTCCATGCCCTCCGGGTAGCCGGCCAGGATCACCACCAGGTGGTCGCGGTTGTCCTCGGCCCGCTTCAGGAGCACCTGCAACGCCTCGTCGCCGTACGCGTCCCCCTTGCCGTAGCCGGAGTTGGAGAGCGAGTACGCCTCGTCCACGAACAGCACCCCGCCGATCGCGGAGTCGATCAGCTCGTTCGCCTTCACGGCGGTCTGGCCCAGGTACTCACCGACCAGGTCGGCCCGTTGTGCCTCCACCAGGTGGTCGCCGCCCAGCAGCCCCAGCGCGTAGAAGACCCGGCCCAGGATGCGGGCGACCGTGGTCTTCCCGGTGCCCGACGGTCCGGAGAAGACGAAGTGGCGTTTCGGCGGCTGTACCGGCAGCCCCTGCCCGGCCCGCAACCGGGCCATGTTCAGCTGCGCCGACAGCGCCTTGACCTGCCGCTTCACAGGCTCAAGGCCGACCATGCGCTCCAGCTCGGCCAGCGCCTCCTCGAGCAACGCGGGGTCGGTCGGCCCGGCCGGCAGCGGAGGCGAGGGTACGACCTTCTCGCGCACCGCCGGATCGACCACCGACGGCATCGCCCCGGCCGCCGGCTCGGACTCCCCGAACCGCAGATCACGGCCCTCCGTGCCGAAGAGCGGGTCGAGCATGTCCGGCCCGTCCACGACGTCCTGCCCGGCGCCGGTGAGCGTGATCGCGGCGAGGTCGGCACTGTCGTCGTACCCGTCGCCCTCGGAGATCGCGGCCAGCCGTGCCGAGGTGTCCATGAACGCGGGGTCGACCCGGTGCACGGCCCGGTACAGCGGAAGCGCGGCGGCGCTGCGCCCGGTGCCCTCGTGCGCCCGCGCCAGCCAGTAGCGCAGCTCCTTGCGCTGCGGCTGCTCGCTGCGGCAGCGCATCAGCGCCGCCGAGAGCAGCGGTTCGGCCTGGCCGTACATTTCTAGGCGGACCCGGGCCATGCCGCCGAAGAGCCCCGCCTCGATGCCGAGCATGGCGTCGTCGAGGAGCGGGTCGGTGTGCCGTACCAGCTGCTCCCAGTCCTTGACCAGGTAGGCCCGGCAGGCGTGCAGGAAGCGGACCTGGGGGTCGGCGTCCACGGGCGGCAGCCCGGCGAGCGCCCGGTCGAGTTCCGGGACGTGCCGGCCGTCCAGCCAGTGCGAGGCGTGGGCGAGCAGGAGATCGCGCGGGTTCTCGAGGACCGGCTGCACCCACCAGCCCAGCCAGTACCAGGAGTTGAGCGCCCGTCGGTGCCGGGCGCGCTGTTCGCCGAAGCGGTCCCGGTGCCGGAACATTCTGAGCAGCGCGGTCGTTGTGTCGACGCGCAGCGCGTGCAGCCCGAGCCAGGCGTCGGCCATCCCGGGATCCATCCGTACCGCGGCGCGGAACTCCTCCTCCGCCTGCGGATAGGCGCCCATCGTGTAGGCGTCCACGCCTCGCAGCCAGGCGAGGTCGGCCGGGGCCTCGGGGCCCTGCGTGCCGAAATCCATCACGTCCCCCACAAACCGTGCCCCCGTGGTTGGCCCCCGGGCTCCCCCCGATGGCCGCCGTTGGTCGAACCGCTGTGCCGCGGACCGGAGTTGCAGATGCGCGAAGCAGCCGTTCGAAGGTCGCACCGAGGGCATCGTACCTGCGGTTCCACCGCCCGCCGAAGGGTGCCGCACAGGCCGTTTGGCGAGGTGGGAGCAGATCGGGCGGGCGCCGCTCGGTGACCGAGGGTGAGCACGGAAGCGCACGCGGCGCACACAAAAGGGGTAAAGGGCAGAACGAAGCCCCCGATCACGGGGGAACAACCGGGGGCTTCGCGTCTGTGGGGCGGCTCCCAAGGGCCGCACATTCAGAACGTAAGTCCTGTACGGCCCTTGGGTCAAGCTGAGTTGAGGTACTGAGGCAACTTCTTCGAGGCCCCTCTTCACAAGTTCAGCACACTGCCGACGGTCCCTCACGGTGGGTGACCGTCTGGTCCGGTCCAACGGTTTTCACGGGTCCCGGAAGTACCTCGTACCCCTTCTGTGACTGTGTCACCAGAAGGTCGGCGTACGGTCTTGAGGGGTCCTCGGCGAAATGCGCGCGTTCCGATCGGACCCATTCGACCCAGAAGTCCCCCTGTTCCGTGCCGTCCCGCAGTCTGCCCCGGGTCCAGGACTCCTCCCGTGGCACCTCCATCCACAGCAGCCGCGCCAGGAACGGGCGCAGCGCCCGCCGACCGGCGCCGACGCCCTCGAGGAGGATCACCGGGGCCGGCGGCAGCGGGCGGGGCGGGCCGAAGGCGCGGGCGCGCCAGTCGTAGGGCGCGTAGTGGGCGGTCTCGCCGCGGCCGAGCGGCTCGATCACCTGGGTCAGCAGCCGGTCTGTCCAGGCGAACAACTCGTCGTGGCTGGCGATGTCGTCGAGGTGCAGCACCGGCGCCCCGCCCAGCGCGGTGGCCAACTGCCCGGCGAAGGTGGTCTTTCCGGAGCCGGCGTGCCCGTCGACGCCGACGAGACGGACCGGGCCGCAGGAGGGCGGCAGGCCCTGGAGCGCGGAGGCGAGACGGTGAATGACGATTCCCGAGGTGTGCTGAGGTGTGGTGTGGTGTCGCGTGGTGTGGGGTGTTTTCCGGAAACATTCTAGTAGTGCGGCGCATAGCGGGCGTTTACCACCCCGGAAAAGTAGCGGCTTGAACTAACTTCGGGCCGTTTTCCGGCGACCCCGCTAATATTTCCGACCGGCTGACCGATATGTCGAAATCGGGCGTTCCCGGTGCGCCCGCCGCTGAGTAGGGTGCTTTCTGTGCGACCGCGACACGTCGAACGGGGATGGACAGGGGAAGATGGCCGCGGAGTTATTCGAGGGGCAGTACGTATGGCATCCGGCGGCCGATGACCGCTCGCTCGCGAGCGTGTGCGTGGATGTGCGCGCGGGGAGATATCGCAGCGCCCGCGAGGCCCTGGCCGAGACGCGCACCGACTTCGCCCTGCGCGCCCACCGCTCCCTGGTCCTGGCCTCCGAGGCGGCCGGCACCGATCTGGTGGAGCGCTGGCTGGCCGAGGAGCCGAGCCCCGAGTCCGCGCTGATGTGGGCCCGGGTGGCCGTACAGCGGGCGATCCGGGCGGCAGACGCCCGCGACGCGCGCGCCGAGGCGCTGGAGCGGATCGCCCTCGCCGCCTGCGACCGGGCCTCCGTCACCAACCCCGCCGACCCCACCCCCTGGGCCGCCAAGCTGGCCATGGCACGGCTGCACCGCCCGCACGACCCGGCCCCCGGCGGCCTGCTGACCTCGCCGCCCGGCCCCTGGCGGCTGTTCGCGCACACCCTCGCCCTCGACCCCTGGCACCGTGAGGCCCACCACCGCTTCCTGTCCTTCTTCTTCACCCGCTACGGCGGCTCGGTCAACGCCGCCTGGGACGTCGCCGCCTTCCTCGCCCAGCGGGCCCCCGCGGACTCGGCGATACGGCTGTTGCCCCTGGTCGCGCTGGTGGAGAGCCACAACCCCACCCAGCTGCTCGCCGAGCGGGTCTGGGAGCAGCCGCAGTGGCGCGCCACCGCGCTGTCGATCTACCACAACTGGCTGCCCACGGTGGCCGGATACCGCTTCACCCCGGTGCTCGACCTGGCCTACCTCGCGCACGCGCTGGTCATGGCCCAGCGTGAGTTCGAGGCCCGGGCGGTCTTCACGGCCATGGGGCGGTACGCCTCACGCATGCCCTGGAGCGTCTTCGGCGAGCCCGTCGAGCAGCTCTCCCGGGCCCGCCGCGCCTGCGGCCTGCCCGTCCCCTCGTAGCGAGACCCTCACAGAGAGAAAGGCCGGCAAGTGTCAGAACGCACAGCGGACCCCGTCACCCGCGACGACGACGACGCGACCCTGCACGCGATGGGTTATCCGCGGAAACTCACCCGCCGATTCCAGGCGTTCGACAATTTCGCGATATCCTTCACCATCATCAATATCCTCTCGGGTATTTTCTCGTCCTTCGGATTCGGTATGAACGCGGGCGGCCCCCGCATTCTCGTATTCGGCTGGATCGGCGTCTGCGTGATGGTGCTGTGCATCGGCGCCGCCATGGCGGAAGTCGCCTCCGCCTATCCGACGAGCGGCGCGCTGTATTTCTCCGCGGGCAAGCTCGCCAAGCGGCACAAGGGCGCCTGGTCCTGGTACACGGGGTGGCTGAACTTCGTGGGGCAGATCGGCGGCACGGCGGCCACCGGATACGCGGCCGCCACCTTCATCCAGGCCTTCATCGCCCTGCAGTGGCCCTCGTACACCCCGACCGCCCATCAGACGGTTCTGATCACGGCCCTGATCATCGTGGTGCAGGGGCTCGCCAACACCTACACCGTGCAGCTCGTCGCCCTGCTGAACCGGATTTCCGTGTGGTGGCTGCTGGTCGGACTCGTGGTGATCGTGAGTACCCTGACCGTGATGCCGGCCCACCACCAGTCGGCGACCTTCGTGACGCATTTCGTGAACAACACCGGCTTCACCAACGGCCTTTACGGCGGCATGCTCGGCCTGCTCGTCACCAGCTGGACCTTCACCGGCTTCGACGGCAGCTTCCACATGTCCGAGGAAACGGTCCGGGCGACGGTGAACGCCCCCAGGGGGATCATCCGCTCGATCGGCTATTCGGCGATCACGGGCCTCGTCCTGATGCTCGCGCTGGTGTACAGCATCGGCGACTACGACAAGGTGGCGCGCTCTTCCGCGCCGCCCGTCCAGATTCTCATCGACGGACTCGGCATGGGCTGGGCCAAGGCGATGCTGCTCGTCGTCATCGGCGCCATGCTCTTCTGCGGCCTCGCCAACCTCACCAGCAACACCCGGCAGATCTTCGCCTTCTCCCGTGACGGCGCCATGCCCGGCTCCCGCCTGTGGCACTCGGTCTCGCCGCGGACCCGCACGCCCGTCAAGGCCGTATGGCTGGCGGTGGCCTGTTCCGTGGCCCTGGTCGTGCCGGGCTGGTGGTCGCACACGGCGTTCACCGCGATCGTCAGCGTCAACGTGGTCGGACTGTTCCTCGCCTACGCCGTGCCGGTGTTCCTGCGGCTGCGCCTCGGCGACGAGTTCCAGCCGGGGCCCTGGAACCTGGGCCGGTGGAGCAGGCCGGTCGGCTGGCTGGCGGTGACCTGGATCCTGCTGAGCAGTGTCCTGTTCATGCTGCCGCAGGCCTCACCGATCACCGTCGACACCTTCAACTACGCGCCGATCGCCCTGGCCGTCGTCCTTGCCGTGGCCACGGCCTGGTGGTTCGCCACCGCCCGCCGCCGCTTCCAGGGCCCGGTCAGTTACGGCCGCCCCGACGAGGTCGCCGCGATGGACCTCATCTGACGGCGGTGAAGGAGGCCCCGGCGAAGAGCGCCGGGGCCCTTTCAGTGGACAAGACCAATATTGGTGGGCGTGGCATGGGCGGAAGTGCTGGCAGGGGCATGCAGCCTGCTCCATAGTTGGCGCACAGTCCCGTACCGGACCAGCAGCTCCGTGCCCACCTGGGGGTCTTCCACCCATGAGCAGAGCCGAACAGCCGTCCCGCAGAACAGTCCTGGCCGTCGCCGCCTCCGTCGCGGCGGCCGCCGTGGCCCAGGGAGTGGTCCCGGCGGTCCCCGCGGCCGCGGCGCCGGAGACCGACACCGAGGACACCGGCCGGGCCCAGACCCGTCCCGTCGACTACCGCTCATGGACCACCTACGGCGACTGGGAGACCGGCACCGCCAAGGGCGTCGTGGCGGTCGCCGGGAAGCGCCCCGGGGCGGTCATCGGCACCCCGGCCGGCACCACCTCCTACACCGACCCCCACACCGGCACCACCGCCGGCTGGGAGTACGGCACCTGGACCGGCCCGGTGCACCGGCTCACCGTGCCCGCCACCGAGACCATCGCCTCCTGGAACGCGGACACCCCGGCCGGCACCTGGATCCAGGTCGAACTGCACGGCACCTACTCCGACGGCACCGCGACCCCCTGGTACGTGATGGGCCGCTGGGCGGCCGGCGACCAGGACATCAGACGCACCTCGGTGGACGGCCAGGCCGACGGCAAGAGCAGCATCTGGACGGACACCTTCGCCATCGACGACGCCACCACCGGCCTGCGGCTCGCCTCGTACCAGCTGCGCCTGACCCTCTACCGCAAGCCCGGCACCAAGCTCACCCCGACCGTCTGGCGGGTCGGCGCCATGGGCTCGGACATCCCGGACCGCTTCACCGTCCCGGCCTCCACCCCGGGCCTGGCCCGGGAGCTGAAGGTCCCGCGCTACTCGCAGGAGATCCACAAGGGCCAGTACCCCGAGTACGACAACGGCGGCGAGGCCTGGTGCAGCCCGACCTCCTCGCAGATGATCGTCGAGTACTGGGGCGGCCGGCCCACCCCCGCGCAACTGGCCTGGGTCGACCCGTCATACACCGATCCCCAGATCTGCCTCGCGGCCCGATACACCTACGACTACCAGTACGCGGGCTGCGGCAACTGGCCGTTCAACGCCGCCTACGCGGCCACCTACAAGGACATCCAGGGCGTGATAACGCGACTCGGCTCGCTCACCGACCTGGAGACGCTGATCGCGGCCGGAATCCCGGCCATAACGTCCCAGTCGTTCCTGGAGAGCGAACTGACGGGTGCCGGTTACGGCACCTCCGGGCACCTCATGACGGTGATCGGCTTCACCGCGGACGGCGACGTGATCGCCAACGACCCGTTCTCGGCCGACGACGCCGCGGTCCGCCGGGTCTATCCACGGCGGGAGTTCGAGAACGTCTGGCTGCGCACCAAGCGGTACAACGCCAGTGGCAAGGTCGTCTCCGGCACCGGAGGCGTCTGCTACCTGTACTTCCCCGCCTGCCCGACCACGAGCCAGCTCAAGGCGCTCGCGGCGGTGGGCGTGCGCTGACCGGGTACGACAGCGGCCCCCGTAGGGACCGGGGGCCGCTCTCCTGTGACCAAGCTCTCCGCCGCAAAAGCCGCAATCGGTGGCATGGTGGACGGCATGACCACGCACTCCGCCACCGCCGCCCGCGCTCGCACCGGCGGCCCCAAGGACGACGGCCCGAAGGCCCTGGAACACGTGATGGGCTGGACCCTTGTCGTGGTCATCGCCATGCTGGTGACCCAACTCGGACTGCTGTGACCTGACCCACTAGCCGACCTGGCATACTGCGGATGTCCCGCAGCCCGCTGAGACCAGGGTCTAAATTGAATATTAGTCAACAAGGTGCCGCCGCCCGTCCCCGGGCGCGCGGCACTGAGCGCTCCGTGGCCCGGCGTGCCGAACTCATCGCCATCGGGCGGAAGTTGTTCGCCGACACCTCGTACGACGCGCTCTCCATGGACGACATCGCCAGGCAGGCGCATGTCGCCAAAGGGCTGATCTACTACTACTTCCAGTCCAAGCGCGGCTACTACCTGGCGATCATCCAGGACTCCGTCGCCGACCTGGTCACCTACGCGGCGAGCGGCCTGGATCTGCCTCAGGTGGACCGCGTCCACCGCACCATCGACAGCTATCTGCGCTACGCCGAGCACCACCAGGCCGCGTACCGCACGATCGTCAGCGGCGGCGTCGGCTTCGACACCGAGGTGCACTCCATCCGGGACGGGGTGCGCGAGGCGATCGTCGCGACCATCGCCGAAGGCGCCTACGGCCGCGCCGACATCGCCCCGCTCGCCAGGATGGGCCTGCTCTCCTGGCTGTGCAGCGTGGAGGGCGCCACCCTCGCCTGGATCGCAAACTCCGAACTCTCCCGCGACACCATGCGCGACCTGCTGGTCAAGACACTCGGCGGCACCATGCGCGCGATCGAGGAACTGGACCCCGCCTATCGTGCCCCGGCCCCGGCCCGCCGGGACGCCTGACACGTGCAAGGGGCGGAGGTCTCGTGGAACCCCCGCCCCAAGCCCCCCGTGACCGGGGTCAGTTGATGGCCTTGATCAGCTCACCGCCCGAGGTGTCGCCGCTCAGCTCCCAGAAGAACGTGCCTCCCAGGCCCTGCTGGTTCTTGTAGGTCATCTTGGTCGCGATGGTCGCCGGGGTGTCGTAACTCCACCAGTTGCTCCCGCACTTGGCGTACGCCGTGCCGGCCACCGTGCCGGTCGCCGGGCACTTGGTCTTGAGCACCTTGTAGTCGTCGATGCCCTGCTCGTACGTCCCCGCCGCCGGGCCGGTCGCCGTGCCGCCGGGGGTCGCCTGGGTGACGCCGGTCCAGCCGCGGCCGTAGAAGCCGATGCCGAGCAGCAGTTTGGCCGCCGGGATGCCGAGGCCCCTGAGCTTGGCGATGGTCGCCGAGGTGTAGTAGTTCGCCGTCGGGATGCCGGAGTAGGAGTTCAGAGGTGAGTGCGGGGCCGTCGGACCGGTCGTGGCCCAGGCGCCGAAGTAGTCGTACGTCATCGGGTTGTACCAGTCGACGTACTGCGCCGCGCCCGCGTAGTCCGCCGCGTCGATCTTGCCGCCACTGGTCGCGTCGGCGGTGATCGCGGCGGTGACCAGCGCACCGCTCCCGAACTTCGAGCGCAGGGCCGCCATCACGTTCTTGAACGCGTCCCGGCCGCTGGTGTCACAGGTGTTGCCGCAGGCGTTCGGGTACTCCCAGTCGATGTCGATGCCGTCGAAGACACCCGCCCACTTGGAGTTCTTCACCAGGTCGTAGCAGGACTGGGCGAAGGCGGCCGGGTTCCTGGCGGCCTCGCCGAAGCCGCTCGACCAGGTCCAGCCGCCGAAGGACCAGAGGATCTTGAGGTTCGGGTGCTTCTTCTTCAGCTTCAGCAGCTGGTTGAAGTTGCCGCGCAGCGGCTGGTCCCAGGTGTCCGCGACCCCGTCCACCGACTCGGCGGCGGTGTAGGCGCGGTCGGTCGCCGCGTACGAGTCACCCATCGCGCACTTGCCGCCGGTGACATTGCCGAAGGCGTAGTTGATGTGGGTGAGCTTCGCGGCCGAGCCGGAGGTCTCGACGTTCTTGACCAGGTACTTCCGGTCGTAGGTACCCCATTCCGTGAAGTAGCCGACGACCTTGGAGCCGGCCTGCACCTGGGGAGTGGACGGGGCGGACGGGGCGGACGGGGCCGCCGCGGACGCCGTGCCCGCGCCGGCCAGCAGCCCGGCGCCGAGGACGGCGCAACAGGCCGCGGAGAGCAGCGCCCGGAACCGGGAGCGGTGAGAGGTGTGCATCGGGTGTCTCCTCCTGGGGGAGAGGGGAACGCGCGCCGATTGGCATGAACGCGGTAAAGCGTTGGTCATGAACCTTAGGAGGACTAGACCAGTCGGGTCAATGGTTCGGACCAATTTCGGGGCGGTCGGGTGTTGACCTGGAATTCGAGAAGTAAGCGGTCGTTAACTGGTGACGGAAGGTCCCCGATCGGGCATACTCACTGCGCAGCCCCTGGTCAGCAGCTTCCGTAACCCGGAACGCCCACCTCGGCCGCACTCGAACGACAGGCGGAGCCGCCCCTACCCGACGGGCTGTGACCGCCCGGGCCCGACAGGGAGGAGAGCGACGCCATGTCCGACCGCGACCCGCAGCCGGTGGAGCGTCAACTGCCCACGGAAGAAGCGAGGGACCTGATCTCGCTCGTCCGGGAGATCGCACAGCGCGAGATCGCGCCGCAGGCGGCCGAGCAGGAGGACGCCGGACGCTTCCCGCGCGAGGTCTTCACCCTGCTCTCCACATCAGGCCTGCTCGGCCTGCCGTACGACTCCGAGTACGGCGGCGGCGACCAGCCCTACGAGGTCTACCTCCAGGTCCTGGAGGAGCTGGCCGCGGCCCGGCTCACCGTCGGTCTCGGTGTCAGCGTGCACACCCTCGCGAGCTACGCGCTCGCCGCCTACGGCACCAAGCAGCAGCAGGTCGAGCACCTGTCCGCGATACTCGGCGGCGGCCTGCTCGGCGCCTACTGCCTGTCCGAGCCGGCCTCCGGCTCCGACGCGGCCTCCCTGCGCACGAAGGCGGTCAGGGACGGTGACGACTGGGTGATCAACGGCACCAAGGCCTGGATCACGCACGGCGGCATCGCCGACTTCTACACCGTCATGGCCCGCACGGGCGGGGAGGGCTCGCACGGGATCACCGCCTTCCTGGTCCCCGGTGACGCCGAGGGCCTGAGCGGCGGGGTTCCCGAGAAGAAGATGGGCATGAAGGGCTCGCCCACCGCCCAGGTCCACTTCGACGACGTCCGGGTCCCCGACGAACGGCGGCTCGGCGACGAGGGCCAGGGCTTCGCCATCGCCCTGTCCGCACTGGACTCCGGCCGGCTCGGCATCGCCGCCTGCGCCATCGGGCTCGCCCAGGCGGCTCTGGACGAAGCGGTCGCCTATGCCACCGGACGGCGGCAGTTCGGCCACGCCATCTCCGACTTCCAGGGCCTGCGCTTCATGATCGCCGACATGGCCACCCAGATCGAGGCCGGCCGGGCCCTCTATCTCGCGGCGGCCCGGCTGCGCGACGCGGGCCGGCCGTTCGCCAAGCAGGCCGCCATGGCCAAGCTGCACTGCACCGACACCGCGATGAAGGTGACCACCGACGCCGTCCAGATACTCGGCGGCTACGGCTACACCGCGGACTTCCCGGTCGAGCGCTACATGCGCGAGGCCAAGGTCCTGCAGATCGTCGAGGGCACCAACCAGATCCAGCGGATGGTCATCGCCCGTCATGTGGCGGGACCGGAAAGTCGCTGAACTGCCCGCGTGAGACCGTCGGAGCCGCCAGCCTGACCCACTCCGGGTCATGACGGCCCGGCAGGGTGCGGCCCCGGTCGGCCCAGGTCCGCATCAGATCGCGGTAGATCGGCGGATCCTGCGGCGCGGGAGGCGGGGCCGATGCCGCGGGCGGGGGCACGAAGATACGGCGCTGACGGCCGAGGGCGGTGTAGGTGGTCGTCATGCCCGGCCAACGCGGGGGCGGCCGCCCTGGTCACCGATGCCCCGAATCGCGCGTGAGTTCGTGGACGTCCCCTCCCGGATCTGGCCTCCCCCTGTTTTCTGACGTACCGTCAGCCGGACCGTCTCCAGCCTCCGGGGAGGCCCGCCATGGCCGACGACCGTCCCGTACCGCTCGACGAGTACCCGGTGCACCAGGTCCCGCTCTCCATGAAGCACGTCGCCACCGGGGACCGGAACGCCTACGACCGCTGCATCTTCCACGTCTTCGACCACAGCGGCCGCGCCCTGCTCATCCTCGGCCTCGGCGTCTACCCGAACCTCGGAGTGATCGACGCCTACGCCACCCTGCGCACCGGGGACGTCCTGCACGCGGTACGCGCCTCGGACGCCCTCGGCGACGACCGGACGCGGCTGGAGGTCGGCCCGCTGCGCATCGAGGTCGAGGAGCCGCTCCGGCGCTTCCGCCTGACCTGCGACGACGACGCGCTCTCCGGCGACCTCACCTGGACCGCCGGCTTCCCGGCCCTGTGGGAGCCGCACCACCTGCAACGCCGGGGCGACCGGCTGACCTTGGAGGGCCGCAGGTTCGTGCAGGCCGGGGGAGTGTCCGGGGTGATCCGGGCGGGCGGCGAGGAGTTCCGCGTCGACCCCGCCGGCTGGACCGGCACCCGGGACCGCAGCTGGGGCGTCCGCCCGGTACCCGGGGAGGAGGGCGGGCGGCTCGCCGAGGAGAACCCGACCGAGGGCTTCCACTGGATCTGGTGCCCGGTCCGCTTCGAGGACCGCTTCCTGATGGTCGTCACCCAGGAGGACGCCGACGGCTACCGCACCCTGAACGACGCCACCCTGGTCCGGCCCGGCCACCGTGACCGTCAACTCGGCTGGCCCCGGGCCGAGATCGGCTACCGCTCCGGCACCCGCCACCCGGAGCGCGCCGTCGTCCACCTCGGCGATCCGCGCGGGCCCCAGGAACTGGAGGTGGAGATCCTCGCCTCCTCACCGCTCGCGCTCGGCGCCGGCTACCCACCGGCGGACGACTGGCAGCACGGCACCTGGCAGGGCCACGCCTGGGTGGACCGCCGTACCTACGACATGACCGCGCCCCACCCCCGCGCGGCTTGCGCAGCTGTGGCCGAGCGAGCCCGGCCCACCGGTCCTCAACTGGGGCGACGCACGCATCGGGAACGTCGTCTACGACGGCTTCGACCCCGTCGCCGTCCTCGACTGGGAGATGGCGGCACCGGCCCCGCGCGAGGTGGACCTCGGCTGGACCATCTATCTGCACCGCTTCTTCCAGGACCTCACGGTCGCCTCCGGACAGCCGGGACTGCCCGGGTTCCTGCGCCGCGACCGCGTCGAGGCCCGCTACGCCCGGCTGACCGGCCACACCCCGCGGGACATGGACTTCCACACCCTGTACGCCGCCCTGCGGCACGCGATCGTCATGCTGCGCATCGCCTATCGGCAGGTGTACTTCGGTGAGGTCGCCGTCCCGGCGGATCCGGACACACTGATCCTGCACCACGGCAGTCTGCGCGCCATGGTGCAGGGCAGCTACTGGGATGCGGTGCGGTGACTCAGGCGGCCTGACGGCCGATGTCACTGCCGCCGAGGCGCATCGCCGGTACGCGCATCGGGCGCGAGCCGGGGCCGCCGACGTGCGAGAAGGGCTGCGTCCGCCAGTTCAGACCCTGCGGGAGGGTGAGCAGGAGGGCGGTGTCCTGCTCCTGCGGCTCGACCGACTCGTCCGCGGACGGGGCCTCGGCCGCGGCACGGCCCGTACCGGCACAGACCGTCAGACCGAACGGGTTCCACGGCGAGGCGCACAGCGCGTGCTCCGGCAGGAACTCCTCGTCCGCCAGCAGGGCGATGGGCTGCGCACAGTCCGGGCAGACCACCCGGTACATCTCGAAAGTGTCGTACGCGTCCAGGTCCTCGGCCTCGTAGAGGTCGGGTTCGACGCCCTCCGGCTCGGGCTCGACAACCAACTCAGGGCGCTTGGGCGTGGTACGACCAGGGCGCTTAAGACTCTGCATGGGTAACTCCCCCTCGGGCTGGGCCGTGACGGCACTGCGGCCTCGACCACAGCAAGCACTTCCCGTCCGGTCTCGGCGGTAATCACGAGAGCATCACGGAGCCTGCCCGGGAGCTGTGTCGTTCGTCACATGCCGCCCGCAGGTGCCCGGTGCGGTGTTTTTGTCCCTCGGCAGGCTCACCACCTGCACCCCGTGACATCACGAACCGGCCATGACCTGCGTCGCCGAGGTATCCCAGGAGATCAGCCGCACTGTAGCTTTTGCGCCATGGAGGAGCTGGACCGTCAAATCGTGCAGCTGCTCGTCAAGGACGGGCGGATGAGCTACACCGACCTGGGCAAGGCCACGGGCCTTTCCACGTCGGCCGTGCACCAGCGGGTGCGTCGGCTGGAACAGCGCGGCGTCATCCGCGGCTATGCCGCGGTCGTCGACCCGGAGGCCATCGGGCTGCCCATGACGGCGTTCATCTCGGTCAAACCCTTCGACCCCAGCGCCCCCGACGACATCGCGGACCGGCTGGCCGGCGTCCCCGAGATCGAGGCGTGCCACAGCGTGGCGGGCGACGAGAACTACATCCTCAAGGTGCGGGTGGCGACCCCGCACGAGCTGGAGGAACTGCTGGCCCGGCTGCGCGGCCTGGCGGGGGTGTCGACGCGGACGACGGTGGTGCTGTCCACGCCTTACGAGGCGCGGCCGCCGAAGATCTGAGCGCAGCGGACGGTGCGCTGTGGGGCTGTCGGTGTCGTGTCGGCTGCGGGTGATTCGTGGCTGGCCGCGCCCACGCGGCGGAGCCGCATATCGGATAAAGCCCCGCGCCCCTTTCGGGGCACGTTCAGGGCGCCCCTCGTTCAGAGTGATCAGTGTGAGGCGCGAGACTGGTCCCCATGAACGAGCGCAGCCCCGAATCCCAGACCGTCCTCCTCCGCCGCGGCGAGGTCCACAGTCCCGCCGATCCGTTCGCGACCGCGATGGTCGTGGAGCACGGGCAGGTCGCCTGGGTCGGGTCCGAAGGGGCCGCCGACGCCTTCGCGGACGGGGTGGACGAGGTCGTGGACCTGGACGGCGCCCTGGTGACCCCCGCCTTCACCGACGCCCATGTCCACACCACCTCGACGGGTCTCGCCCTGACCGGCCTCGACCTGTCCGGCGCCGGTTCCCTGGACGCGGCCCTCGCGCTGGTACGGGACTTCGCCGCCGCCCGGCCGGACGACCGGGTCCTGCTGGGGCACGGCTGGGACGCCTCCCGCTGGTCGGACGGCCGCCCGCCGACCCGCGCCGAGCTGGACGCGGCCACCGGTGGACGCCCGCTCTATCTCTCCCGTATCGACGTCCACTCGGCGGTCGTCAGCACGGCCCTGCTGGACCTGGTTCCCGGTGCGCTCTCCCGGGAGGACGCCCCGCTCACCAGCGACGCCCACCACGCCGTACGCGCGGCCGCGTTCGCGGCCGTGACGCCCGCACAGCGCGCCGAGGCCCAGCGCACCGCCCTCGCACACGCGGCCTCCCTCGGTATCGGCACCGTCCATGAGTGCGGCGGCCCGAAGATCTCCTCCGAGGATGACTTCACCGGCCTGCTGCGGCTCGCCGCGGAGCTGCGCGGACCCAGGGTCGTCGGTTACTGGGCCGAGGCGGCCGACGAAGGCGTCGACAAGGCGCGTGAGCTGGGCGCGCTCGGCGCCGCCGGTGACCTCTTCGTGGACGGCGCGCTCGGTTCGCACACCGCCTGCCTGCACGAGCCCTACGCCGACGCCGGCCACTCCACCGGCTCCGTCTACCTGGACGCGGCCGCCGTCGCCGCCCATGTCACCTCCTGCACCGAGGCCGGCCTCCAGGCGGGCTTCCACGCCATCGGCGACGCCGCGGTGAGCACCGTCGTCGAGGGCGTGCGCGCCGCCGCCGAGAAGATCGGCCCGGCCCGCGTCCGCGCCGCCCGGCACCGCGTCGAGCACGCCGAGATGCTGACGCCCGAGCACATCGCCGCCTTCGCCGAGTTCGGTCTGATCGCCTCCGTGCAGCCCGCCTTCGACGCGCTGTGGGGCGGTACGGACGGGATGTACGCCCAGCGGCTCGGCGCCGAGCGGGCCCGCACCCTCAACCCCTACGCGGCCCTCCTCAAGGCCGGGGTCCCGCTCGCCTTCGGCTCGGACAGCCCGGTGACGCCGCTCGACCCCTGGGGCACCGTCCGCGCCGCCGCCTTCCATCACACGCCCGAACACCGGGTCTCCGTACGCGCCGCCTTCACCGCGCACACGCGGGGCGGCTGGCGGGCCATCGGCCGCGACGACGCGGGCATCCTGGTGCCGGGCGCGCCCGCCGACTACGCGGTCTGGCGGACCGAGGAACTGGTGGTGCAGGCCCCGGACGACCGGGTCGCCCGCTGGTCCACCGACCCCCGCTCCGGCACTCCCGGCCTGCCGGATCTGACCCCCGGCCGCGAGCTGCCGGTCTGTCTGCGCACCGTGGTGGGCGGCCGGACCGTGTTCGTACGACCGGGCGAGTGACCCGGCCGCATTCGTACGGCCGGGCGAGTGATCTCCCGGGGTGGCGCGGCCGTGATCTACGGCCGCCGCCCTGTCGCGCGACCTGCGCATCCTCCGCGCTGACCAGCGGTTTGAGGCTGTTTGTGCAGGTCAAACGGCTGTTGACAGCCAGCGGCAGCGGGCCGGTAGGTTCGGCCGAGTCCACCACCGGACGCCCGACCGGGGAGCAGTTCGCGCACTCGTCGCAGCGCCGCTGGGTCAGGGACGGTGTGCCGCACCGGGGCACCGTCACTGGGAGCCAGGCTCAGCGCCCGCGCCGACGAGGGAACGCTCCGGCCGGTCGGGAGGTGTGACCCGGGTGGGGCCCGGACGCTCAGTAGACAACGGCTTTCGGTCGACCCGCAGCCAGCGGGTCCCTGGTCGGCCCGAAGGGCGCCGGGCCCCCATCCGTAGTCGAACGGGATGGCGAAATCACGGATGAACGCCACCCGAAACGGGCATCCTTACCCCATTCTTTCGGAATCGACACCACCACACGAACGAGCTGTCACGTCACTGCAGGCCGTGGCCACTATGGTGGTCCCCTGCGTACGACATGAAGGGGCAGCAGTGAACGACGGCGACGGGACCCTCGCGGCACAGGCCCAGGAGAGGCGGTTCGGTCCGCTCGGCACGGCCTTGGTGATCATTCCCACGTACAACGAGGCGGAGAACATCAAGTCCATCGTCGGCCGGGTACGCCGGGCCGTCCCCGAGGCGCACGTTCTGGTGGCGGACGACAACAGCCCCGACGGCACCGGCAAGCTCGCCGACGAACTGGCCGCCGAGGACGACCACGTCCAGGTGATGCACCGCAAGGGCAAGGAGGGCCTGGGCGCCGCCTACCTCGCGGGCTTCCGCTGGGGCATGGACAACGGCTACGGCGTGCTCATCGAGATGGACGCCGACGGCTCTCACCAGCCGGAGGAGCTGCCCCGCCTGCTGACCGCGCTGAAGGGCGCCGACCTGGTGCTCGGCTCCCGGTGGGTGCCCGGCGGGCGGGTGGTGAACTGGCCCAAGTCCCGCGAGTTCATCTCCCGCGGCGGTTCTCTCTACTCCCGCCTCGCACTCGACCTCCCGCTGCGGGACATCACCGGCGGCTACCGCGCCTTCCGCCGCGAGACCCTGGAGGGCCTGGGGCTCGACGAGGTCGCGTCGCAGGGCTACTGCTTCCAGGTCGACCTGGCCCGCCGGGCGATCAAAGCAGGCTTCCATGTCGTCGAGGTGCCCATCACCTTCGTCGAGCGTGAGCTGGGCGACTCCAAGATGAGCCGCGACATCATGGTGGAGGCCCTGTGGCGGGTCACGTCGTGGGGTCTCACCGAGCGGGTGGGCAAGATCACCGGCAAGGGCAAGCCGTCCTAGCGGGTACAGCGCCGTCCTAGCGGGTACAGCGCCGTCCCAGCCGGTACGGCGCCGTCCTAGCCGGTACGGCGGGCACCGCTGTCACAGCGGGGGCCCGCAAACCCCATCAGCTGCCGTTGATCATCCTCTTATCCTGCACTGAGCCGGGCCCAGGCACACTGGGAGCATGACGACTGGCGCGCAGACCCCTCCGCAGACCACCCGGCCCCGGCGTTCCCGGCTCGGCAGATATCTGCCGCTGGGCATCGCCGCCTGGCTGGTGCTGGAGGTCTGGCTGCTGACGGTGGTCGCGGGCGCGGCGGGCGGGATGACCGTGTTCCTGCTGCTGGTGGCGGGCTTGGTCGCCGGGGCCGTGGTCATCAAGCGAGCCGGGCGCCGTGCCTTCCAGAGTCTCAACGAGGCGATCCAGCGCGGCGGCTCACCGGAGCGCGGCGGTGGCAACGGCCTGATGATGCTGGGCGGCCTGCTCCTCATGATCCCCGGCCTGATCTCCGACGCCCTCGGCCTGCTGCTCCTGCTGCGGCCGGTCCAGAAGGCGGTCTCCCGCCTCACGGAACGCACCCTCGACCGCAAGCTCCGCGCGTCCGCCGCCGGCACCCTGGGCGATGTCTTCCAGCAGGCCCGTATGCACCGCCCGGACGGCAAGGTGGTCCAGGGCGAGGTGATCGTCCGGAACGACGGTCCGGAGCGGGGCGACGGCCCGGCGGGGGAGCGGCCGCCGCTGACGCGCTGAGGCACTCCGTGAGGGCCGGTCACCTCACCAAGAACCGAGGGCGCCGCACGTTCACTGAACGTACGGCGCCCTCGATGGGTTATGTCGGCTTCCCGTTATACGGAACTATGCGGACTTACGGCTGTCCCTGGGATGAATCGCGATGTTCATCGCGCCGGAGCGCAGAACCGCCAGACGCTCCTCGAGGACCTCTTCGAGTTCCTCACGGGTACGTCGCTCCATCAGCATGTCCCAGTGGGTACGCGCGGGCTTGGCCTTCTTCTCTTCAGGGCCGTCGCCGTCCACGAGGAGTGCCTGGGCCCCGCAGACCTTGCACTCCCACTCCGGCGGGATCTCCGCCTCGACCGAGAAGGGCATCTCGAACCGGTGCCCCTTCTCGCATGCGTACTCCACGGCCTGGCGCGGGGCCAGGTCGATACCGCGGTCCGTCTCGTAGCTGGTCACTACGAGGCGCGTACCGCGAAGAGCTCGCTCACTCATGAATCGTGCCTCCCGGGCTTGTCGCCCACAGGACAGGTGTCGCTGTCGTCGTCATCCGGTCAACGTCCGGTCGGCGGTAAAGATTCCCGTTCCGGGTCATGCGTCGCCGTCGTAGCCGCCCCTTGTTGTACCCACCAGCGCCCGGTTTGTCACATCTGCTAACAGATGTCACCCACCGTTTCGGCATCTTTGACGCGCAGTAACGGTACGCCTGGCAGGCCAAACGCGTACACTACCGCCCTTCCGCGTTGAACGCTAAATCTTCCCGCTGGATCTTCTGCTAGATCTTCTGCGGAACCGGGTTGCCGGCCTCGCGGATCGCCCGCCGCACCGGAACCCGCGCCAGCAGCGCGAACCCGATGACGAAGAAGGCCACCAGCGAGATGATCGCGGAGCGGTAGCTTCCGGTCAGCTGGAAGGTGATCCCGAACAACAGAGGTCCCAGCCAGCTCATCCCCCGATCGCTCATCTCGTACGCCGCGAAGTACTCGGCTTCTTTGCCGGGCGGTACGAGATGCGAGAACAGGGAGCGGGACAGTGCCTGGCTGCCACCGAGGACGAGACCGATGCCGGCCGCGAGGACGAAGAACCACACCGGGGCCTCGGCCGGCAGGAAGTACCCGGCCGCCAGCGTCACGGTCCACGCCACCAGTGATCCGAGAATCGTGCGCTTGGCCCCGTACGTCCGCGCCAGCCGCCCCATCGTCAGGGCGCCGGCCACCGCCAGCACCTGGACCAGCAGGACCGCCCCGATGAGCGTCGACTGGCCTAGGCCCAGCTCCTCGGAGCCGTAGACGGACGCCTGGGAGATCACGGTCTGGATGCCGTCGTTGTAGACGAGGTACGCCAGCAGGAAGGACAGCGTCAGCGGATGGCGGCGCATGTCCCGGACGGTCGCCGCGAGTTGACGCAGCCCGGGCGCCGTCGCCTCGGCCGCCCGGCCGCCCCGGTCGCGCAGCCGCCGTAGCGGTACGAGGGTGAAGGCGCCCCACCACAGACCCGCCCCGGCCAGGCAGATGCGGACCGCCTCCGTCTCGGAGAGGCCGAAGGAGTCGTGGGCGGAGTACAGGACCAGGTCGGCTATCAGCACCAGGGAACCGGCCGCGTAGCCGAAGGCCCAGCCCCGGGAGGAGATCGTGTCGCGTTCCTCGGGCGGGGCGATCTGGGGGAGGTAGGAGTTGTAGAGCATCAGGGCGACGGACTGGGCGGCGTTCGCCACGATCAGCAGCAGCCCGCCGAGCAGGTAGCGGTCGCCGTCGAGGAAGAACATGCCCGTCGTCGCCACGGCCCCGGTGTACGCGGCCGCGCCGAGCAGCTGCTTCTTGCGGCCCGTGCGGTCGGCCGCGCTGCCCACCAGGGGCATCAGCACGACCGCCAGGATCACCGACAGAGAGACCGAGTAGGCGAAGAAGGAGCCCGACCGGACCGGGATGCCGAGCGGGTGCACATAGCCGTCCGCGTCGGCCGCGTGTCCGGCGACCGACGTGAGGTACGGGCCGAGGAACACGGTGAGCACGCTCGTCGAGTAGACCGAGCACGCCCAGTCGTAGAAGTACCAGCCGCGCTGTTCGCGCCGCAGCTCGGTGACCTCGTCCGAGACCCCCGTCCGCACGGTTTCGGTGCCCACCCGTGCCCTCGCCTTTCCCGCAGCAGTGCCGTCGCGCGTCTCAGACCCAGACGCCGCGGCCCTGCATGACCTCACGCAACGTGTCGATGTGATCGGTCATGATGCCATCGACTCCCAGGTCCAGGAGCCGGTGCATACGCTCGGGCTCGTTGATGGTCCACACGTGGACGTGCAGCCCGCGCGCGTGGGCGGCACGGACGAAGCGCCGGTCGACGACCGGGACACCCGACTGCGACTCGGGCACCTGCGCGGCCACCGCCGACCGGCGCACCGAGGCGGGCAGCCCCCAGGAGCGCAGCCGCAGCCCGACCACACCGCGGGTGCCGAACGAGGTGGCCAGCCGTGGCCCGGCGATGCGCTGCGCGCGCAGCACCCGCGCCTCCGAGAACGAGCCGACGCACACCCGGTCGTAGGAGTCCGTCCGGTCGATCAGGTCCAGCAGCGGCCGCAGCGCCGGCTCCGCCTTGGCGTCCACGTTCCAGCGGACGTCCGGGAACTCCTCGAGGAGTTCCTCGAAGAGGGGGAGCGGCTCGCGGCCCGCCACGCGCGCGTGCCGTACGTCCTCCCACGGCAGGTCGCCGATCCGGCCCACCCCGTCGGTGACCCGGTCCAGGGTGTCGTCGTGGAAGGCGACGAGCCGGCCGTCCGCCGTGGCGTGCACATCGGTCTCGATGTACCGGTAGCCGAGCGCGACCGCGCGCCGGAACTGCGCCACGGTGTTCTCCAGGCCGTCCGCGGCCCCGCCGCGGTGGGCGAAGGCGATGGGGCCGGGGTGGTCCAGGTACGGGTGGCGGATCAGCGTGCTCACGGGCGAAGTATGGCCTGCTCGGATGACCCCTTGGCAACGACCGTGCTGCCTTGGGATGCCACCGGAACGGCGAACACCTTGAGGAACAACTGGGCGAGGGGCCCGATGGAGACGGCGTAGAGCAGGGTCCCGACGCCGATGGTCCCGCCGAGGGCGAATCCCGTGACGACCACCGCGACCTCGATCGCCGTCCGGATCAGCCGGATCGAACGTCCGGTACGCCGGTGCAGACCCGTCATCAGACCGTCCCGGGGACCCGGCCCGAAGCTCGCCGCGATGTACAGCCCGGTCGCCGCTCCGTTGAGTACGATCCCCGCCGCCATCAGCGGAATCCGCACGGCGAACGCGTGCGCGCCGGGGACGACGGCGAGCGTGGCGTTCATGGCGAGGCCGATGACGAACACGTTGGAGACGGTGCCGAGGCCCGGGCGCTGGCGCAGGGGGATCCACAGGAGCAGCACGGCCGCGCCCACGATGATCGACACCGTGCCGATGCTCAGCCCGATGTGCTCGGCCAGACCCTGGTGGAGCACACCCCAGGGCTCCAGGCCGAGGCCCGCCTCGACGAGAAGCCCGGAACTCACGCCGTACAACGTGAGCCCCGCGTAGAGCTGGATCAGCCGTCGCCCGAGTCGGCCTCGCGTGGACAAGAGGTACCCCCTGCTGGTGGTAGTGGACTGGTTCATGTCACTCTGTGGCGTGGGAGGAAAAGCCATCCATGGCCAATTCGGGGAAGGTGGACTGATTCTCATGGCGCAGTGGACCTCGGCGGTGGGCGCCGCACAGCTCGGCCGGCTGCTCAACTCGCAGCAGGACCGCCCGGCCGGCCCCGGCACCCGACGTCCGCCCGCCTACCGTGCGCTCGCCGACGGGATCCGGCTGCTGGTTCTCGAAGGCCGCGTCCCGGTCGCCGCCCGGCTGCCCGCCGAACGCGAACTGGCCCTCGCCCTGTCCGTCAGCCGTACGACCGTGGCGGCGGCGTACGAGGCGCTACGCGCTGAGGGATTCCTGGAGTCCCGGCGGGGCGCCGGCAGCTGGACCGCCGTCCCGGCGGGCAACCCGCTGCCCGCCCGCGGCCTCGAACCGCTGCCGCCGGAGGCCCTCGGCTCGCTGATCGACCTGGGCTGCGCCGCCCTGCCCGCGCCCGAACCCTGGCTGACCCGCGCGGTCCAGGGCGCCCTGGAGGAACTCCCGCCGTACGCCCACACGCACGGCGACTACCCGGCCGGGCTCCCGGTCCTGCGCGCGATGATCGCGGAGCGCTACACCGCGCGCGGGATCCCCACGATGCCCGAGCAGATCATGGTCACCACCGGTGCGATGGGTGCGATCGACGCGATCTGTCATCTCTTCGGTGGGCGGGGCGAGCGCATCGCCGTCGAGTCACCCTCGTACGCCAACATCCTCCAGCTGATGCGGGAGGCCGGCGCCCGGCTGGTCCCCGTGGCGATGGCGGAGGGCCTCACGGGCTGGGACATGGACCGCTGGCGCCAGGTCCTGCGGGAGGCGGCGCCCCGGATCGCGTACGTCGTCGCCGACTTCCACAACCCCACCGGGGCGCTCGCCGACGAGGACCAGCGCCGCCGGCTGGTCGACGCGGCCCGCTCGGCGGGCACGGTACTGGTCGCCGACGAGACGATGAGCGAGCTGTGGCTGGACGAGGGGGTGGAGATGCCCCGGCCGGTCTGCGGCTTCGACCCGGCGGGCTCGACCGTCGTCACGGTCGGCTCCGCCAGCAAGGCGTTCTGGGCGGGCATGCGCATCGGCTGGGTGCGGGCGGCCCCCGACGTCATCCGCAGCCTGGTCGCCGCGCGAGCCTACGCCGACCTGGGGACGCCGGTGCTGGAGCAGCTGGCGGTGAACTGGCTGTTCGGCACGGGGGGCTGGGAGCAGGCGGTCGAGCTGCGCCGCGCCCAGGCCCGCCAGAACCGGGACGACCTGCTGACCGCGGTACGGCGGGAGCTGCCGAGCTGGGAGTTCGAGGTGCCGCGGGGCGGGCTCACGCTGTGGGTCCGGGCGGGGGGTCTGTCCGGTTCCCGGCTGGCGGAGGCGGGGGAGCGGGTGGGGGTGCGGGTCCCTTCGGGGCCGCGCTTCGGGGTCGACGGGGCCTTCGAGGGGTACGTGCGGCTGCCGTTCACGGTGGGGGGACCGGTGGCCGACGAGGCGGCGGGGCGGCTGGCCGCGGCGGCGCGGTTGGTGGAGGCCGGCGCGTCCGCCGGGGGCGAGGCGCCGAGGACTTTCGTGGCGTAGGCGGTTGTTCGCCGCGGGCGCGTGGGGGCTGGTCGCGCCCAGGCGGCGGGAGCCGCACGCCGCGTGGGGGCTGGTCGCGCCCACGCGGTGGCAGCCGCGCCGCGTGAGGGCTGGTCGCGCCCACGCGGTGGCAGCCGCGCGCCGCGTGAGGGCTGGTCGCGCCCACGCGGTGGCAGCCGCGCGCCGCGTGAGGGCTGGTCGCGCCCACGCGGTGGCAGCCGCACGCCGCGTGAGGGCTGGTCGCGCCCACGCGGTGGCAGCCGCACATCGCATACAGCCTCACGCCCCTGAAGGGGCGCTGTAGCCGCGGGCGTCCTGTCGGCTGACCCAGCCTGCGGGCAGTCGTGCCTCTCCCAGTGCCTTAAGGGCCTGGGAGGTGCCCCCAGGGCGGCACGGGGGGCGCGGGCGGCACGGGCGGGCGCGGGTGGCACGGGCGGGCGCGGGTGGGCGGGCGCACCCTGCAAGCGCCGGTGAGCGACCCCGCCCTCACCTCAGCCCTCGGCGGTCGCCGCCTCCATCGGCACCGGCTGCTCCGTCGGCTCACTTCGCGGCGGCAGCAGCTCCAGTACCGCCTGGCGGTCCGCGTCGCTCGTCGCGTCGTCGTACGGGTCCGGCGTGGCCGGCACCTGGAGCCGCAGCACCGGGCCGTGGCCCAGCCGGGCGTACCCCCGGCCGGGCGGCATGTGGGCCAACGGCGTCGTGTGCGGCGGCGCCCCCAGTGCCGCCTCCAGCTCGTCCGGCAGCGCCGGCCCGAGCACGACACGCGCGCGCGTGTGCTGTCGTAGCGCCTCGCTCACCGCGTCCGTGCTGTCGAGGTGCTCGGCGACCACCACGGTGACGTTCGCCGCGCGGCCGTGCCTGAGGGGGGTCTGGAGGAGGGCCCCGGGGTCCTTGTGGCCGTTCGCCGAGGCCAGGTGGACGAAGGCGCCGGGGCGGTCCAGCAGGATCCACAGCGGACGCCGGCAGTCGTCCGGCGGCGGCTGGCCGGCCTGCCGCGCCCGGTTGAGGGCGATGAGCCGCCGTTCCGTCTCGTGCGCGGCCCATTCGAGGCCGGCCAATGCCCCGGCGAGGCCGCACTCCACGGCGAGGACCCCGTCCCGGCCGGAGAAGCACGCGTACTCGCCGGTGCCGCCGCCCTCGAGGATGAGCACGTCGCCGTACTGGAGGGCCTGCAGCGCAACCGAGCGCAGCAGGGTCGAGGTGCCGCTGCCGGGGCGGCCCATGACCAGCAGATGGGGTTCGGTGGAGCGGGCACCGGTGCGCCAGACGACCGGCGGGACGTCCCGCTGCTCCTCGCCGTAGGCGAGCGGGAGCGTGCGCTGGATCTCGGTGGGGTCGGTGAAGCCCAGCACCGTCTCGCCCGGCGCGGTGACGAAGCGCTGGGCGGTGATGTCGGTGGGCAGCGGGGCGAGGACCGTCACCGTGAGCCGGTTGCCCTCCTCGTCCCAGGCGAAGTGGTACTCGCGGCCGCGCCCGGACTTCGCCGTGAGCAGGTACTCGATCCGGGCGCGCGCCTCGGGCTCGCCGTCCGGGAAGTACGCGGGATAGCGGATCATGAGCTGGCTGACGCGGCCGGCGTCGTCGAACTCGTGGGTGAGGAAGGCCTTCTCCCACTCCCCGCCGTGCGCGTACAGCGGCGCCGGGTCCTCGGCGGCCGAGAAGTACGGCACCAGGGCCTCGTACAGGGACTGGAGCCGCTGGGTCTGCGACTCGTCGGGGCCCTCCGGCGGGGGCGGGGTGCGGTCGCGGCCGTGCCAGGCGCTCGCCGCCATCAGGGTGATGACGGCGAGCAGGGGTCCGTACGGCACCAGGGCCACGACCAGGACGACCGAGGCCACCAGGAACAGCAGCGACCCACGCTTGTCCTGCGGCGTCTCCGCCCACCTGCGCCGCCCGGCCGAGACCAGCCGACTCAGCCCGCGGGTCACGGTGATGAGCGGGTGGAGGACGTCGGTGGCGTTGTCGGCAGCCGTCCGGGCCAGCTCCCGGCTTCGGGCGAGCTGCGCGGTGCCGTTGCTCAGAATGCGGGGGAGAGGGCGCCGGGCCACTGCTGTCTCCTGATGGTGCGTAGGGACCGGAGGGGCGTCAGAACTTGATGCCGCCGAGCAGGCTCGCCAGGCTCTCGCCGCCGGCCTTGATGCTCGGTGCGATGGCCGTGCTGGCGAGATAGAAACCGAAGAGCGCCGAGACCGTGGCGTGCGACGGCTTCAGTCCGTCCTTGCGGAAGAAGAGGAAGACGATGATGCCGAGCACGATGACGCCTGAGATGGAGAGGATCATTTGAGATCTCCTGGTGTCGAAGGGGGACAGTCACCATGAGTTCTTCCAGCATCACAGGAGGTATCCATACGATTAAAGGTGCAAATGAGTGAATTTCGGCAGATTTCACTCGGTCGGCGGATCGTTCCTGACCGTTGCCGACCAGGTCGGGCGGTGTCCGGTGGGGTCCCGGTGACCGGTCGGCGGAGCTGTGGAGATCTTTACCTCGGACAGTTCCGGTCATGTGCCCCCTGAAGCCAGTACCCTGGCGATTCACTCGTACGGCCGCGCGGCCCACCCGTTGCCGTACGCTCCCTCCGTCCACGGAAGACCCCGCAGCACACAGGAGAGGCGGTCCGTTCGATGAGCGAAGCCCCCGACCCCGAGGTCGTGGAGCTGGCGACCAAGATCTTCGATCTGGCCCGGCAGGGGCGGACCGAGGCGCTCGTGGCGTACCTCGACGCGGGCGTTCCGGCCAACCTCACCAATGACCGCGGCGACTCCCTCGTGATGCTCGCCGCCTACCACGGACACGCCGACGCGGTGCGCGAGCTGCTCGCCCGGGGTGCCGAGGCGGACCGGATCAACGACAGAGGTCAGACCCCGCTCGCCGGAGCGGTCTTCAAGGGCGAGACAGAGGTCATCAAGGCGCTCGTGGAGGCCGGCGCGGACCCCGCGGCGGGCACTCCGTCGGCCGTCGACACCGCGCGGATGTTCGGCAAGGCGGAACTTCTCGAATTGTTCGGCATCCACTGAACCATCCCTTCCGACCAGCGAAAACACACAAAACGGGGGAGGCGGTACAGGGCCGCCGAAATTTCGGTCGCGGCAGGTCGAAGTGCCGAGTCATCATGACGTCGTGATTCACGGACGCGATGGCCGGGCAGGTGTTGCCGCACCGCGCGGGCCGTGATGCGGCCCGCATGGGCCACTGACGAGAGGCAGAGAGAAATGGTCTACAGCAAGCAAGAGACGGCGGGCGCTCCGACGTTGTGTCACGCGGCCAGGTAGTGCGTGTTCTCCGGTTGCGTCGACGCTTGATGTGAGGCTGTTTCCCATGTTCGATCCGGTCATAGCGCCCAGCGGTACGCTGCTCGGCCTGCTCCAGCGGGGCCGTGGCGACGGCACGCTGCACGCGCTCACCGCCCCGCGCGCCGAAGCGCTCGCGGCGCTGAACCACTGCGTGCTCCACGACCCCCGCCACGACTGGCAGGTGGAGAACCGCTCCCTCTACTACGCCCGCCTCTATCTCGACCTGAACGGCGAGCTGGACGCCATCGAGGCGCATCTCTTCGACCCCGACGACGTCCTCGACTCCGAGGAATCCCGCACCGGCCTCGCGCTGGCCGTACTCGGCCACCTCGCCTCCTACGGCAGGCGGGACGCGCTCGAACTGCTGCGCAGGTACGCCGCCACCGGCACCAACTGGGCCTGGGCCCTGGACGAGCTGGCGCTGCGCGACGACGACGCGGGCCTGTGCGCCCTGGCCGCCCCGGTGCTGGCACGCTTCACCACGGACGCCGAGGGCGAGGCCGAGCTGGCCGCCGCCGTACGGGACGCCTTCGAGCCACGGCCCTGGCGGCTGTGGGCCGAGGATCCCCGCGAATCGATCGCCACGCGCGTGCGTGCCGCACAGGAAACCGGCTGTTTCGACCGCTGGCAGCGCCAGATGCGACCTACCGGGCCCCGTCCGGGGTGGAGCGTGCGTGCGGTCTTCGAGTGGGCCCAGCAGGGCGTCGAGCGGGGCGCGGCCCTCCATGTGCCGGCCGCCCGCTGCCTGGTCGCCGTGGCCGGCCCCGAGGACCGGCCGGAGATCCTCCAGGCGGCCAAGGACGGCACCGACGGAGCCCGCTGCACCGCGTTGCGCTACCTCGCCGACAGCAACGACTCCGACGCGCTGGGCCTGATCGAGGCCGCGGTGATCGACGGCACCTCCATCGTCGTGGAGGCCGCCGTGGACGCCTTCGAACGCATGCGCAGTATCGCCGCCGTGGACCGCGCCCGCGGCTGGGCCCGCCGGCCCGACGCCCTCGGCGCCGCCGCCGGACGGATGCTCGCCTGCCGGGGCGGCGCACAGGACAGCGAACTGGTCCTCGCCGCCCTACGGGAAGCCGTACGCGGCGAAGGCCCCGACGCACCGACACTGTGGACCCTCGTCGACGGCACCGGACGCCTCGGCATCGCCTGTGCCGCGCCCGTCCTGCGGCACGTCTACCGCGAGACGGCCTCGTCCCATCTCCGCGGTCGCGCCGCCCGCGCCCTGGCAGCCACCGACCCCTCCTTCGCCACCGGCTTCGCCGTCGAATGCCTGTGGGACTGCGAGGAGACCACCCGCGAGATCGCCGCCCGGCACGCCGAGACCGGTGACGCCCGGGTCGTCGAACAACTCCGCCGGCTGGCCGCCGACCCCGCCGAGGAGGACGAGGTCCAGACGGCGGTCCGCAGCCGTATCGGACCGGACGCCCCCGCCGTGTGAGACATCGCCACGGGGGACCACGGCGTCAACTCGGGAACCACGGGGGATCCCGCATACGTTCCATTCGCGGAAGTCCGCCCGCTGAGTGAACAACCTGTGACCGGCACACCAGCCGGATGTGGACGCCGGCTGACCCGCTCGGGTGTGCAGGGCAACGCTCATGGGACGTTTAACCATCGGAAAGATCCACTTTGACGCGGCCACGTCCAGCGCGGCGACAACACCGGTATGCGTGTCGTCATCGTGACCGAATCCTTTCCCCCCGATGTGAACGGCGTGGCCCACTGCGCGCTCCAGACCGCCCGGCACCTCGTCGATCGCGGTCACGCTCCCCTCGTCGTCGCTCCGGCTCCCGCCCCCGGAAACAGGCTCGCCGCGGCCGCCGCGCCGTGCCCTGTCGTCCACGTCCCCTCCCTTCCGCTCCCGGGCTATCCCCAGGTCCGCGTGGCTCTCCCCAGCCGCAAGCTCGCCGCCGCACTGATCGAGCACCGCACGGACGTCGTCCACCTGGCCAGCCCCTTCATCCTCGGCGTCCGCGGCATGGCCGCCGCCGCCCGGCTCGGCATCCCCGCCGTCGCCGTGTACCAGACCGACCTGGCCGGATATGCCCGGACCTACGTGGGCGCCGGGGAGGCGGCCGCCTGGCGGCGGATACGGTCCGTCCACGGCGCCGCCGACCGCACCCTCGCTCCGTCCACCGCGTCGATCGGCGACCTGGAGTCGCACGGGGTTCCCCGGATCCAGCTGTGGCAGCGTGGCGTGGACACCGTCCGCTTCCGCCCCGAGTTCCGCGACGAGGCGCTGCGCCGAGAGATCGCCCCGAACGGCGAGGTCATCGTCGGCTACGTCGGCCGCCTCGCCCCCGAGAAGCAGGTCGAACTCCTCGCCGGGGTCTGCGGCCTGGAAGGCGTCAAGGTCGTGATCGTGGGCGACGGGCCGAGCCAGGTCCACCTCACCGAGGCCCTGCCCGGCGCGGTCTTCCTCGGCCGCCGCACGGGCCACGACCTCGCGCGGATCTTCGCCTCGTTCGACGTCTTCGCGCACACCGGCCCCTTCGAGACGTTCTGCCAGACCGTCCAGGAGGCCATGGCCAGCGGTGTCCCGGTCGTCGCGCCCGCCGCCGGCGGCCCGATCGACCTGGTCGACCACGGCCGCACCGGGTTCCTGGTCCCGCCGCGCGACGCGGGCGCCGTCCGTGAGGCCGTGGCCTCACTGGCGGCCGATCCCGCGATGCGGGCCGGCTTCGGCGCCGCCGCCCGCGCGACCGTCGAGGGCCGCACCTGGGCCGCGGTCGGCGACCAGCTCATCCAGCACTACGAGGACGTGCTCGCGGCACGCCGGCCGGTGGTGGCGGCATGAGCGCCTCGTCGTCGGCACCCCTGCGCATCGTCCGGCTGGCCAACTTCGTCGCCCCGTCCTCCGGCGGCCTGCGCACCGCCCTGCGCGAACTCGGGAAGGGTTTCGTGGCCGCCGGTCACGAAGCGGTCCTGATCGTGCCCGGCGAGCGCTACTCGGACCGGGTCGAGGAGCAGGGCCGCGTCATCACCCTGCCCGGCCCGATGCTGCCCGGCACCGGCGGCTACCGCGTCCTCGTCGACAAGACACGCGTGCAGACCCTCCTGGAGCACCTCGCCCCGGACCGCCTGGAGGTGTCCGACCGCACCACCCTGCGCTGGACCGGCCGCTGGGCCCGGCGCGCCCGGATCCCCGCCGTGATGGTCTCCCACGAGACCGCCGACGGTGTCCTGCGCACCTGGGGCATGTCCGAGAACATGTCCCGGCGCACCGCCGACGCCCTCAACATCCGTACGGCGCACACCTACGCGCGCGTGGTGTGCACCACCGAGTTCGCCGAGCGCGAGTTCATCCGCATCGGCGCGCGCAACGTCGTACGCGCCCCCCTGGGCGTCGACCTGACCGGCCGCCACCCCTCGATGCGCGACCTCGACCTGCGGGCGCGGTACGCCGGCCAGGACGAGGCACTGCTCGTCATGTGCTCGCGGCTGTCCGTGGAGAAGCGGCCCGGCACCGCCCTCGACGCCGTGGAGGCGCTGGTCCGGCGCGGCCGCCGGGTGATCCTGGTCGTCGCCGGTGACGGGCCGCTGCGGGCGCGTCTGGAACAGCGCACGCGGGAGCGCAGGCTGCCGGTGACCTTCCTGGGGCACGTCTCCGACCGGGACACCCTGGGCGCGCTGCAGGCGTCCGCCGACGTGGCCATGGCGCCCGGCCCCGCCGAGACCTTCGGGCTCGCCGCCCTGGAGGCCATGGCCTGCGGGACGCCCGTGGTCGCCAGCGCCTCCTCCGCGCTGCCCGAGGTGATCGGCTCCGCGGGAGCCACCGCCGCCGACCGCGGCGAGGCCTTCGCCGACGCCGTGGAGATGCTCCTGGAGCGACCCGGTCCCGAGCGCAGGGAAGCGGCACGCGCGCGTGCGGAGTGCTTCGGCTGGGGGACGGCCGTGGAGGCCTTCCTCGCCGCGCACGACGCGTCGGTGCTGTGCCGTCGTGACGAGAACGGAACGACGGAATCGATCCGTCGTGTCGTGCCGGAGGGCGTGGCATGAGAGCGGTTCGCTTCGTGGCCCTGGGGGACTCGCTGACCGAGGGCGTGGGCGACCCCGCCGGCGACGGATGGCGCGGCTGGGCCGCGCTGCTGTCCGGCGGTCTCGCCGCGAAGGACGTGGACTTCACCAACCTCGCGGTCAGCGGGGCGCAGACCCGGGACGTGCTGGAACGCCAGACCCCGGCCGCACTGGACCTGCGCCCCGACATCGTCGCCGTCGTCATCGGCGTCAACGACACCCTGCGCTGCACGTTCGACATCCACGCGGTGGCCGAACGACTCGACAAGGTCTACGCGGCCCTGACCGCGCAGGGCGCGACCCTGCTCACGGCGTGCCTGCCCGACCCCGGCTCGATGTGGGGACTCCCGGGCGCCCTGTCCCGCCCCCTGGCCCGCCGGGGGCGTGCGGTCAACATGGTGGTGCACGCCCTGTCCGAGCGGTACGGGGCCGTCCATCTGCACGCGGCGGAGGGTGCCTGGCTCACCGACCGCGAGATGTGGAGCGCGGACCGGCTGCACCCGGGCGAGCGCGGGCACCGGCAGCTCGCCGTCCGCTTCCACGCCCTGCTCGCCCCGCTGGGTATGGCGACGGGTACGGCGCCGTCCCCCGAGCCCGAGTTCCCCCCGCCGACCAGGAAGGCGAGTCTGTTCTGGCTGGCCACGGCCGGTACCGCCTGGGTGATCAGGCGGTGCCGCGACCTCCTGCCCCAGCTGCTGCGGCTGGCCATCGACGAGATGCGGCACCGCCGGAAGGGCACCAGCGCCCGCCTGGACCTGAGCGCGTCCGCCGCCGTGTCCGCCGCGCTGGCCGCCCTCCAGCCGCCGGAGCGGCCCGCCGACGCCGCGTGAGGACGAGGACGTCACGCGCGGACGACGGCGTCGGCGGCGGCACGCGGACTGGCGCCGGCGGTGACACGGCGGTGCCGGATGAGGCCGTCACGGCGGCTCAGCGACGGCGTACGGCCACGAAGCGGACCGGGACGCCCGGGACCGCCTGGGCCGCCGCCGGGAGGTCGGCGGCGCGGACCACCGCGATCACCGGATAGCCGCCGGTCGTCGGATGGTCGGCCAGGAACACCACCGGACAGCCGTCCGGCGGCACCTGGACGGCGCCGAGGACCATGCCCTCGCTGGGGAGTTCACCGGAACGGGCCCGCTCCAAGGCGGGCCCTTCCGTGCGCAGCCCGATGCGGTTGCTCGCCGACGACACGCGGTACGCGCGCGAGGTGAACGCCCGGACGGCCGCGGGCGTGAACCAGTCGGCGCGCGGGCCGAGCGTCACCCGCAGCACGAGCTCCGTGGGCGGGGACGGCTGCGGTGCGACGTCCACGCGCGCGTGCGGGCCCACCGGAGTGCCCAGCGGCAGCACCGTGCCGTCCGCCAGTGGAGCCGGCCCGAGCCCGGAGAGCAGATCCGTGGCCCGGCTGCCCAGGACCGGCTCGACGGCGATCCCACCGGAGACGGCCACATAACTTCGTACGCCGCGCCGGGCCGCCCCCACTTCCAGCAGTTCCCCGGCCGGAACCAGCACGGGCGCGCCCCACGCGGCCGGGCGCCCGCCCACCGCGACCGGACCCTGCGCACCCCCGACCGCGACCACCACTGCCGAACGCGGCCGCACGGCACACCCGTTGAGGGTCGTCTCCAGGACGGCCGCGTCGGGGGAGTTGCCGACCAGCCGGTTGACGAGCGCCGCGGCGGGCGCGTCCAGCGCCCCCGAGCGGGGTACCCCGAGATGCGCGTACCCGGGGCGTCCGCGGTCCTGCACGGTGGTCAGCGCTCCGGCTCGTACGACGACGAGCGCACGGTCGGTCATACGCCCCTCACCGGTACGAACCGCACGCGCGCACCCGGGGTCAGCAGCGCGGCCGGCACCCGGGTGTGGTCCCACAGCACTGCCTCCGTCGTTCCGATCAACTGCCAGCCGCCCGGCGAGGAACGCGGGTACACGCCTGTGTACGGCCCGGCCAGCGCCACCGCGCCCGCGGGCACCGCCGTGCGCGGAGTGGCGCGGCGCGGCACGTCGTAGCGGGCGGGGAGCCCGGTGAGATAGCCGAAGCCGGGGGCGAAACCGCAGAAGGCGACCGTGAACTCGGTTCCCGCGTGGATGCGGGCCACCTCCCGCTCGGGCACCCGCCAGTGGGCGGCCACCTCGGCCAGGTCCGGACCGTCGTAACGCACGGGCAGCTCGATCGCCGCACGCGGGCGTGGAGGAGTGGGCGGGATCTGCGCGGCGGCCAGTTCGGCGGCCCAGCGGGTCGGGTCGTCGAGGCCGTCGAGCAGGACCGTGCGGGCAGCCGGCACGATCTCGCGGGCCCTCAGCGAGCCTTCCGCACGCCGCCGCGACAACTCGGCGTGCAGGGCCTGAGCCTCCACGCCGGAGCCGACCTCGACCAGGAGGCCGTCGTCACCGACGAGATGGGTTGTCATCGTCATGGGCGTGGCGGCCTCGGTCGTCGAACTCGTGTTCATGCCGGGGCTTGTGTCCACGCTCGTGTCAGTGTTCGTGCTCGTGCTCGTGCTTTCGCCAATGCCCATGCCCGTGCCCCCATGCCCCTGCCCATGCTCGTGCTCATGCGAAGGCCGCTACGGTCACGCCCGCCTCCGTGAGCCGCGCGCGCACCCTGCGGGCCAGCTCCACGGCGCCCGGGGTGTCGCCATGCAGGCAGAGTGAGCGGGCGCGTACGGCGATGCGCGCGCCGGAGTGCGTGGTGACCGCGCCGGAGCGTGCCAGCTCCACCGAGCGCTCCACGACCGCCTCCGGGTCGCTCACCACCGCACCCTCGCGCCCGCGCGGGACGAGCGTGCCTTCGTCGGTGTACGCGCGGTCCGCGAACGCCTCCGTGACGGCCGGCAGCCCCGCCTTCCCGGCCTGCTCCAGCAGCCGCGAGCCGGGCAGCCCGAGGACGGGCAGCGAGGCGTTCGCGAGGAGCACGCCGTCGACCACCGCGGCGGCCTGCTCCTCGTCGTGCACGACCCGGTTGTAGAGCGCGCCGTGCGGCTTCACGTACGCCACGCGCGCGCCGGCCGCGCGAGCGAAGACCTCAAGGGCACCGATCTGGTAGGCCACCTCAGCCGCCAGTTCGGCGGACGGCACGTCCATCGCGCGCCGTCCGAACCCCGCCAGGTCCCGGTAGGACACCTGGGCGCCGATCGTCACCCCGCGCCCGGCCGCCAGCTCGCACACCCGCCGCATGGTGGCCGCGTCCCCGGCGTGGAAGCCGCAGGCCACGTTGGCGCTGGTGACGACGGACAGCAACTGCTCGTCGTCGGTGAGCCGCCAGCGGCCGAAGCCCTCGCCGAGGTCGGCGTTCAGATCGATCGAGGTCATGGATCCGGTGTCTCTCGTGTCAGGCGACGCGGTACTGCTCGTCGCGGGCGTCGGTGATGAACATCTGGCCCGGTGCGTGCGTGATGGCGAACGGCGGCCGGGAGGCCGTCACCACCGCCTGCGGGGTCACCCCGCAGGCCCAGAACACCGGGATGTCGTCGGGGCCGGCGTCCACCGGGTCCCCGAAGTCGGGTCGGCCGAGATCGTCGATGCCGAGCGCCGAGGGATCGCCGCAGTGCACGGGGCCACCGTGCACCGCCGGGAGCCGACTGCTCTCCTGGATCGCGACCGACAGACGCTCCGCCGGGACCGGGCGCATCGAGACCACCAGCGGCCCGCTCAGCCGCCCAGCCGGACGGCACGGGCGGCTCGTCACGTACATCGGCACGTTCCGGCCCTGCTCGACATGGCGGATCGGCACACCCGCCTCGGCCAGCGCCCACTCGAACGTGAAGCTGCACCCGAGCAGGAACGACACCAGATCGTCCCGCCAGTAGGCTCTCGCGTCCGTCGGCTCGTCCACCAACTCCCCGTCCCGCCAGACCCGGTAGCGCGGCAGGTCGGTGCGCAGGTCCGCGCCGTCCGCGAGCACGGTGTCGGTGGCGCCGGCGTCGGTGACGTCGAGCACCGGGCAGGGCTTGGGGTTGCGCTGGCAGAACAGCAGCATCTCGTACGCCCAGTCGGCGGGCACCGAGACCAGGTTGGCCTGGGTGTGGCCGGCCGCGACCCCGGCCGTGGCGCCCGTGAGGCCCTCCCGGAAGCGGTCCCGGGCGGTTTTCGGGCTCCACGCGTGCGCGTGCTCGTCGGCCAGGGTGACAGGGCGGTCTTCGGTACGGTTCACGCCAGTTCCTTCCCGCGCGTCTCCGGCAGCCCGAACAGGGCCAGGGCGGCGAGCCCGTACCCGGCCGCGCCGAAGATCAGCGCGCCGCCCACGCCCCAGCTGTCGGCCAGGAAGCCCACCAGGGTCGGGAAGACCGCGCCCACCGCGCGGCCCGCGTTGTACGTGAAGCCCTGCCCGGTGCCGCGCACCGCCGTCGGGTACAGCTCGCTCAGGTAGGAACCGAAGCCGCTGAAGATCGCCGACATACAGAAGCCGAGCGGGAAACCGAGCACCAGAAGCGTGGTGTTGGCGCCGTCCGGGATGTTCGCGTACGCCAGCACACAGACCGCCGACAGCACCGCGAACAGCCAGATGTTGCGGCGCCGGCCCAGCCGGTCGGTGAGGTATCCGCCGGTGAGATACCCGAGGAAGGCCCCCGAGATCAGGAAGGTCAGATAGCCGCCGGTGCCGACGACCGACAGCCCGCGCTCGGACTTCAGATACGTGGGGATCCAGGTGGCCAGCGTGTAGTAGCCGCCCTGGACACCCGTGGACAGCAGGCCCGCGAAGACCGTGGTGCGCAGCAGACCCGGCGCTTCGGCCGTGGCCGGACGGAAGATCGCGGCGAACGAGCCGCGCCTCGGGCTCTGTTCACGTACCGCGACCGCCTGCGGAGCGTCGTGCACCCGGCGGCGCAGCCACACCACGAGCAGCGCGGGAAGGGCGCCGGTCCAGAACATGACCCGCCAGGCCAGGTCGTCGCCGACGAACGAGAAGACCGTCGTGTAGACGATCACGGCGAGTGCCCAGCCGACGGCCCAGGAGCTCTGGATCGCCCCGAGTGTGCGGCCACGGTGCCGGGCGCTCGCGTACTCGGCGACCAGGATCGCGCCGACCGCCCACTCGCCGCCGAAGCCGAGGCCCTGGAGGGCGCGGAACACCAGCAGCGTCTCGTAGTTGGGTGCGAAGCCGCAGGCCACGGTGAAGACGGCATAGGTGATGACCGTGATCATCAGGGCGCGGACCCGGCCGACCCGGTCCGCGACGACGCCCGCGGCGGCGCCGCCGACCGCGGAGACCACCAGGGTGACGGTGGTGAACAGGCCGGTCTGGCCGCTGTCCAGGCCGAAGTAGGCCGCGAGCGCGACCATGCTCAGCGGCAGGGTGAAGTAGTCGTACGAATCCAGTGCATATCCGCCGAAGGCGCCGGCGAACGCGTGCCGGCCGCGCGGACCGAGGGCGCGCAGCCAGCCGAACGCGCCGTCCTCGGCGGTGCGTTCACCCTTGCCCGGGTGCGCGTCGGAGGTCAGGGCCTGCGGTGGAGGAGTCGTGCTCATGGGCACCTCGCAGAAGCATGGAGAGGGGACGGAGGGTGCGGGGACTGAGCCGTGCGGTGCCGTGCCAAGGTGAGCGTGCTGAGCACCGTAGAGGATCGTTCAACGATCCTTCAATACCCGCGTTGTTTCGTTCCTGTGTCTGCGGTTGAATTCCGGGCATGGCAGAGCAGCTGACGGGACTGGCCGACGACCGTGCCCTCCTCGGGCGCACCAGCACCGCCGAACGGGTCTCCGACATCCTCAGGAGCCGGATCGCCGACGGGTATTTCCCGCCAGGCGCCCGCCTGTCGGAGGACGGCATCGGCGGCGCGCTGGGCGTCTCCCGCAACACCCTGCGCGAGGCGTTCCGGCTGCTCACCCACGAACGCCTGCTGGTCCACGAACTCAACCGGGGGGTCTTCGTCCGGGTCCTGACCGTCGAGGACGTCGAGGACATCTACCGCACCCGGTCCCTGGTCGAGTGCGCCGTCGTACGTGGCCTCGGCGAGCCCCCGTACGCCCTGGACGGTCTCTCGGCGGCGGTCACGGAGGGCCGCCAGGCGGCGGCCGGAAATGACTGGAAAGCAGTGGGTACGGCCAATATCCACTTCCACCGGGAACTGGTCGCCCTGGCCGGCAGCGAACGCACCGACGAACTGATGCGCAGCGTCTTCGCCGAACTCCGCCTCGCGTTCCACATCGTCGACGACCCACACGCCCTGCACGAGCCGTACCTGGCCCGGAACCGGGAGATCCTGCAATCCCTGGAGGGGGGCGACAGGCGCGGTGCGGAGCGACTGCTGGAGACGTACCTCACTGATTCACTGGAGCGAGTGGTGGAGGTCTACCGCCGCAGGGTCGGAGAGGACCTGACTCCGTAAGGGGGCAGTGCCCCGTCAGGCGCGCGGGGCTGTGTTGGATGTGCGGCTACCGTCGCGTGGGCGCGATCGACCCCCACAGACCCGCACCCGAAGAACCGGCCTCGGGCCACCCGGCCCCGCCGCCGGAGCCACCCGCGTCGTTTGGGCCGTTGTCAGACCAAGGACCTAGTCTGTGCACCGTGACTTCGCCTGCGACGACGGACAGCGTTCCGCCCCAGCTCAGCGCGGGGCCGCGCCCCGCACCGGGCCCGGCCGCCGACGAGGGGCTGGCGCGGCGGCTGCGCGCGCTCGCCTGCACCGCGCCGCTGCACGACCTGGACACGCGCAAGGCGAACCTCGCGGGCGAGTACTCGGTCTACGGCATGGCCGAGGTGGCGCTCTCGGCCATCGACCTGGTCACCCTGAACATGGACTTCGACACCGGCGCGGACCACGAGCAGATCGTCGCCCGGCTGATCCCGCGCATCTCCGCCCAGACGCCTCACCGCCCCGTCGCCGAGCACGAGCGCGTGGCCCGCTGGGTCCTGGAGAACCTGATCAACGTCGGCAGCGTCGACCGAGGCTTCCGCGCGGTGTACGGCACCTTCGCGCCCGACGGGTCGTATGTCCGCCGGGACTACGACTTCAAGCTGATCGAGGAGGTGCCCGGCCCCGGCGGCACGGTGTATCTCCGGACCACCGACGAGGCGGTCAACGTCCTGGTGGGCGCCCTCGACACGGACGTCACCAGCGCCCAGATCGCGGCCGAGGTCAAGCTGGAGGTGCTGATCAACCGCGGCCGCCTCGCCGACGCCCAGCTCGCCGCCGAGCAGGCCCGCTACCGGACCGTGCAGTACTCGGAGACCCTGCGCCGCGCCCTGGACGCCACCCGGCGCAACGTCCGCGCGGTGGACTGGCTCAACGCCGTCCCCGACATGATCGCCGAGGCCCTGGACCACGTAGCCGACCGCTACCGGCACGAGAACGCGATCCTCACCAACATCCGCAAGGCCCGCGACGAGACCGAGGACCCGGAGAACAAGCGGCGCGCCGCCGAGCTCGTCGACATCGTCAAGGACTGCATCCGGCGCCACACGCAGTTGCAGTCGCGTCTGCTGGAGGCCGGGCCGCTGTTCCGCGCGGAGCAGGACCGGCAGGCGTTCGCGACGCCGATGACGACGTCGGGGACAGACCTGTACGGCCACCTCTTCGCGCCCCTGCTGCCGTTGCCGCTGGAGCAGGCGAGCCGGGTCACCGGGGCGTTCTTCGCGCGCGGGACCGGGCTGCGGACGCCGGTGTCGGTGCGGGTGGGCGACCTCGTCGACATACTGCTGACGCCGCCCGTGGAGCGCGAGCACCTGGGTGCGGAGATGCCGGAGCCGGACCTGATCGCCACGCCGGACGACAGCCGCTTCAGCGAGGAGCAGCTGGCGGACGCCATGCGGTTGCTGGACCTTCCGGCCGACGCGCCTCGGCGGTTGTCGGGGTTGCTGGCGGAGGCGCGGCGGGTAGGGGGCGAGGACCTGGCGTACCTGGTCGCGTTGCTGGCCGTGCACGCCGCCAGCCCGGCCGTGGGCACGGCCTACCGGCAGGGTGAGCAGAAGCTGCTGTTCGCGGTGGACGACGGCACGGAGCTGGACGACCCCGGCTTCGGCGGCGCCGATCTGATCGTCGGGACCGCTTTGCTGGATGCGGTGGGGATGGCTGCGGATCGGACCGAGGCCGCGTGATGTTGTGCTGCCGGTGCGGGCCTGTGGGGGCTGGTGGTGCCCACACGGCGGCAGCCGCACGTCCAACGCAGCCCCGCGCTCCTGACGGGGCGTTTGCGCCGACCCCTGTTTTCAAGCTCAAGGAGTTGTCCTCGTGAACGAGTACGTTGAGGCCGACGCGTCCGCCGCGCCGGCCAACGCTGCCGTCACGCCCGCCGACGCCGCCGACGCGGCTCGGCTCGTCGCCTTCGGGCTGCAGCCCAAACTGCAGCCCGCGCGTGATCAGGAGTACACCGAGCTGCTGCGGCGCTACCGGGAGGACCCGGCGTTCGCGCGGCTCGCGGATGCCGTGGCCGCCGGGCTCGGGCTGGTGGTGCTGGAGGTGTCGCCCCGCGCCGGGATGGCCGTGACCGCCGCCGAGGACTCGGTGTTCGCCGTTCGCATGGGCGACTACGCGCGTCGTACATCCGCGGACGGCAGCGACCGGTTCCTGCACGGGCTCGCGCATCTCGCCGTCGCCGCGCTGGCGTTCCCGCGCCCCGAGGACCTGGCCGACGACGGCTACATCGGGCGGATCACGGTCAACGGCGTCGACGCCTTCGTCCGGCAGGCCTGCCGCCGCCTGGAGGAGCGCGCCGACGAGCTGGGCGAGAACACCGACCCGGCCACCGACGCGCCAGGCCTGGAGGCCGCCTGGCGGATCTGGGCCAGACGCAGCGCTACCGGCGCCACCAAGGACGCCCGCCGGCTGGCCGGATCCACCACGGGCATCATCGGCAAGGCGGTCGTCTTCCTCACCGACTCGGGATTCCTCCAGCGCACCGGCGACGACCAGGGCGGCACCTACCGCACGACGGCCCGCTACCAACTCCAGGTACGGGACATGGCCGGCAGCGCCGCCATGGCCGAACTGCTGGAACTCGGCGTCGTCCCGGTCACCGACGGCACGGCCAGCCTGCTGCCCGCCGACGACAGCGACGACCTGGTCGCCGACGCCGGACTGCCGTTCCACTCCTGACCGTCCAGCACCCCACGCACCTTTCCCCAGACTTACGAGAGTCCGCCATGTACGAGCTGTCCCGGGTCCGCCTCTACTCCATCGGGCCCGCCGGTGCGCGCTACGCCGACACCGTGCTGGACCTGCGGGGCGTCGGCCGGCCCGTGCCCGACCCGGCCCCCACCCAGGCGGAGTTCTTCGAGGAGGAGCCGGTCGGTCCGCCTCGCCGCCCCGCGCCCGCCGGCGTGCTCTTCCTGGAGAACGGCGGGGGCAAGTCGGTGCTGCTCAAGCTGATCTTCTCGGTGATGCTGCCGGGCCACCGCAACACCCTCGGCGGCGCCAGCTCGGGCGTGCTGCGCAAGTTCCTGCTCGCCGACGACTGCGGGCATGTCGCCCTGGAGTGGCAGCACACGCTCACCGGTGAGTGCGTGGTCGTGGGCAAGGTGAGCGAGTGGCGGGGACGGCAGGTCTCCAACGACCCGCGGAAGTTCGCCGAGGCCTGGTACTCGTTCCGTCCCGGGCCCGGACTCTCCCTGGACAATCTGCCGGTCGCCGAGTCCACCGCCGTACGGCCGCCCGTGGAGGGCGCCTCCGGGGCGCAGGGGCGGCGGCGCACCATGAAGGGCTTCCGGGACGCCATCACCGAGGCGGGCAAGGCGTATCCGCATCTGGAGGTGCACTGGGAGGAGATCCACGACCGCTGGATCGAGCACCTCGGCGACCTCGGCCTGGACCCCGAACTCTTCCGCTACCAGCGGGAGATGAACGCCGACGAGGGCGAGGCCGCAGGTCTGTTCGCGGTCAAGAAGGACTCCGACTTCACCGACCTGCTGCTGCGGGCCGTGACCGACACCCGGGACACCGACGGGCTCGCCGACCTGGTCGGCGGTTTCGGCCACAAGCTGGGGCGGCGCGCCGAGCTGATCGCCGAACGGGACTTCACCGCCGGGTCGGTGGACCTGCTGGGGCGGATCGTCGAGGCGGCCGAGGCGCGGGCACGCGCGCGTGACATCCACGCCGGCGCAGAGCGCCGTACCCGCACGCTCGCGCGCCGGCTGTCCGCGCGGGGCGCGCAGGAGCGGGTGCGCGCCGCCGACCTCGCCCAGCGCGTCACGGCCGCCGCGTCCGCCGTCACGCACTCCGAGGGCGCCCGCGAGCGCAGCGCGCTGATCGCCGCCGAACTCGCCTACCGGCACGCCTCGCTGGCACTGGCCGCCGGTGAGAAGTCCGCAGCCGGGCAGAAACGCGAGCTGGCCGACGCCCGCACCCTGCACTCGGCCTGGCAGGCCGCCGAAGCCGTGCTGCGCCACCGCGCCGCCGCCGACCGTGTCGCACGCGTGGCCGCCGCCATCCAGGACGCCGAGCGGGACGCGGCGCCCGCGCTCGCCGCCCGCGCCAAGGCCGCCGTCGATCTCGTACGGGCTCTGCACGCGGCCGCCGGGAGCGCGGAACACCTCGCCAACGAGGAGGAGGAGCGCTCCGCCGCCCTCCAGGAGGTCAGCGACTCCGCCTACCGGGACTCGACCTCCGCCGCCACCGAAGCGCAGCGTGCCCGCAGCGAGATCGGGCATCTGCGCCAGCGCCTCAGCGAGGTCGAGCAGGAGACCGCTGAGGCCGTCCGCGCCGGCTGGCTCGACGACAGCGCGCCGGACGCCGACCCGGCCCGCGCCGCCCTCGCGGCCAGCGACGCCGAGAAGACCGCCGTGGCCGCCTGGGACACCGCGCGCGAGGCCTCCCGCAAGGCGTCCGAGCACGCGCGCGAGGCAGCCTCCGCCGAGTCCCGCGCCGAACTCACGGCCGCCCGCGCGGCAGACGCGGCGACCGCCGCCGAGCGGACCTACGACGCGGAGAAGCGCCTGGCGGAGGCCCTGGCGGCGGAGGAACGGCTCACCGAACTGCTGGGCCTCACCGGTTCGCGTACGACCATCCCCCGGCCCCGGGGCGAGGGCGCGGAGGACGCCCTCAGCGCCGAGGAAATTGACCGGTTCGCCGACGAGTTGCGCGAGCTGCTCGACGACGCCGTCGGCTCCGCCGAACGGCACCTCTTCGAACTGCGCACCGCTGCCGCCGACGACTCCCGGATCCTCGGCGCCCTGGGCGACGGCGGGCTGCTGCCGCCCGGCCCCGACGTGCTGGCCACCGTCGAGTACCTCGGCGAGCACGGCATCCCGGCGCTGCCCGGCTGGCGCTATCTCGCCCAGGCCGTCGACCCGACGGACCACGCCCGCGTGCTCGCCGCCCGCCCCGAACTCGTCGACGGCGTCATCATCACCGACCCCGACACCCACGCGCGGGCCCGTGCGGCGCTCGGCGAGGCCGCCCTGCTGCCGCGCTCCGCCGTCGCCGTCGGCACGGCCGCGGCCCTGCTCGCGCCGACCCCGGCCGTCGACGCCACCCCGGGCGACGTGTTCCTCGTACCGCCGAACCCGGCCATGCACGACGAGCACGCCGCCGACGAGGAGCGGCAGGCGCTGCGCGCCCGGGCCACCGAGCGGGACGAGGAGATCCGCATCCTCGCCGCCCGACTCGGCAGGGACCGCGAGCTGGCCGCGCGGCTCGCCTCCTGGCGCACCGGCTGCCCGGCCGGGCGGCTCGTGGAACTGGCGCAGACCGCGCGGGAGGCGCGCGCGTTCGCCGACGAGGCCGAGGCCGAACTGGCCGAGGCACGGACGGTGCGGGCCGAGACCGAGGAGACGGCGGCCGAGACCGCCCAGGTGCGCGACGAACGGCAGGAGGCCGCTCAGAAGGCGCGGCGCGCCGCCGACGCCCTCGCCGGCCTCGCGTTCCGGCTGCGCGAGCGGGCCGGCTGGCAGGTCAAGCTGCGCGAACTCGCCGACGAGGCCACCGAGTCGGAGGCCCGCGCCCAGACCTGCCTGGAGCGCGCCCGCGCCGCCGACGAGGACCGGCGCGGCGCCCAGCGTGCCGCCGACGACGCACGCCGCACCGCCCGGGCGCTACGCGCCGAGCGTGCCGAGATCGCCGGCGCCCCCGACGACGTACCGGAAGCCGACGAGGACGCCCCCAAGTCCTCGCTGCCCGCCCTGCGCGAGGCCTACCGGGCCGCCTCACAGGTGTACGAGAAGGTCGGCGTCGGCGCCGATCTCCGTGCCGAGCAGGCCCGTTCGGAGAGCGACGAGAGCGCCGCGCTCGCGGAGCTGGAACGGCTGACCAACAAGGTCCGCACCCGCGCGGAGCAGCTGCTCCAGTCGCCCGACGGTTCCGACGGGCCCTCCCGGCAGGCCGCCGCCGCCCGGGCGGAGGAGCTGGTACAGCTCCTGGAGACCCGGATGTCCACCGCGAGCGAGCAACTCGGCCGGCTGCGCGGCGAGGCCGAGCGGCACGCCCCCGAGGACGGCGAGGCACACACCGAGCTGCCCGAGGAGCTCCAGCCGCGTGACGCCGAACACGCGCAGGCCCTGCTGCGCACCGCGACCGCCGAACTCGCCGCCCGCACCGAGGCCCTGACCCAGGCCCGCGCCGCCCACACCGAGTTGCTGGACGCCCACCGCGCGGCCGAGGACGCGGCCGGCGGTTTCGACGAGATCGCCGCGATGCTCCGCGACCTGCTGCGCGAACACGCCCCCGAGGAGGAGCAGGAGGAGCCCGAGCCCTACCCCGGCACCTTGGAGGAGGCCCGGCAGTCCGCCGCCGAGGCCCGCCGGTCGCTGCGCGGCTGCGCCGGTGACCTCTCCGCCGCCGAGTCCGCCGTACGCGAGACGAGTGATGTGCTCGTACGGCACGCCAATTCCACACGGTACGAAGCGGTCCGGACGCCCGCGCGGCAGCAGATCCGTGAACTGCCCGCCTCCGCACTGCCCGAGCACGCCCAGAAGTGGGCGGACGCCTTCGCGCCCCGGCTGCGGGTGCTGACCGACGAGTTGGCCCAGCTGGAGCGCAACCGCGATTCGATCGTGGACCGGCTGCGCGGGCTCGTCGAGTCGGCCCTCGCGACCCTGCGGTCGGCCCAGCGGCTGTCCCGGCTGCCCGAGGGACTCGGCGAGTGGTCCGGGCAGGAGTTCCTCCGCATCCGCTTCGAGGAGCCCGACCAGGCCACGCTCACCGAACGGCTCGGTGAGGTCGTCGACGAGGCGACCCGGGCGGCCGTGAAGAAGAACTCCGACCTGCGACGGGACGGAATGTCCCTGCTGCTGAGGGGGGTTGGGGCGGCCCTGCAGCCGAAGGGGGTCGCCGTCGAGATCCTCAAGCCGGACGCCGTGCTGCGCGCGGAGCGGGTGCCGGTGGGCCAGATGGGGGACGTGTTCTCCGGTGGGCAGCTGCTCACCGCGGCCATCGCCCTGTACTGCACCATGGCCGCGCTCAGGTCCAACGACCGCGGGCGCGACAAGCACCGGCACGCGGGGACGCTGTTCCTCGACAACCCCATCGGACGGGCCAACGCGACCTATCTGCTGGAACTCCAGCGCGCCGTGTCGGACGCGTTGGGCGTGCAGCTGCTGTACACGACCGGTCTGTTCGACACCACCGCGCTGGCCGAGTTCCCGCTGGTCATCCGATTGCGGAACGACGCCGACCTCAGGGCCGGGCTGAAGTACATCAGCGTGGAGGAGCACCTGCGGCCCGGGCTGCCGCAGCAGCCGCACGCGGGGGAGGCCGGGCACAGCGAGATCACGGCGACCCGCATGTTCAAGAGGCCCTCGCCCTGAAGTTCTCAATCGGCCGCGGGCAGGGCCCCCGCCCTGCAAGGGTGGGGGCCGGCCTCAGGGGTGGGACAGCCGCCCGGTGCTGCCGCCATGCCGCCGTATCCGCTCCTGTTCGCGCTCGGCGGCCCGCTGCTGCCGCCGGGCCGCGCGCCGCTCGCGGCGGAGCGAGCGTGCCGTGCTGCTCGGCTCCGAGATCACGCCGTTGCGCTGGTTCCACACCTGACGGGTCACCAGGACGTCCACCGCGCCCCAGGTAGCGACCACCGTGCTCGCCACGCTGCTGATCACCATCGGGAACGCCAGCCAGGACTCCGCCATCGTGCAGAAGAACGCCACCATGGCCTGGATCAGCGTGACGGCGATGATGATGAGCGCCCGCACCGCCGACGTACGCACCGGATCCGGCATCCGGTACCGCTTGGCGGGCTCCTCCACCCACAACGGCCGGTACCGCGCCTGCTGTTGCGTGCGCGCCAGCGCACCGGAGAGCCCCTCGTCGCCGAGGCGCGGCGAAAAGCCGCCGTCCGGCGCCTCGGGCCCCGGACGCACCGTCGAGCGAGTCGCCGTGCCGTCCTCGGGCGCCAAGCGCCGCTGAGCCGTCCCCATCAAGGTGTCACTCCCCACCGCCGACAGACCCCCTCGCACCGGTGTCCGACGACCCCGGCTCCCCAGTGGCTGCCCGGCTTGCGCTGTTTTACGCTGCCCGGATGCGAGATACGGCTCCTGTGGCTGATTTCGCACCCCTCGCCCATCAACAAGGACGAACGAACTCGCCCGATGATTCCCAACCAGTGAAAATTTCCGGCCAACTGATCCTTCGTGTCGTTCCCGCCCCCACACACGCGAAGTCGGCGCGATCGTGGTGGCAATCTCCCGCAATGCCCGGACATCTCTCCCTGTCAGTTCCCCATGTCCCGGCCCCCAGGCGGAAGTTCATCGTCCGGACGCGTCTTCGAGTTATCCATGTGGCGGTAGTAGGCTCGCGCCGTTTGTTGACGTACATGTGTACCCCCGGCCGGCGGGGGTCGAGCTGGGGGAGGCCATGCGCTTTCGCGGGAAGTCGATCCGCCGGAAGATCGTGGCGCTGCTTCTCGTGCCGCTGGTGTCTCTGACGGCCGTCTGGGGCTTCGCGGCCGTGCTCACGGGGCGTGAGGTCACCCAGCTGTTCCAGGTGTCGCACATCGTCGAGGACATCGGCTACCCCACCGAGGACACCGCCCGCGTTCTCCAGCAGGAACGCCGGCAGACCCTCGTCTATCTCGCCGACCCGCGCGCCGCCGACGCACTCGCCGCCCTGCACCGCACCCGCGCCGCCACCGACCGCGCTCTCGCCGAACTGAGGAAGAACGCCGGGAAGCAGGACGCCCGCGACGGCATGAGCGCCGACGACGCCGAACACCTCACCGCCGTGCTGGACGCGTTCGACGGCATCGACGCCCTGCGCCGCAGCGTCGAACAGGGCACCGTCAGCCGTGCCCAGGCCCTCGACCTCTACAACCGCGTCGTCGACCCCTGCTACACGCTGCTCGCCTCCCTCGGCGGGATCGACGACGTCGAGATGGACAAGCAGGCCCGGGCCCTCATCAACATCACCCGCGCCCGCGAAATCCTCTCCCGCGAGGACGCTCTGCTCGGCTCCGCCCTCGTGGTCGGGAAGATCTCCCGCGCCGAGGCCCGGGAGATATCCGACCTCGTCGCCCAGCGCACCCTCCTGTACGACATCAACCTGCCGCTGCTGCCGTCGTCGGAACGCGACCGCTTCGACCGCTTCTGGAAGAACGCCACGACCGCCCCGCTGCGGACCGCGGAGCAGTCCGTGATCGACGCCGGATCCGGTGTGCCGAACGACGTCAGCGCCAGGAGCTGGGACACCGCCGCCGGCAATGTGCTCGACGAACTGCGCACCCTCGACGACCAGGTCGGTGACCGCTACCAGGACCGCATCCGGCCCGTCGCCGTCTCCGTGATCGTCCAGGCGGCTGTCGTCGGTGTCCTGGGCATGGTCGCCGTGATGTTCTCGCTGGTCGTGTCGGTCCGGGTCGGCCGAAGCCTCATCCGCGACCTGCGGCTGCTGCGCCAGGAGGCGCACGAGGCCTCCGGGGTCCGGCTGCCGAGCGTGATGCGCCGGCTGTCCGCGGGTGAACAGGTCGACGTGGAGACCGAGGTCCCGCGCCTGGAGTACGACAGGAACGAGATCGGCGAGGTCGGCCAGGCCCTCAACACCCTGCAGCGCGCCGCCGTGGAGGCCGCCGTCAAGCAGGCCGAACTGCGCTCGGGTGTCTCCGAGGTCTTCGTCAACCTGGCCCGCCGCAGCCAGGTCCTGCTGCACAAGCAGCTCACCCTGCTCGACACCATGGAGCGCAGGACCGAGGACACCGACGAACTCGCCGACCTCTTCCGCCTCGACCACCTCACCACCCGCATGCGCCGGCACGCCGAGGGCCTGGTGATCCTCTCCGGCGCCGCCCCCTCGCGGCAGTGGCGCCGCCCCGTCCAGCTGATGGACGTGGTGCGTGCCGCCGTGGCCGAGGTCGAGGACTACGAGCGCATCGAGGTCCGCCGGCTGCCCCGGGTCGCCGTCACCGGCCCCGCCGTCGCCGACCTCACCCACCTCGTGGCCGAACTCCTGGAGAACTCCACGGTGTTCTCGCCGCCGCACACCGCCGTTCAGGTCCTCGGTGAGCGGGTCGCCAACGGCTTCACCCTGGAGATCCACGACCGGGGTCTCGGCATGGCGGCCGAGGCACTCCTCGACGCCAACCTGCGGCTCGCCGAGACCCCCGAGTTCGAACTCTCCGACACCGACCGGCTCGGCCTGTTCGTGGTCAGCCGCCTCGCCCAGCGCCAGAACGTCCGGGTCTCCCTCCAGCCGTCCCCCTACGGAGGCACCACCGCCGTCGTCTTCATCCCCGACGTACTGCTGACCGACGACATCCCCGATACCAACGGGCTCGGCTTCCGCCTCGACCGCGAGCGGCCCGCCTCGGAGACCGAACCCGAGGAGAGCCGCGCCACCACCCGGACCCAGATGTCGGCGCAGCGCCCCGGGCTGCCGACCGCGCTGCTGGGCGGACCGGTCGAGCTGGAGGCACCCGTCGACCTGGACGCGCTGGACGACTTCCCGGGCGCCCTCACCGAAGAGGACAGCGAGCGCGGCGGTCTGTTCCGACCCCGCCGCTCCCTCGCCCGCGCCGACGACGACACCGCGCCCGTCGTCAGCGAGCTGCGTCAGCCCGCCTCCGACACCGCGGACGGCTCCCGCTACGAGCGTCCCGGTGGCCCCCTGCCGCTGCCCAGACGGAGTACGCCCAAGCTGGTCAGCTCGCACGGCAAGCCCGTCACCGAGCAGCGCTCCCGCCGCGCCGAACCGGACGACCGGGACCCGGCGGACGCGGGCCGGCCCGAACCGGGCGGACTCGCCCCGCTGCCCTCCCGCCGCCGCACCGAGCCGTCCCAGCAGCGCACCGGCGGCCCGGCCGACGGCGTCCAGCCACGCACGGCGCCCGAGGCCGGCGGCCCGGACGAACCCTCCGGGCCGGCCGCCCTGCCCCGGCGCACCCGCCGCTCCGCGATCGCCTCCGGCAGCGGCACCGACGACTCCGTCCCGCCCCTCGGCAGCACACCCCCGGAGGCCGCATCCGGCACCCGGCCGCTGCCCAGGCGGGTACGGCAGGCCAACCTGGCCCCACAGCTGCGACAGGACCCCGCCCGAGCCGCCGGGCACGAGCCGGAGCCCGTCGAGCGCGACGCCGACGAGGTCCGCAGCCGCATGGCCTCGCTCCAGCGAGGCTGGCAGCGCGGCCGGGCGGAGAACACCGCGGGCGACGGGTCCCGGGACGGCACAGCACAAGGAACGAAAAAGGGGGACGGTCGATGACCGATCCGAAGGCGACCGGCCACACGGCGACGAACAAGGGCGAGCTGAACTGGCTGCTGGACGACCTGGTGGACCGGGTCGCCAGTATCCGCAAGGCCGTGGTGCTCTCCGGCGACGGCCTGGCAACCGGTGTCTCCAAGGACCTCACCAGAGAGGACGGCGAGCACCTGGCTGCCGTGGCCTCCGGCTTCCACAGCCTCGCCAAGGGCGTGGGCCGACACTTCGAGGCCGGCAGCGTCCGGCAGACCGTCGTCGAGCTCGACGACGCCTTCCTGTTCGTCACCGCCGCCGGCGACGGCAGCTGCCTGGCCGTCCTCTCCGACGCCGACTCCGACGTCGGCCAGGTCGCGTACGAGATGACCCTCCTGGTCAAGCGGGTCGGCGTACATCTGGTGTCCGCTCCGCGCACCGATCTGCCCTCGGGCGGGTAGTGGGATGACATGAGCGGAGACGGTCAGGGAAGAAGTCACTGGTTCGACGACGAGGCCGGACCGGTCGTCCGTCCGTACGCCATGACGCGGGGCCGCACCACCAGTGCGGCCCAGCACCGCCTCGATCTGATCGCGGTGGTCGTCACGGAGGCCCACGCGGACGACCCGGAGGACGACCGGACGCTGTCCCCGGAGCACGTGGACATCGTCGAGCTGTGCCGTGACACCCCGCAGTCGGTCGCCGAACTGGCTTCCGGACTCGATCTGCCCGTCGGAGTGGTCCGGGTCCTCATCGGCGACCTCGTCGACGGGGAACTCGTCCATGTCAACCGGCCGGTCCCTCCGGCCGAGCTGGTGGACGAGAGTATTCTGCGCGACGTGATCAACGGCCTCCGGGCGCTGTGACCGGCGCGGATGCGGAGAAGTGACGTGACAGGCTGGCAGTTCTGGGTCGACCGCGGCGGTACGTTCACCGACGTCGTCGCGCGACGCCCGGACGGCCGGCTGCTTACCCACAAGCTGCTCTCCGACAACCCCGCACGGTACGCCGACGCCGCGGTGGCAGGCGTGCGTGAGCTGCTCGAAGGCTCCGGCGACCAGGTCGACGCCGTCCGCATGGGTACCACGGTCGCCACCAACGCGCTGCTGGAACGCAAGGGCGAGCGCACCCTGCTCGTCATCACCCGGGGCTTCCGCGACGCCCTGCGCATCGCCTACCAGAACCGCCCCCGCATCTTCGCCCGCCGCATCGATCTGCCCGAGCTGCTGTACGAACGGGTCGTCGAGGTCGACGAGCGCATCGCCGCGGACGGCACCGTCCTGCGCGCCCCCGACCTGGACGCCCTGGCGGGCCCGCTCCGGGAGGCGTACGACGACGGTATCCGGGCCGTCGCCGTGGTCTGTATGCACAGCCATCTCCACCCGGCCCACGAGCAGGCGATCGGCGCGCTGGCCGCCCGCACCGGCTTCTCGCAGATCTCGCTGTCCAGCGAGGTCAGCCCGCTGATGAAGCTCGTCCCGCGCGGCGACACCGCCGTCGTCGACGCCTACCTGTCGCCCGTACTGCGCCGCTACGTCCGCCATGTCGCCGACGAACTCGAAGGCGTACGGCTGATGTTCATGCAGTCCAACGGCGGGCTCGCCGAGGCCGGGCAGTTCCGCGGCAAGGACGCCATCCTCTCCGGACCTGCCGGAGGGATCGTCGGCATGGCCCGGATGTCGCAGCTCGCCGGCTTCGACCGGGTCATCGGCTTCGACATGGGCGGCACCTCCACCGACGTCTCCCACTTCGCCGGCGAGTACGAACGGGTCTTCACCACCCAGATCGCGGGCGTCCGGCTGCGCGCCCCCATGCTGGACATCCACACCGTCGCCGCGGGCGGCGGCTCGGTGCTGCACTTCGACGGCTCCCGCTACCGGGTCGGCCCCGACTCGGCCGGCGCCGACCCCGGCCCGGCCTGCTACCGGGGTGGCGGCCCGCTCACGGTGACCGACGCCAACGTCATGCTCGGCCGGATCCAGCCCGCCCACTTCCCTCATGTGTTCGGACCCGACGGCGACCAGCCCCTCGACGCCGGCCTCGTCCGCGACCGCTTCACCGGCCTCGCGCGGGAGATCCGCGAACAGACCGGCGACGACCGCACCCCGGAACAGGTCGCCGAGGGCTACCTCAGCGTCGCCGTGGCCAACATCGCCAACGCGGTGAAGCGGATCTCCGTCCAGAAGGGCCACGACGTCACCCGCTACGCCCTCACCACCTTCGGCGGGGCCGGCGGCCAGCACGCGTGCATGGTCGCCGACTCGCTCGGTATCCGCACGGTCCTGGTGCCGCCCATGGCGGGCGTCCTGTCCGCGCTCGGCATCGGCCTCGCCGACACCACCGCCATGCGCGAACAGTCCGTCGAGGCTCCCCTGGAGCCCGCCGCCATGCCGGGCGTCCGCAAGACCGCCGACGACCTGGAGGCCGCGGCCCGCTCCGAACTCCTCGCCGAGGACGTCCCGGAGGACCGCATCGAAATCACCCGCCGCGCCCAGCTCCGCTACGACGGCACCGACACCACTCTCACCGTCGAGCTCACCGAGCCCGACGCGATGAAACACGCCTTCGAAGAACGTCATCGGGCCACGTACTCCTTCACGCTCGACCGTCCGGTCGTCGTCGAAGCCCTCTCCGTGGAAGCCACCGGCATCACCCACCCCCCCGATCTCTCCGCCCTCGCCCCGTACGAAGGCCGTCCCGCCGACCCGGAAACCGTCCGCCTCCACACCGGTGGCGCCTGGCACGACGTACCCCTCCACCGCCGCGAGGATCTTCCCCCCGGCGGGTCGGTCACCGGCCCGGCGATCATCACCGAGTCCGGCGCCACGACCGTCGTCGACGACGGCTGGCGGGCCGCGGCGACCGACGACGGGCATCTGGTCATGGAACGCGCGGCGGTTACGCAGAGTTCCGATCTCGGCACGGAAGCGGATCCGGTTCTGCTGGAGGTCTTCAACAACCTCTTCATGTCGATCGCCGAACAGATGGGCGCCCGGCTGGAGTCGACGGCACAGTCCGTCAACATCAAGGAACGCCTGGACTTCTCCTGCGCCCTGTTCGACCCGGACGGGAACCTGGTGGCCAACGCCCCGCACATCCCCGTCCACCTGGGGTCCATGGGGACCAGCGTGAAAGAGGTCATCCGCCGCCGCGGCACCTCGATGCGCCCCGGCGACACCTACGCCGTGAACGACCCGTACCACGGCGGCACCCATCTGCCCGACGTCACCGTGATCACCCCGGTCTTCGGCACTGATGGCACCGACGGCACGGCGGACACGGAGGGTGACCCCGGCGCGGCACCCGAGATCCTCTTCTACGTCGCCTCCCGCGGCCACCACGCCGAGATCGGCGGTATCGCCCCCGGCTCGATGCCCGCCGACAGCCGCACCATCGACGAGGAGGGCGTCCTCTTCGACAACTGGCTCCTCGCCGAGAACGGCCGGTTCCGTGAGACCGAGACCCGGCGGCTGCTCGCCGAGGCCCGCTACCCCTCCCGCAACATCCGCACCAACCTCGCCGACCTGCGTGCCCAGATCGCCGCCAACCGCAAGGGCGTCGACGAAGTCGGCCGCATGATCGAGGAGTTCGGCCTCGACGTCGTCCAGGCCTACATGCGCCACGTCCAGGACAACGCGGAGGAAGCGGTCCGCCGCGTCATCGACGCCCTGGACGACGGTGAGTACGCCTACGAGACCGACTCCGGCGCCGTCATCCGCGTACGCGTGCGCGTGGACCGCGACGACCGGCGCGCCACCATCGACTTCACGGGCACCTCCGCGCAGCTGGACACCAACTTCAACGCCCCGTTCGCCGTCGTCAACGCGGCCGTGCTGTACGTCTTCCGCACCCTGGTCGCCGACGACATCCCGCTCAACGACGGCTGCCTGCGCCCACTGGACATCGTCGTACCACCCGGATCGATGCTCGCCCCCGAGCCGCCGGCCGCCGTCGTCGCGGGCAACGTCGAGACCTCCCAGGCCATCACGGGCGCCCTCTACGCGGCGCTCCGTGTCCAGGCCGAGGGCTCCGGCACCATGAACAACGTCACCTTCGGCAACGAGCGCCACCAGTACTACGAGACCGTCGCCTCCGGATCCGGAGCGGGCGACGGGTTCCCCGGCGCGAGCGTCGTACAGACCCATATGACCAACTCCCGGCTCACCGATCCGGAAGTCCTGGAGTGGCGACTGCCCGTCCGCCTCGACGAGTTCGCCGTACGGCGGGGCAGCGGCGGCACGGGCCGCTGGCGCGGCGGGGACGGCGCGGTGCGCCGCATCCGCTTCCTCGAACCCATGACCGTCTCCACCCTGTCCCAGCACCGCCGCGTGCCGCCGTACGGCATGGCGGGCGGCGCACCCGGCGGGCTCGGCGCCAACCGGGTGGAGCGGGCCGACGGCACGGTCACCGAGCTCGGCGGCAGCGACAGCGCGGACGTCGGCGCGGACGACGTACTGGTCATCGAAACCCCGGGTGGCGGCGGATACGGAAGCCCGTCACCAGACCCCATCAAGCGACCCTCATCAAGCAGGAGAAGAGATCGATGATCTTCGGGCGATCTGAGCGCGGCAAGCCCCCGGTCGAGCCCGTCACGCTCAAGATCCTCGTGGCCGGCGGCTTCGGCGTGGGCAAGACGACCCTGGTCGGCGCGGTGAGCGAGATCAGGCCGCTGCGCACCGAGGAGGTGCTCACGGAGGCCGGGCGACCGGTCGACGACACCAACGGCGTCGAGGGCAAGCACACCACCACCGTCGCCATGGACTTCGGCCGCATCACCCTGCGCGAGGACCTGGTGCTGTACCTGTTCGGTACGCCGGGGCAGGAGCGGTTCTGGTTCATGTGGGACGAGCTGTCCGAGGGCGCGCTGGGCGCCGTCGTGCTCGCCGACACGCGCCGGCTGGAGGACTGCTTCGCGGCCGTCGACTACTTCGAGCGGCGCTCCATACCGTTCCTGGTCGGCGTCAACTGCTTCGAGGGGGCGGACCGTTACCCGGCCGAGGACATCCGCAAGGCTCTCGACCTCGACGCGGACGTACCGGTCCTGCTGTGCGACGCCCGGGACCGCGAGTCGGTCAAGAAGGTGCTCATCGGCGTCGTCCAGCACGCGATGGCGTACGCGGCGGGCCACCGGCAGACCGTCACCACCTGAGGCGCCGGCACGGCCCGTACCCCCGCCGACCGGGGTACGGGCCGTGGTCCCGGGGCGGGCGGCTACTCGCCGTCCTCCAGCCAGCCGAAGCTCTTCTCCACGGCCTTGCGCCAGTTCGCGTACTCCCTGTCGCGCACTGCCGCCTCCATGGCCGGCGTCCACTCCACGTCCTTCTGCCAGTGCGACTTGAGCTCGTCGAGGTCGTTCCACACGCCGGTCGCGAGGCCGGCCGCGTAGGCGGCGCCCAGGCAGGTCGTCTCCGAGACCCGTGGCCGGATCACCGGCACCCCGAGGACGTCGGCCTGGTGCTGCATCAGCAGGTTGTTCTTGGTCATGCCGCCGTCCACCTTCAGGGTCGTGATCTGCACCCCGGAGTCCTGGTACATGGCGTCCACGACCTCCCGCGTCTGCCAGCTGGTCGCCTCCAGGACCGCGCGCGCGAGATGTGCCTTCGTGACGTACCGGGTGAGGCCGGTGACGACCCCGCGCGCGTCCGAGCGCCAATAGGGCGCGAACAGGCCGGAGAAGGCGGGCACGATGTAGGCGCCGCCGTTGTCGTCGACGCTCGCGGCCAGGGTCTCGATCTCGTCGGCGGAGCGGATGATGCCGAGCTGGTCCCGGAACCACTGGACGAGCGCGCCCGTGATGGCGATCGAGCCCTCCAGGCAGTACACCGGTGCCTCGTCGCCGATCTTGTAGCCCATCGTCGTCAGCAGCCCGTTCTTGGACGGCACCGGCCGGTCACCGGTGTTGAGCAGCAGGAAACTGCCCGTCCCGTAGGTGTTCTTCGCCGTGCCGACGTCGTAGCAGGCCTGCCCGAAGACCGCCGCCTGCTGGTCGCCCAGCGCGGACGCCACCGGTACCCCGGCGAGCTGGCCGACGGCGGTGCCGTACACCTCGGCGGAGGACCTGATCTCGGGCAGGACCGCCGCGGGGACGTTCATCGCGGACAGGATGGAGGTGTCCCACTGGAGGGACTCCAGGTTCATCAGCATGGTCCGCCCGGCGTTGGTGACGTCGGTGACGTGCCGGCCGCCCTCGACGCCGCCGGTGAGGTTCCAGATCAGCCAGGAGTCGATGGTCCCGAAGGCGATCTCACCGCGCTCGGCCCGGTCCCGGAGCCCGGGCACGTTGTCCAGCAGCCAGGCCGCCTTGGGCCCGGAGAAGTAGCTGGCCAGGGGCAGCCCGGTCTGGTCGCGGAACCGGTCCTGGCCGTCGCTGCCGCCGAGTTCGTTGCACAGGGCCGCGGTACGGGTGTCCTGCCAGACGATCGCGTTGTGCACGGGCTTGCCGGTGGCGCGGTCCCACAGGACCGTGGTCTCGCGCTGGTTGGTGATGCCGAGCGCGCTCAGCTGGTCGGCGCGCAGCCCCGCGTTGGCGAGCGCCCCGGCGACCACGGCCTGCACCTTGGACCAGATCTCGGTGGCGTCGTGCTCCACCCAGCCCGGCTTGGGGAAGATCTGCCGGTGCTCGCGCTGGTCGACGGCGACGATCGCGCCGCCGTGGTCGAAGATGATGCAGCGGCTCGACGTGGTGCCCTGGTCGATTGCGGCGACGTACCTCTCGGCGGTGTCCGTCATGGCTACCCCTCGGTGGCTGGGTCGGAAGGCTGCGTGGGATCGGAAGGCCGCGTTTCGCAAGACCGCGTTTCAAAGAAACGCGATTCAGAAGGCGACGTTGTAGATGAGGCCCGCGAGCGCCCCGCCGACCAGGGGGCCGACGACCGGGATCCAGGCGTAACCCCAGTCGGAGGTGCCCTTGTTCGGGATCGGCAGGAAGGTGTGCACGATCCGGGGGCCGAGGTCGCGCGTCGGGTTGATGGCGTAGCCCGTGGGCCCACCCAGGGACAGCCCGATCCCGACGACGAGCAGCGAGACGATCAGCACGGTGGTGCCGGACTCGCCGAGCCCCTTGGTCAGCCCGAACGCGAGGATCGGCAGGACCAGCGCGATCGTCGCGATGATCTCGGTGATGAGGTTGGCGACCGGGTTCCGGATCTCCGGGATGGTGGAGAAGATGCCGAGCGTCGGTGTCGGCTCCTCCGCGGTGTCCTCGTCGGGCACGTTGGCCTGGAACTGGGCCAGGTAGACGAGGTACGTCAGAACGGCGCCGAGGATCGCGCCGACGAACTGGCCGAGCAGGTAGACCCAGACCTTGCCCCACTCGCCGGTGTCGACGGCGATGCCGATGGTGACGGCGGGGTTGAGCTGGCCGCCGGAGAGCGGAGCGGCGGTGTAGGCGCCGGCCAGGACGCCGAATCCCCAGCCGAACGCGATCACCACCCACCCGGCCGCTCTCGCCTTGGAGTGTCTGAGGGTGACGGCGGCGCAGACACCGGCACCGAAGAGGATCAGGATGGCCGTGCCGATGACTTCGCCGACGAATATGTCTCCGTTGCTCATGGCGGCTCCTAGGGCGCTGGCCGGAGGATCGACCCCGGCGCATTGAGCAGGAACGGTTCCCTTGGCGACGTCAGCCGAAGGCAGGGAAAGTCCCGCGCCCCGCCCGGCGTCAGTGACGAGCGTGCCGTAGCAGCCGAATCGCCCATGGGGGAGCGGGCCTCAGAACAGGAGCGGCCCACGGCGCAGTGCCTGATTACGCCGAGAATGTACGGCGATGTCGACCGACACCGGAAGTTTTCACCGGCACTCAGGGAGCGTCAAGGTCGCCGACGTCAACGATGACAGGCAACTCGCCGGGAGACAGCTCTCACGGCTCCACCGCCACGTAGCCGGCCTGGGCCGGATACGCGCCCGAGCCGCGCCGGATCTCGTGGCCGGGCAGTCCCGCCCGCCCCAGCACCCAACTCGCCCCGTGCAGCGCCTTGGCCGCCTTCTTGAGCGGCGCCAGACACGCGGCCGCCTCCCGGTGGTCGGCCACACCGCCGGGGCCGCACACGACGGTGGCCAGGGACAGCGTGACGGGACGGCCGCCCGCGGACCAGGGCGCGTCGAGCACGTCGGTCACCAGCCGGTTCAGCCCCTCCTCGTCGGCGAGCACCAGGAAGTCGTCCCCGCCGATGTGCCCCACGCGCGCGTGCCCGGCCACGGCCTGCTGGAGAGCCTGTCCCACCGCACGGATCAGCTCGTCGCCCGCCGCGAACCCGGCGCCGTCGTTGACCTGCTTGAAGTGGTCGATGTCCAGCCAGCTCAGGGCGAAGACGCGGCCTTCCGCGATCCACCGGTCCGTCTCGCCCGTGATCGCGTCCGAACCGGGCAGCCGGGTCAGCGGATTGAGTCCTGCCGCCTCCTCGACGCGGGTCTCGGCGAGGGCGCGTACCAGATCGGCGAGCCGTACGACGCCCACGCAGCGCCCGAGCCGGTCGACGACCGCCACATCGTCCGAGGTGCGGTCCCGGCCGCCGACGGCCACCACGTCCAGGACCTCCCACGCGGTCGCGTCGACGCCGACCGTGCGCGGTGCGTCGCCGAGCTTGAAGGCCGGGCGGTCGGCGTACAGGGCGTGGCCGTAGCGGCCGGACATCGACAGCAGGAAGCGGGAGCGGTGCACCGAGCGGACCGGGGCGCCCGTCTGGTCCACCAGGAGGACGCCGGAGACATCCGGGGAACCGGTCAGCAGGGCCCGCACCTGCAACGCGGACGCGGTGACCGGGAGCAGCGCGGCGGGCCGGATGAACTCCCGCACCGACGGCCCGGAGCGGGGCGGGGACACGGTGGCGGCCGAGCGCGGCGGAACGTACACGTCCGCCACCGGGATCCGGGCCGGCGGCGCGAACAACTCGCCCTGGGCCAGCTGGGCTCCGGCCGACAGAGCGGCCTCGTACTGAAGTTCGCTCTCCACGCCCTCGACGGCCAGCAGGGCGCCGAGTTCCTCGCACAGGGTCCGCATCGCCCGTACCGCGGCCGGCCGGCCGAGCAGTGAGGCGTCGAGCTTGATCAGGTCGGGGGAGAGGTCGGTGAGCAGCCGCAGGGGCACGTCTCCGTCGCCGATGCCGTCGGCGCTGATCCGGAAGCCCTGGCCGCGCAGCGTCGCCACGGCCTCCAGCAGGGCCCGCTGCGGCACGTGCGTGTACGGCGGCACGATGTCCAGGGTCACCTCCCAGGGCATCCGTCCGGCTTCGCGGATGGCCCCGGGCAGTGGGCCGATGCCGCCCAGGTCGGCGAGCGTGGCCGCGAACACGTTGATGTGCAGCGGCAGCAGCGCTTCCTTGCGGGCGGCCGCGCGGAGGGCCAACACGGCCACCCTGCCGTCGAGTTCGGGGTTGCGGCGGGCTTCGGCGAGGATGTCGCCGGTCTCGGGGCGGGCAAGGATCTCCAGTGCGGCGATCCCGCCGGTCGTCAGATTGACCACGGGCTGGAAGGCGAAACGGAGAGCATCCGTCCAGGAGCGCACGGCAGCATGATGACGTCATCGGCGTACGCCCAGGGGCAGTTCATAAGACGTTCACGCACCATTTCGGGGTGGTCACGCACGGTGTGCGACCTCTGCTGTCACACCTGTCCCGTCAGCGCACCGCTATCACGGACGAGCCGTGTCCGAACAGCCCCTGATTGGCCGTGATCCCCACGCGCGCCTGCGCCACCTGACGTTCGCCCGCAGCGTCTCTCAGCTGCCAGGTCAGCTCGCAGACCTGGGCGATCGCCTGGGCCGGCACCGCCTCCCCGAAGGAGGCGAGCCCACCGCTGGCGTTGACGGGTATCCGCCCGCCCAGGGCTGTCGCCCCCTCGCGCAGCAGTTTGGCCGCCTCGCCCTCGCCGCACAGCCCCAGGTCCTCGTACCACTGCAACTCCAGTGCGGTGGACAGGTCGTACACCTCCGCCAGGGAGAGCTCCTCGGGGCCGATGCCCGCCTCCTCGTAGGCGGCGCGTGTGATCGAGGCCCGGAAGGGCTCCGCCGGGGGCTCGACCGCCGCCGCGGAGTCCGTGGCGATGTCCGGCAGGTCCAGCACCGTGTTCGGATAGCGCGGTGTGACCGTGGACACCGCACGGATCCGCACCGGCCGGGCCGCACCGTGCCGACGCGCGAACTCCAGGCTGGACAGCACCAGCGCTGCTCCGCCGTCGGAGGTCGCGCAGATGTCCAGCAGCCGCAGCGGATCGGCGACCACCTGGGAGGCCGCGACCTGCTCGGCGGTGACCCGCTCGCGGTAACGAGCGTACGGATTGAGCACGCCCAGGGCCGCGTTCTTCACCTTGACCAGCGCGAAGTCCTCCAAGGTGTCCCCGAACACCGCCATCCGCCGGCGCGCGTACAGCCCGAAGTACGTGGGATTGGTCGCGCCCAGCAGCCGGAAGCGCAGCCAGTCGGGATCCTCGGGGCGGTCCCCTCCGGCGGGCCGGAAGAAGCCCTTGGGCGCCGCGTCCGCGCCCACCACGAGCACCACGTCCGCGAGCCCCGCCAGGATCTGCGCACGCGCCGCGGCGATCGCCTGCGCCCCGGACGCGCATGCCGCGTACACGCTCGCGACGCGCGCCCCCTGCCAGCCCAGCGCCTTGGCGAAGGTCGCGCCCGCGACGTAGCCGGGATAGCCGCCACGCACCGTGTCCGCGCCCACGACGGAGCCGATGTCCCGCCATCGCAGTCCCGCGTCCGCAAGGGCCGCGCGGGCCGCCGCCGTCCCGTACTCGACGAAGCTGCGCCCCCACTTGCCCCACGGGTGCATGCCCACGCCGAGCACCGCCACGTCCGCCGTCATGCCGTCACCCCTGTCGGTCGCCAGTGCCAGGTCGTCCAGGCCGTCTCCGCGTCCTCGCTCAGCACTCCGGGGACGACCTCGACCTCCATGCCCACCGCCAGATCGGCGACGGTGATCCTGGGAACCGCCTGCCCCAGCACCACGATCCGCTCGGACTCCAGCTCCACAGCGATCAACGCGTACGGTTCCCACGGAAGTTCCGGATCGGTCACATAGGGTGACGGCGGCCGGTAGCGGCTGTCGGTGTACGACCAGATCCGCCCGCGGCGTGAGAGCGCGACCTCCGCCAGGTCGCCGCCCACGCATCCGGGATTGCGGCAGTGGGCGTCCTCTCGCGGGAAGAAGACCGAGGCGCAGGCCGCGCAACGGGTGCCCAGGAGCCGGAACCCGTCCCCCTCGCCCGTGAACCAGCCCTCGACCGCAGGCGTGCGTGTACGCGACAAAGCTCCTCCAGGGCACGGGATCTGACGGGACGTCAGAAGTGTGTCACGGGTCGCCGCGATTGGGCAGGCCGCGCCCTCGGGCCACATCCCGCTGTCCGTTCCTGGCCGTCGGCATCGGTTCACTTCCGGAACAAGACGTTCCCCCGACCGTAAGACGTCGCCTTCGTGATCGGATAAAGTCCGCGCGTGTCCGAAAATCAGCACCCACCTGTCAACTCCGCTCCGGACTCGCACTGTTCGAGCTGCGGAGCGCCCTATGGAGCGGGAGTCTCCGGCTGGCCGCGCACCTGCCCGGTCTGCGGCCACGTCGCCTACCGCAACCCGCTGCCGGTGGCGATCGCCCTCCAGCCCGTGTACGACACGAAGGGCACCGCCCTGATCGTCATCACCCGGACCGTCGCCCCCGCGCGAGGCGGCACGGCGCTGCCCGGCGGCTACGTCGACGACCGTGAGGACTGGCGGCACGCCGTCGTGCGCGAACTCAAGGAGGAGACCGGCCTCGACGCGGCCGTGCGGGACGTACGGCTCGCCGACGCCATGAGCTCACCCGACGGGCACCTCCTGCTGTTCGGACTTCTCCCGGAGCGCCCGGCAGAAGGACTCCCGCCGTCCCGTATCACGGACGAGACGGAGGGCTGGCACCTGCTGCGCAGGCCCGAGGAACTCGCCTTCCCGCTGCACAGCGTGGCCGTACGCGCGTGGTTCGAGGGCCGCTACTGAGCCCTCCGGCTCACCCCAGCCCCCGGATGCGCACCGGATGCGGCGGTTCGCCCCCGCCGTTGACCCCCTCCCGTCTCACCACCACCCGCCGGTTCTCCCAGCGGGCGACGTAACGCTCGATCTCCGGCTCGTCCCAGCCGTCGCCCGCGTCCGGCACGAACAGCCCGCCCCCGGTCCGGCCCCGGGCGGGCGCCCACACCTCCAGGCACACACCGCCGTCCTCGTCCCGCACGGGAAGGACGGCACCCGCGCGCGCGAGCACCGGAATCCGCGACAGCGGAGCGTCCACGAGCACCTGCCCCGGCCCCTCGTACGCCCGCTCCGTCAGCGTGTCGTACCAGCGCCCGCGGGGCAGCTGCACCGCACGCCTGTCGGCGCCCGGATCCAGCACCGGAGCCACCAGCAGACCGTCGCCCAGCAGGAACGCGTCCTCGCAGTCGCGCAGCGCCCGGTCCTCCGGCGCACCCCACCACAGGGGCCGCACATAGGGCGCGCCGGTCCGCCGGGCCAGATGCGCCAGCGTCATGAAGTACGGCAGCAGGCGCCGCCGTTCCAGGAGAGCCACGCGCGCGTGCTCCAGCACCTCGGCCCCGAACTCCCACGGTTCCCTGCGCCCCGCCCGCATGCTCGCGTGCGTGCGGAACAGCGGCAGATAGGCGCCCAGCTGGAACCAGCGCAGAAACAGCTCGGGCGACGGGCTCCCGTCGTAACCGCCCACATCCGGCCCGGAGTACGGCACCCCGCACAGCCCGAGCCCCAGCACCAGCGACAGGGACGCGCGTAGCCCCGGCCAGCCGGTCGCGACATCACCGGACCAGGCGCCCCCGTAACGCTGCAGGCCGGCCCAGCCGGAGCGGGAGAACAGGAACGGCCGCTCCTTGGGCGCCAGTTCGCGCAGCCCTTCGTAGGCCGCCCGCGCCATGCAGAGCGCGTAGACGTTGTGCGCCTCCCGATGGTCGCCGCCGCGCCCCTCCAGGGCGTGCCGTGACGCGCGCGGCAGGGTGGACTCGCCGAAGGCGGTGAAGGACGTCGGCTCGTTCATGTCGTGCCAGAACCCGGCGAAGCCCAGCGCGAGCCGCTCCTCGTACAGCCCGCCCCACCACTTGCGCACGCGCGCGTGCGTGAAGTCGGGATAGACCGCCTCGCCGGGCCACAGCACACCCTCCACCAACCGCCCCGCCGGATCCCGCACAAAGGCGTCGACGTCCGTCCCGCTGTCGTAGACCGCGTTGCCCGGCGTGGCCTTCACCGCCGGGTCCACGATCGACACCAGCCGGATCCCGTCCCGCCGCAGCTCCTCGGACAGCGTCGGCAGCTTCGGGAAGTGTTCGTGGTCGACGGTGAACACCTGATGGGCGTCGTAGTGGTCGATGTCCAGATGGACGGCGTCCAGCGGCAGACCACGTTCCTGGTAACCGCCGACGACCCGCCGGACCTCTTGCTCGCTGCCGAAACCCCAGCGTGCGTGGTGATGACCCAGCGCCCATGCCGGCGGCAGGGCGGGCGCGCCCGTGAGCGAGGCCCAGGTGTGCAGCACGCGCGCGGGCGTGCCCACCATCACCCAGCAACGCAGCGGACCCCCGTCCATCCGCAGCTCGCACCGCCCGGTCCGGTCATGGCCGGAACCGGCACCCTCCTCGCCCTCCCGGAGGGTCACCGTGCCGTCCCACGAGGTGTCGTGGAACACCAGGTGCACGGCCGCGTCCGCCACCACCAGCTGCACCGGCATGGTGATGTAAAGCGGATCGTCATCGGACCCGAAGGCAAGGCCGGGGTCGGTGTTCCACAGGCGGTACGTGCCGTCGCGCAGCCGCGGCCCCGAGGCACGCCCGCCGAGACCGAAGAACCGCGCGTCCGCGGCGACCTCCGACCGCTGCACCCAGCGCGCCGGGCCCCCGGCCACGGGCTCCCACCAGCGGGGCGGCAGGTCCCGCCGCAGCATCACACCACCGGGCGTGCACACCTCCACCGCGCCGTGCCGCGAGACGCTGACCGTCACCCGCTCCGCCACGACCCGCCAGCCGCCGTCCGTGTCCGGTTCGAGGACCGCCCGCGGATCCGGCTCCGGACAGCGGCCCGCGAGCGCGTACGACGGCTCGGGACCGGCCCCGTCCCAGCCCCAGAAGACCGCCCCGTTCACGGCGACCGTGATCCGCAGCTCGGACCGGCTGAAGCGGATGACACCACCCCCCGGTCCCGGCTCCGCGTCCCGCACCGGCCCCGGCACCCGGGCGCGCTCGGCCCCCCGCGCGGGCAGCCCGGCGGCGTCGATCCGCCTCCTGCGCCACGCCGCCCGTACGGTACGCAACCCCTGAGCCGCCTTCCTCGAACCGACCACTCTCACCGAACGCACCAGGTCACGACCGTCCATGCTGCTCACCCTGCCACTCGGCGCTCCACACGCGCGTGCCGTTCAACTGCCGTTCACCCGTGCCGGGACCACATCTTCACGACACGGACTATGTGGAGCGCACCCTGGTGTAGAAGTCGATCACATGGCATCGTCCCTGTCAGCCGCGTACGCGCACACCCCAGCCCGTGCGCGCCCGACGCACACCAGCGCAGAAGCCCGGGAGCCGCCCCATGTCGACAGCGAACCCCCAACCGCTCTGGCAACCCGATCCGCAACGGATCGCCCAGGCACACATCACCAGGTTCCAGATCTGGGCGGCGGAACACCACGGAGCCCCCGCGGAGGGCGGGTACCCGGCACTGCACCGCTGGTCCGTCGACCATCTGGACACGTTCTGGAAGGCCGTCACGGAGTGGTTCGACGTCCGGTTCTCGACGCCCTACGCGCGCGTGCTCGGCGACCGCACGATGCCCGGCGCCGAATGGTTTCCCGGCGCGACGCTGAACTACGCCGAGCACGCCCTGCGCGCCGCCGCCACCCGCGCGGACGAACCCGCGCTCCTGTACGTCGACGAGACCCACGAACCGCTGCCGGTCACCTGGTCCGAGCTGCGCCGCCAGGTGGGCTCCCTGGCCGCCGAACTCCGCGCCCTCGGAGTCCGCCCGGGAGACCGCGTCAGCGGCTACCTCCCGAACATCCCGCAGGCCGTGGTCGCCCTTCTGGCCACCGCCGCCGTGGGCGCCGTGTGGACCTCCTGCGCCCCCGACTTCGGCGCCCGCAGCGTCCTGGACCGCTTCCAGCAGGTCGAACCCGTCGTCCTGTTCACCGTCGACGGCTACCGCTACGGCGGCAAGGAACACGACCGCCGCGAGATCGTCGCCGAACTCCGCCGCGAACTGCCCACCCTGCGCGCCGTCGTCCACATCCCGCTGCTCGGCACCGCCGCCCCCGAAGGCGCCCTGGAGTGGTCGGCCCTGACCTCCGCCGACACCGAGCCCGAGTTCGAACAGGTCCCCTTCGAGCACCCCTTGTGGGTGCTGTACTCCTCCGGCACCACCGGCCTGCCCAAGGCCATCGTCCAGTCCCAGGGCGGCATCCTGGTCGAACACCTCAAACAGCTCGGCCTGCACTGCGACCTGGGCCCCGAGGACCGTTTCTTCTGGTACACCTCGACCGGCTGGATGATGTGGAACTTCCTCGTCTCCGGCCTCCTCACGGGCAGCACGATCGTCCTGTACGACGGCAGCCCCGGCTACCCCGACACCGGCGCCCAGTGGCGGGTCGCCGAACGCACCGGGGCCACCCTCTACGGCACCTCCGCCGCCTACGTGATGGCCTGCCGCAAGGCCGGCGTGCACCCCGCCCGCGACTTCGACCTGTCCCAGGTGCGGTGTGTCGCCACCACCGGCTCACCACTGCCCCCGGACGGCTTCCGCTGGCTGCACGACGAGGTCCGCGACGACCTGTGGATCGCCTCCGTCAGCGGCGGCACCGACGTGTGCTCCTGCTTCGCGGGCGCCGTACCCACCCTCCCGGTCTACACCGGCGAACTCCAGGCACCCTGCCTCGGGACCGGTCTCCAGGCCTGGGACCCGAACGGCGACCCCGTCATCGACGAGGTCGGTGAACTGGTCGTCACCAACCCCATGCCCTCGATGCCGATCCACTTCTGGAACGACCCCGACGGCAGCCGCTACCACGACAGCTACTTCGACATGTATCCCGGCGTCTGGCGGCACGGCGACTGGATCACCGTCACCTCCCGCGGCTCGGTGATCATCCACGGCCGCTCCGACTCAACCCTCAACCGCCAGGGCGTACGGATGGGTTCGGCCGACATCTACGAGGTCGTCGAGCGCCTCCCCGAGATCAGGGAATCCCTCGTCATCGGCATCGAACAGCCCGACGGCGGCTACTGGATGCCCCTGTTCGTCCACCTGGCCCCGGGCGCCGTCCTCGACGAGGCCCTGCTGAACCGCGTCAAGCAGGCCATCCGCGAACAGCTCTCGCCGCGCCATGTCCCCGACGAGATCATCGAGGTCCCCGGCGTCCCGCACACCCTCACCGGCAAGCGCATCGAGGTCCCGGTCAAGCGCCTTCTCCAGGGCGCACCCCTGGAGAAGGCCGTCAACCCCGGCTCCATCGACAACCTGGACCTGCTGAGCTTCTACGAGGAGCTGGCCCGCAAGCGCGCCTGACCCTCCCAGCGGCGCGCTCACCCGCCGTAGGAGGCCTCGGACTCGCCCAGTACGGCGGCGAAGTCCGAGGCCGGCCGCACCGCGTCGGCCGGCTCCAGACCGGCGGTCGAGATCCGCACGGCCTCCTCCAGCCGGGCGAGCCGGGGCATCGAGCGGTGCGACCGGGCGCCGGGGGAGTGCCGTGAGGGCGGCACCAGGCCGGGGAGCAGGGCGGGATCCGGACGCCCGCCGGCTATGTCCCGATCGCATTCGGTGCCGCCATCGCGCTGACCTGCGGATTTCGGCACCGCCTGGTCCCTGGCCGACTTCCGCAACCCTCATTGTCAGTGGCGCCGGTTACTGTGAGTGAGCATTGATCGACCGCTCTCACAGGGGGAAACATGGCGCACACCGACCACCGGGTCATGCGACGCGTCCTGCGCCGCGAAATCGCCGGCACCATCGGCCTGCTGACCGACGAACACGACTTCCGCGCCATGCGGCGCTACCGCACCTTCACCTTCGACGACCATCCCACCTACCTGGGCCAGATCGAAGCCCTCCTCAGGACCCGCGCCGCGGAAGGCACCCACACCACACTCGCGCTCTTCGACCCCGAGGAATACGCCGAGTTCTGCACGGACACCGGACTCGACCCGGACAACCCCGCGAGCCGCACCCGCTTCACCGCCGAACTCGCGGCCACCGGCGCCACCGTCCCCTACGACGGCCGACCCCTCACCGACCTCGTCCCCGTCCTCGTCGACGAAGCGGTACGCCAGGCCACCTGGGAGTACGCGAGTACCCTCCTGGCGCGCCTCGGCCCCTGCCCCACCTGCGGCGAGGACATCGGGCGCGCCGCCTTCGCCCGCGCCTCCCACCTCCTCAGCCGCATCCTCGACGCCGCCCCACCTGGTGACCGGCACCTCGTGTGCAGCGTCTCCGGACCACCCGAAACGCTCGTCACCGTCCTCCACGCCGACCAGGACACCGAGGGCACCACCCACCTCGACGAAGCCGAAGCCCTCGAATTCACCAGCGTCCTCGCCCTCGGCCTCGCCACCCGCAGCCCCGGCGGACTCGTCATGCGCACCAGCGCCCCCGGCACCGCCGACCGCGTCTACGGCTGGCGACTGCGCGGCGACCGCCTCGCACCCCTCACCGCGGCCGAGGTCTTCGACGCCTACTGCACCGACGTCGAGTCCGGCGACCTCATCTCCCCGGAGTCAGACGTCGACTACTGCACACCGCCCGACCTGGGCGACCAGGAGACGACACCGGGCCACCACCACTGAAACGCACCGGGGGCGCCCCACCCGCAGGTGGAGCGCCCCCGGAAGGACAGCTGATCGGCCGCGCCCGGCTATTCGCCGGACAGCACCGCCTGAGCCGCCGCACGGGCCTCGTCCGCGCTGTCCGCGGCACGCGCGGCGGAAGCGGCCCGCTCGCACTGGGCCAGCGTGTACTTGGCCAGCGCCGCCCGGACATAGGGAATCGACGCCGCACCCATGGAGAGGGAGGTGACACCCAGACCCGTCAGCACACACGCCAACAGCGGATCGGACGCGGCCTCGCCGCAGACTCCACAGCTCTTGCCCTCGGCCTTCGCCGCCTCCGCGGACAGCGCGACCAGGTCGAGCAGCGCGGGCTGCCACGGGTCCTGCAGCCGGGACACCGCACCGACCTGACGGTCCGCAGCGAACGTGTACTGCGCCAGGTCGTTGGTGCCCAGCGACAGGAACTCGACTTCCTGGAGGATCGAACGCGCCCGCAGCGCGGCGGACGGAATCTCCACCATCGCGCCGAACTTGGCTCGCAGCCCCGCCTCCCGGCAGGCGTCCGCGAACGCCTTGGCATCGGTACGGTCCGCCACCATGGGCGCCATGACCTCAAGGTAGACGGGCAGTCCCTCGGCCGCCTTCGCCAACGCGGTCAGCTGCGTGCGCAGCACGTCGGGGTGGTCCAGCAGTGTCCGCAGACCGCGCACGCCCAGCGCCGGGTTGGGCTCATCCGCAGGAGTCAGGAAGTCCAGGGGCTTGTCCGCGCCCGCGTCCAGCACCCGCACGACGACCCGGCCCTCCGGGAAGGCCTCCAGTACCTGACGGTAGGCCTCGACCTGCTTCTCCTCGGACGGCGCGTTCTTGCTGTCGTCCAGGAACAGGAACTCGGTACGGAACAGACCCACGCCCTCGGCACCGGCCGCCACGGCCGCCGGCACATCCGCCGGTCCGCCCACGTTGGCCAGCAGCGGCACCTTGTGCCCGTCGGCGGTGACACCCGGACCGGTCGAGGCGGTCAGCGCGGCCTTGCGTTCGGCGGCCGCGGTCTCCAACTCGGCCTTCTTCTCCGCACTCGGGTTCACGAAGATGTCACCGGTGCTGCCGTCGACGGCGATCACCGTGCCCTCGAGGAGCTCACCGGCGCCCGGCAGCGCCACCACGGCCGGCACCCCGAGCGCCCGCGCCAGGATCGCGCTGTGACTCGTCGGCCCACCCTCCTCGGTCACGAAACCGAGCACCAGAGTCGGGTCCAGCAACGCGGTGTCCGCCGGCGCCAGATCCCGCGCGACCAGCACGTAGGGCTCGTCGCTGTCGGGGACACCCGGCATCGGAACCCCCAGCAGCCGGGCGACGATACGATTCCGCACATCGTCCAGGTCGGCCACGCGGCCGGCCAGGTACTCGCCGGCCCCGGCCAGCAGTTCGCGGTAGGCGGCGAACGCGTCGTACACGGCACGCTCGGCGGTGCTGCCGACGGCGATCCGCCGCTCCACGTCGGCCATCAACTCCGGGTCCTGGGCCATCATGGCCTGCGCCTCAAGCACCGCCTGGGCCTCACCGCCGGCCAGGTTGCCCCGCGCCATCAGGTCGGCCGCCACGGCCTCCACGGCCTGCCGGGCACGCCCCGGCTCACGCTCCGCCTCTTCCGCCGGAATCTGCTTGGCAGGCGGCTCCAGCACCGCCGTTCCCATGTGCCGAACCTCGCCGATCGCCACACCGTGGCTCACGCCGACGCCTCGCAGCGTTGTCTCCATCTCACCCGTCTCCGATAGTGCGGCGGGTCCCGCCGCCGCGATGGTTGTCGTGGGCGCCGCCTTCTCCGGTCATGCGACGGGACGGCGGCGAGGTCGTCAGTTCCAGACGAAGAGGCTGTCGCCGGCCTTCACATCACCGTCGTCACGGACGTCGGAAAGGGAGTCGGCCGTGGCCTCCAGGGCCACGACAGGGCACACCGGGGACTTGCCGGCGGCCTCGACCTCGGCCGGGTTCCAGCGGATGATGCCCTGGCCGCGGGTCACGGTGTCGCCCTTGTTGACGAGGAGTTCGAAACCCTGGCCGTTGAGCTGCACCGTGTCGATACCGAGGTGGGTGAGTACACCGTGGCCGCTCTCGTCGACGACGACGAAGGCATGTGGGTGAAGGGAGACGATGACGCCGTCCACAGGCGCCACGACTTCGGAAGGCTCACGCGCGGGGTCGATCGCTGTGCCCGGGCCGACCATGGCCCCGGAGAAGACCGGATCCGGCACGGCGGCCAGCCCGATGGCGCGTCCTGCCAGAGGGGACGTCACGGTGGTCATGGGAAGCCTCCCAGAGATGGAGCTGCTTACGGGCCGTCACTGCTTGTTCCGGACGGCACTGAGCAGCAGCGTATGTCATATGAAGTGGCGGTTCCGCATGGAAGCTACCAGCTAGTGGTCTAGACCACCAGCCTAATGGATTTGCACGCGCTCGGAGGCTCCGTGTACAGTTGTACTCCTGCTTGAGGCCGAGCGGCGCGATAAAGCGTCCTTGCTTAGCAGCACCCAAATTTGTCAGATCCTAACTCGGGATCACCTTCCGCATGTCTGCGGGAAGGTGGTCAGGGGGCCGGAAAAACACTGATAGAGTTTGGAACACCGAAGGGAAGCCCGGAGGAAAGCCCGAGAGGGTGAGTACAAAGGAAGCGACCGTTCCTTGAGAACTCAACAGCGTGCCAAAAGTCAACGCCAG